>JAGCRY010000094.1 GCA_017964465.1 Bacteroidales bacterium | reverse complement strand
GTTTGCAAGACCGTTGCCAGACGACGGCAGCCATCCCGAAGATTACCTCAAAGGCGCGTTCCATTCGTCGGATTTGTGGTATGTTTTCAAATCGTTGAAACATTGTTGGCGTCCGTGGACGAAGGGCGACTGGGATTTGTCTGAAAAGATGCTCACCGCCTGGTCTAATTTTGCAAAATACAGCGACCCAAACGGTGAAAACGGCGGCGACTGGAAACCCTACACCACCGAAAATCAACAGTTTATGCGTTTCAAATTGGACGAAAAAGACGCCGAGGCATCCTCGTTAGGCGAGCCAATGAAGGCAGAGCCACCGGCAAGGCAGTAGAAAAACACTCCAACATATAAAAAAACGACAGCCACGGAATTTTTGATATTTTCCGTGGCTGTTTTCAATTCACATGAAACACGATTACTAAAATGAATATAAAAATAAAATTCCTAAAACGATTCAAATTCTTTGTCCCTGTCGTCGCCGGCAAGGTTGAAGTTGAAGCCGTTGTCCGTGGTGGGTTTGTTGACGTAAACGCTTGGGCGTTTGGTCGTTGAGGTTTTCACGGTCGGTTTTGCGGCAGGCTTCGCGGTCGTGGGGCGTGTGACGGGTTTTGCGGTTGTCTGTTTCGGTAGCGTCACACTGTCTTTGCCCGGAACGTGGGCGTTGAGGGCGGCGGGTTTAGCCTTGTTTTCAGCCGTTGTGGGAGTGTATTTGCTCGGCACTGCGGGCTTTGATGTGGCTGCCGGTTTTGCCGTGGTTGATGCCGGACGTTGGGTCTGTGTGCGCTGTGCGGGCTGTTGCCTTGGCTGAGGACGCGACGTGGGCTGTTTTTGAGCCGTGGGTTCGCCAGTCTTGAAATAGGAAACAGATTCCTTGAGTTCAATGCTCTGCGCGGCGAGATTCTGGCTTGTAGATGCCATTTCTTCGGCTGAGGCGGCGTATTGCTGTATGATTTCATTGAGACCCTGAACAGCGTCAGTGATTTGAGAAATGCCGGAGTTCTGCTCCTGGCTCGACGACGCAATTTCACGCACCAATTGTGTGGTCTTTTCAATTTCGGGAATGACCTGTTCTAACAACGTGCCGGACTCCTCGCTGACCGAAAGTCCAACTTTTGAAACCTTGTCAATTTCGGAAGCGGCGGTCGCACTGCGCTCGGCAAGTTTGCGGACTTCGGCGGCAACCACTGCAAAACCTTTTCCTTGGTCGCCCGCACGTGCAGCCTCAACAGCCGCATTCAGAGCGAGTATGTTTGTCTGGAAGGCGATTTCGTCAATAATGGAAATCTTCTGCGCAATGGTCTTCATGGCGTTCATGTTCTTCTGGCTTGCCTCGTTTGTCTTGAGGATGCTTTCAAGTGCCTTCGACGCAATGCGCTCGGTTTCCTGGGCGTTCTCGCTGTTTTGAGCAATCTGGGCGTTCATTTGTTCCACTGAACTCGACACTTGCTCAGCCGACGCAGCCTGTTGTCCCGCGCCTTCACTCATCATCTGAGACGTGCGAGCCATTTCCTGACTGCTCTGGAGTATGGTGTCGGAACCTGAAGTGATTTTCTGGATTGCTTCCTTCATTTTGGCTGCCATGGCGTTTATTTGCTTCACAATCTCGCCAATTTCGTCGTTGCTCGTTGTCTCAATCTTCACGTTCAAATCGCCGCCGGAAATCTTTGCAATGCCGTCCGCAGCCTCCCTGACAGGGCGCATGATGTTGCGGATGAGGAGCGTGGCAATAATGATGACCAAAATTACCGTGAAAGCCGTGGCGATAGAAATATTCCATACCATACCTTCGGCGATTTTGGATGCCGAGGACGTGCCTTCATTAGATTCGCTGCTGTTGTTGGCGGCGAGGTGGTGCATGGCAGACTTTATCCTTTCGCCGTATTGTGTGCTGATTTGGTAGTCTGCGGCGACTTGCGCCTGGTTTTCATAATATTTTCCGCTGAGTTCTACATATTTCGACAATGCTTCAGACGCGCTTCTTAAGTCTGCCGCCGCGCCCGCCTGTGGTGCAAATTCGCCGATTTTCGCCATGCTTGCCTTCACTTCCTCAATCGTGGCAGCCACAAAAGCCTTGTTGCTCATCTGACCTTTGGCATGCTCGACGGTGCGGATGAGTTCGTCACAAATGATTGTGCGCTTGATGACGGTTTCATAATTGTAGCGGCTTACATTTTTATTTACGGCGGCTCGGATGTTTTCGATTCCCGTGTAGAACTGCGCCTTCAATGTTTCGAGCTGCTCATATTGCATCGACATTTCAGAATTGAGGCGTGTGTATTCCTCGGCGAGATTGCTGTATTTTGGGAGAATTTCAATTATTGAATCCACAATCACCCTGTCGTCGCCGGACTCAAGCTCGCGGAGCTGCTGGAGGTGCTTTGATGCGTCGTCGAAACATGCAAACGCCGCGCCGCGCTGCGAATCGTCCTTCATGAGGAATGAGTTTGTGAACAGATAAATGCCCTCGAGCGTCTTTTCCTGCACAAGATGGCTGAGGTCGGTCTCAGGCATGGATTTCGTCTGAACCTCGGAGAGTGTGCGGTTTATCTGGGTGGCATGATAAATGATTGCCCCCGCCGCTGAGAGGAGCAACACCATATATAATACGTATCCGTAAGATATTTTTTTGCCGAGTGGTAGGTTGTCGATGAACATGGTTTTGTCTGTTTTTGAGTGTTACTTTGTGTAATTTTAGAACGATTCGAACTCGCTGTCCCTATCGTCCCTACTTGTCATGTCAATAAACGTGCCACCTGTCTTTCCTTCGATAGCATTTTGACGTTTTGGCGCAGTTTTGCGCACTGGCTTGTTCGTTGGCATCACAAATTCTTCGGGACGTTGAGCCGTTTTTGTTTCATTCTTGGGCTGCTGCTTGCCGGTGATTGTGAAGTGTGTGGCTTGGGATGCCGATGGCTTCGATGAGGGTTTCGACGCGGTTTTTGCCGTGGATTTGGTCGTGGAAGGCTTCTGGACGGTCTTTGCCTTCTTGTCGATTCCCAATTCCTTGCGGATGCCGGTCGTGAAGTATTCAACGGCTTGTTTGAGCGTCGAGCTTTGTGCGGCGAGGTTTTCGCTTGTGGCTGCCATTTCTTCAGCCGACGCCGCGTAGCTTTGGGTGATTTGCGTGAGTTCCTGCATTGAGGTATTGATTTGCTCAATGCCGGCGGTCTGCTGGGAGCTTGATGCGGAGATTTCACGCACAAGGTCTGTCGTGCGCTCAATGTCCGGAATGATGCCTTGGAGTAGGGTAGTGGCGTTTTCACTCACCGCAACCGCGCCGTGGCTTACCTGGTCGATTTCTGCCGCCGCCTTTGCACTGCGCTCGGCAAGTTTGCGGACTTCGGCTGCAACGACCGCGAAGCCTTTGCCCTGTTCGCCTGCACGTGCAGCCTCGACAGCCGCATTGAGCGCGAGGATGTTTGTCTGGAAGGCGATTTCGTCGATTATGGTGATTTTCTGCGCGATGTTCCTCATGGCTTCCATGCTCTTCTGGCTTGCGTCGTTTGTAAGGCGGATGTTTGAAAGTGCCTGGTCTGCAATCTTTTCGGTTTCACGCGCATTGTCGCAATTCTGGTTTATTGTGGCTGTCATTTCCTCAATTGAGCTGGAAATTTCCTCGGCGGAGGCTGATTGAGCACTTGCGCCGTCGTTCATCTGCTGTGAAGTTCTCGACATTTCAACGCCGTTGTTGTTGATGTCCTCGGCGCCGATGATGATTTTGTTCACGACTTCCTTGAGCTTGTCATTCATGAGGTTAATCTTTTCAGCCATGCGTCCCATTTCGTCGTTTGTCGAGATGTCAACCTTGTGCGTCAGGTCGCCCTCGCTCATCTTTGTGATTACGTCCTCGATTTTTGCGATTGGTGAGACTGTCATTCTCGTGAACCAGCCCATCAGGAAAAATGCAGCCGCGAAAAGTATTGCAAGCGTTGTCAGAGCCACAAACCATATACCTCCAATGCCGCTGTCGGCGTCGGCAAGGATTTTTGTGGCGCGGTCGTTTGAATCGGTTGCGAGGGATTCTGCCTCGGCTTTGAGGATTGAGGCGTCCTGCGCAAGTCGGCGGAACTGGTCGTTGTATTGCTGGAGAATTTCATAATATTGAGCCGCGCCGGCGACGTATTGTTTGGCGTATTCGACGGTCTTGTTGGCTTCCGTGGCGTTCACTTTTGGAGCGAACTCCATGATTTTCTTTTGGTTAGCCAACACGGTCGAGAGAGCCCCTTGAGCCGCCTCTCTGTTTGTCATCTTGCCTTTTGCGTTTTCTATCACGCGGATTGTTTCGGAAATGAGCGTCGCATTTGCCGCAGAGCCGTTCTGACCAAGTTGGGAGCGGATAATTATCATGGACTCGATGAAGCCCTGTTTGTAGGTTTCGATAGCGTCATATTGCGTGTTTACCTGCGCGTTTAATCGGGTGGCGTTGTTGAGCGCGTCTTCATAGTCGGCGAGGACGTTTGAAATGCGGTCGATGGATTCAGAGTTGTTTTTATTTTTTATGGCTATCAAGCCTTCCTGATGTTCCTTCGCAATCCCGAGCATCACCCTCGCTGAGTCTATGAAGATTGGCTCATGGTTAGCGAGTGCGCGGTTTCCATAGTTAATTGCCTGTAAGATTGCATCATTGAACTCATGGCTGTGCACGGTCTGTGGCAACTCATAGTTTTTCAGTTGTTTGATGTGGCCGCCGGTTCGGTTTGTGGCAATAAGCGGCAGGCAATATGATATGACAATAAGAGCGAGGAAGGCTGCAAGCCCCCCGCTAATCTTCTGTTTTATAGACAAGTTGCTAAACATTCCCATTTCCAATTTTTGTATAGATTGTGTTCTAATGTTTTCAAATTACAAATATCTTGCAAATTTCTGAAATAACAATATTTTTTTGGGATTTTTTTCGCTCTTTTTTAAAAAAAATTTGCTACCAATGCATAATTGCCTTAACTTTGCGTCAAAATAAGCATAAATAATGAAAATGAAACTATTTATGGCGCTGTGCTGCTTTGCGGCGTTGAGCGTCAAAGCCCAGGATTACATCAATCCTATGGACATACCAGTTGTGTTAAGCGCGTCGTATGCTGAACTTCGCGCAAACCATTTCCACGGCGGTCTCGACATCTCCACGCCACACATCGGCGTTCCCGTGAAATCGGTCGCCGACGGTTATGTCTCACGCATAAAAGTCTCGCCCTACGGTTACGGCTATGGACTGTATATCAATCATTATGACGGACATACGACTGTCTATGGGCATTTGTCGGAGTATGCGCCGAAAATTGATTCGGTCATCAGGAAGGAACAATTCAGGCTCAAGTCCTTCGACGTTGATTATTTTCCCGAGGAGGGCGCAATTCCAGTCTCCAAAGGCGAGGTAATTGCATATTCAGGCAACTCCGGCGGGTCGCTCGGTCCTCATCTCCATTTTGAAGTGCGCGACACAAAAACCGAGGTGCCTCTTAATCCGCTCGGTTTCCTCGCCAACAAAGTCGCCGACCATAAAGCCCCGACTGTCTATGGAATTAAGGCGTATTCCCTCGATGACACTTCATCCGTGGATGAAAAATATTATGAACTGAAATCCATTGAAAACAAGACAATTAATGCATACGGCCATGTAGGTTTTGGCGTTAATGCTGTGGATTTTTTCGATGTCGGAGGTCGCCCGTGCGGAGTCGTGGAAATTTCACTTTATGATAATGAAATCCTCATGTATCAGTCTCGTTTAGAGAGCATTTCGTTCGATGACACGCGGTACATCAACAGTTTTGTGGATTATGCCGAGGTTCAGCGCACAAACCGCTATATCCAAAAAAGTTTCATCGATCCCAACAACAAGTTGAATATTTATAAGGTGTCAAAGCCAATCATCATCAAAGATGGCGAACTCCACCGCATGAGGTATGAATTGAAGGACTTTACGGGCAACGTCAGGAAGGTGAATTTTACCGTGAAAGGCGTGAAAGACGGCGATTATGAGCCTGTCATACGCCGTGGAACGCGGGTTTCATGGGAGCATGACAATGTTTTGTGTTCGCTGAAAGTCGTCATTGACATTCCCGCCGGAAATTTCTATAAGGATGAATACTTGGAGATTGTGCGTGAGGATTCAAACGTTTTCAAACGCCCGCTCTACACAATCGGCAGCAAGGAAATTCCTGTGCATGGAAATATTGGGCTGACACTTCCAGTGCCGGATGATTTGAAACAAAAACTCGCGGACTCGTCTCTAAAACCGCGCCAGGTTTTCATCGCCCGCACCGGCAAGAAAAACTCGCTCGGATATGTTGGAGGCACTTTTGATGGTGAAAATATCACTGCAAAGCCGCGATATTTGGGCAATTTTCTCATTGCGGTCGATACCATTCCGCCGCGTGTCGTTACAAAAAACACCGCGACGCTCCTCTCGCAGTCCAACAATGTAATGGTCGGAATTTCAGACAATTTCAGCGGAATCGAAAAATACAATGTCTATATCGACGGCGAATGGAAGATTTTTGAATATGACTATAAGAACGCCCGCCTGATTTCACAAGTGAAGAAACTCGGCATCAAATCCGGCACGCACACACTCGTCGCAAAGATTGAGGACGCTTGCGGAAACCTGACGGAATGGGAATGGAAATTCAGGGTGAAATAAACTTCCAACAAAAAATCCTTCAACAAAAAAACCGCGTAAAACATTGAGTTTCACGCGGTTTTTTATGCGGAGAGAGGGGGATTCGAACCCCCGGTAGGAAGTTGTACTCCTACGACAGTTTAGCAAACTGTTGGTTTCAGCCACTCACCCATCTCTCCGGAGATGCACTAAAGCTGAATGATCTGGTCGGTCTCCAGGGGATCGAACCCTGGACCCACTGATTAAGAGTCAGTTGCTCTACCAACTGAGCTAGAGACCGAAACTACTTAAAAAGAACTTCTGTTTTGTTTTTGACGATGCAAAGGTAGATACTTTTTTTTAATTGACAAATTTTTTTGGAACTTTTTTTATTTTTTTTTTACTTTGCATCATAAACGACATATAAACATGAAACGATTAATTCTCATAACGACCATCATATTAATGAGTTGTGCGGCATCTGAAGCGCAACTCGAAACCGCCGTGTGGTATTTCGGAAGGAATGCAGGATTGGATTTTAACACGCCTGAGCCGAAAGTTCTCACCGATGGCAAGATTACAGACCTTTATATTGAGTTCGACACAATAAACGCGCACGACGACGACGAGCACCACCGTCTTTTTGGCGAGGGCATGGCGACTTTCAGCGACTCGCTCGGGCATCTGAGGCTCTACACAAACGGTCAGACGCTATGGAATGCAAATGGAGGCATCATGCCAAACGGCGAAAACCTTCTCGGACACACCTCAAGCACCGAATCCGCAATCATCGTCCCATGGCCTGGCGATATGGACAAGTATTTTGTGTTTGTGGTCGATGCGGAATTTGGCAAAAAAGGGCTGAGTTATTCGGTTGTTGACATGAAATTGGACGAGGGGCGCGGCGATGTCGTGGAAGGCATGAAAAACATCATAATCGAAAGCCCATCGACCACGGGAAGCTTTGTGTGTGAGAAAGTTACAGCGATAAAACACGCCAACGGCAGGGATTTTTGGCTCCTGACGCGCACGGTGCCGGGAAATAATATTGTGAGGTATCTCGTTACAAAGGACGGCATCATGCTCAACTCGCGCACCGAGTTCCCGATAAGCGCGTTAGACATTCAGTATCAATATGATAGAAACGGACAGCCGTATTTTGACCCGACGCTTTCCATTGGCTACATGCGTGTCGCGCCAAATGGCAGGCTTGTGGCGTGTGCAAACGGCGGCATTTCAACAACCGCAGTCATCGACGGCGAGGAAAAATACATCAACGTCCTGGAAATCTTCAAGTTCGACCCAAGAAATGGCAATCTTGAACCCTACGTCACACATTTGGATACGGAGGCTTATTTATATGGTGTGGAGTTTTCGAGCGACGTGACAAAACTCTATTACACAACCCACCGCAAGGTTTTCCAACTTGACCTCATGTCCGACGACCCCGTAACAATCTCAAAATCACAGACTTTTTTGGGCGAGTTTCCAAAACTTGGCGTTGTTGATACGTTGTTGCTTGGTGCGCTCCAACTTGCCATCAACGGCAAAATTTACGTTGCGCAGGATGGTTATGAATATCTCGGCGTAATCGAAAACCCGCGCGAGAAGGGCATGGCGGCGAACTATGTCATTGATGGAGTGTATCTTGACGGCAACATTTCACGCATGGGTCTGCCAAATTTCATTCCTTCATACCTTTTGCCACCGGATTTTGAGGTCAGGGACAACTGCACAAACTCCACGACAACTTTCAGATGTACCGACGACCGCAACATCACGGCTTATAAATGGACGCTCACGACTGTCGCCGGCGAGGTCATTGCGGAGTCCGATGAGAGTAAATTTTCAGTCGATTTAAAAAAGCCTGACAAATATAGAATCGGTTTGGAGGTTGTTGTGGACGGGTTCAGCCACTATGATTACAGATTTTTTGAAGTTTACGAGCCGCCCACGCTCGACCTCGGCGAAGACATCAAAATTTGCAGTTATGACGAGGCGGTCATCGCCGCGCCTACGCTCGACGACGAACAGGCTTTTCAGTGGGTTGATTATGGTTTCAATTCTGAAGTCCACATCAACAAAAACGCCGAAGTCCGTGGCATTTTGACAGACCTTCTCACGGGCTGCAAAACTGAGGATGCAGTCGTCATAACTGTCATGGAACCAGTGGAGTTCACCATGTCTTCCACTCTTGAATTTTGTCATGGAAAGTCGGTCGAGGCGGATGTGGAGTATGGAGATAAAATTGTAGATTTCCATTGGCTCGATGACGTGGAAAACAGTGACAAAAAGCGCGTTTTTGATGCGGCGGGCGAGTATTCGGCGAAAACTGTGGATAATGAAGGTTGTGAGTTTTCATCGACTGTGAAAGTCATTGAAAATCAGTTGCCTGTCATTTCATTCGACAGTGACAACATCATTTGCACAAACCGCGAGCGCACTCTCGATTGTGGTGTGGGCGACGTGGATTATCTATGGAACACCGGCGCAAAAACCCGAACCGTCATTCCCGACACGGCTGGATTCTATAAAGTGACTGTCACGGACAAAAAAGGCTGTGTTTCAACGGATTCCATCAAAATGGAGCAAAAAAACTTGCCAATGGTAAAATTGCCAGCCGATACAGTGATGTGCGACGGTAACACGCTGACTCTCAACATGGCATGGAACGACGCCACAAAATATGTTTGGCAGGATTTCAGTGGGGGAGAGGAGTTTGTGGTTGAGCAACAGGGCACTTACACTGTTGAAGTTTCAAACTTTTGCGGCGAAATCAGCGACGAAATTTTTGTGAGGTACAGGTATTGTGGCGAGTTCATTTTCCCAAACATCATCACTCCAAACGGCGACGGACTCAATGATTATTTCAAGATAAAAGGACTTGATGAGTTTGTAAACAACTGGAACATTGATATTTACAATCGTGAAGGTCGCCGCGTTTTCCATTCCTCAAACTACCACAACGAATGGAACGCACCCGACGTGAAAGATGGAGTTTATTTCTACGTTTTCTATAAGGACGGCGACAAATACTCCGGCAACATCACCGTTGTCCATTAAACTTTAATCTTTAATCTCTCAACTTTAATCTTTACCTCACCACAATCTCCTTCACAATTTGTTCGTGCATTGTGTCGTTGAGAAGTTTTTGTAGGGATGAGCGGCGCATGGAAATTTCATTGCGGACGATTGCGGAGCGGAATTTCACGGACAAAATGCCGTCTTTCAAGTTGATTTCCTCAGTGTTACGCGCAATCATGGGGCCTACAATCTTGTCCCATTCCTGCGTCAGACGAATCTCCTTGATGCGCTTGTAGCCTCCATTCGCAACAAGCAACTGCCGCAAAACATCTCCAATTGACTCCGGTTCTTTACGTTGCATTTTTTTGATTTAGTGATTTGGTGATTTTTGATTTGTTGATTTTCCTCTTTTCTCTTTCCTCTATCCTCTCTCCTCATTTCCCCGCCACTTTCAGCGCGAGTCCAATAAGCAAAATATCGTTTCCACGGTTATTGCCGCGCCAGTTTTCAAACTCCTGTTCAAAAACCTTGCGCTGTTCGAGCATTTGCTCGTTTGCGTGTCTCATCAAAAGTTGACGGAGGTACTGATCGCCGTAGCGGGCGTTCTGAGAGCCGCCGCGTTGATTGACATAGCCGTCGGTCTTGAGATAGAGTTTGTCATCCTTTTCGAGTTCAATATTTTCAGTCGTGTAGTTTTTGCGCCTGCCGAACGACACTGCAAAATTCATCCTGTCGCCCCTGAACTCATGCACATCAACTTCGCGGCGGTTTGTGCCGGGGTAAGCCTTGCGAATCAGGCACAAACTGCCGTATGCGCCCGCGTAGGAAAGTGAGCGGTTGCGTTGATTGATGATGCAGACTGTAAAATTGACAGGTATGTCCTCGTCCACGTCATGCCTGAAGCCGTCACGCTCCGCCATACGCGCATACCGCGTGCGCAGTGCGTCGAGGATTTCGCCCGCCTGAACCTCTGAAAGGTTGCATCGGCTTGCGATGTCCTCTAACATTGCAACGTTCTGAAGCCCTTTCAAAAGACCTGCCGCGCCCGACATTCCACAGTTTCCACACGCCACAAGCACCGAGTCACCCGATGAAATCAACTTGTAGAAATCGCCGCCGACAGCCTCGAATGGCTTGTACAACAGGAAAAAGTCTGAAAACATCGCCTTGATGTGCCCGGGGTCGGTGAACATCGTATGTTGGAGAGCCACAAGCCCTTGCATGACGTCCGCGCCGCGCTTCCTCTGGATTTTTAACGTCTCAATCTCACGCGCAGCCTCCTCGGACGCCTTCTCGGACGCCTTTTCACATTGCATGAGGCGTTCTTTGAGCGTTTCATTGTCACTCTGAAGGTTGCTGACCGACGTCTCCCACTGCGCCTTCTGCCGGCGGGAGTTTATTTCACTTTTTATATACAGCCCAACCGCAGCAACAGCCACGATTGACATTATTATAAGTACAATTAGCATTTTTTCTCATTGTTTCATTGCGAAAGGCGACGTGCCCAAACGCGCTGCAAAGTTAAACCATTGGCTCCACAATGCAAAATCAAAATATTGTATCAAAACTTTTTGTTTTACTATACCACTGTTAATCAAAGCGATACGCGGCGCGTTTTTTTTAATTACAAAAAAAATAAAAAAATATTTCACCAATTCAAAAAATATACGTAATTTTAGCAAAATTTTCAGGGAGTGTCCATTTTGACATGTCAATCATTTTTGGCATCAATATTGTTTAAACGATGTTGACGCAAAACAGAAAAAAATGGAAGGCGTCAGAAAGAAACGGGCAACAAAAAATGAAAAACGAACAATGTGTAACAAAAGCCATATCAAAATATCCAGCGTAAAGGCCGTGCAAACATGGTGCTTGTTTGTGGTGTGCGTGCTTCTGTCCATGACGGGGCTGCACGGCACTACATACGCCCAGGCATCGCAGGAAATGATAAAGGCTAACATCATCCTCTCATGTTCGGAATCCGTTGATTGGAAAAACTACAAATCCCCCACAGACTTCTCTATCGGTGTTTATGGAATGAACCCTGAAGAACTCATACCGCTCAAAAACCTTGCAAAAAACCGCAAAATCAACGGCAGGCCGATTGTCATAAAGCAATTCCGCAGAGTAAAAGACATCACCCCGACGGACGTTTTCTTCGTGAGCAACAGGTCTAACGAGGAACTCGACGTGCTATATCCAATGCTTGAGTCTAACAAGACCCTCGTCATCACAGACCGCGCACCGTCCGAGAACTATTTCATGATTAACATCCTTCTGCATGACAATGACAAACAGTTTGAAATAAACAACGTAAACGCCAAGAAATCAGACTGTATCGTCCCCGATAAACTCACAAATCAGGGCGGCTCTACGCTCGACCTCCGCGTCCAGTACAACAAAAAGAGCCACGACCTCCAGGAGAAGGCAAAACGACTTGACGCACTTGCAAAGGACATCGAGTTAAAAGAAAACGACCTCAAAGACCAGAAGAAGAAAAACGATGAGTTGAAGAAGCAGAACAACACACTTGCAAAGCAGCTCAAGGAGAAGGAGGAGGAAATCGATGCGCAGAAGGCTTACGCCGCAGTGTTGATGGACCAATTGAAGACACAGCAAAGCAAACTCGCTCTAAACCAGAAGCAGCTCAAGGAACAGGACGAACAAATCAACCAGAACCAAATAAAGGTAGATTCTGCAAACAAGGTGCTTGATGCAAAAAATATCGATCTCACTGACCGTGAGAAAAAAATCAGAGAGCAGGAGGCTCAAATCAAGACACAGGACAACACCCTCAACGAGGCGCGCACACGTAACATGGGCGTGACTATTTTCATCGTCGTCGTCATTTTCCTCATCATCCTCATCATCAGGTCTATCATGGCGCGTGCACGTGCAAACGCCGCGCTCCGCAGAAAGAACCTCGAGCTTAACCAGCAGAAACAGGAAATCGACAAACAGGCGGAACAGCTCGAAGGCATTAACAAGGAATTGGAAAAACTTTCCATCGTCGCCGGCAAGACGCAGAACGCCATTGTCATCATGGACAGAAACGGCTACTTCGAGTGGGTCAACGCAGGTTTCACAAGGTTCTTCGGCTACACTCTCCAACTCCTGCGCAACGAGCGCGACGAAAACATCGTGAATGTCAGCGGAAACAAGAGCATAAGAAACATATTATTTAAATGTGTCAGCAACAAGCAGACAATCGTCTTTGAAAGCGACAGCCACACACGCTCCGGCAAGAAGATTGCGACGCAGACAACACTCACCCCAATCCTCAACGAAAGGGGCGACGTGACACAACTCGTGGCTATCTACTCGGACATCAACAAGCTCAAGGAACAGGAAGCTGCCATCCGAAGCCAGAATGAGGAGCTCCTCCAGCAGAAAAACACCCTCGAACAACAGAAAAACCAAATCGAGGAACAGACAAAGAGCATAAAGAAAGGTATCGACTACGCGCAGACAATCCAGCAGACAATCCTGCCTCCAAACGAGTTGATCCAAAAATACTTCGACTGTTTCGTGCTGTTCCGTCCGAAAGACATCGTGAGCGGCGACTTCTATTGGTTCTCCACGGCTCAGGACGGCGACCACAACTACCAGTTTGTAGGCGACTTCGACTGCACGGGTCACGGCGTCCCGGGCGCATTCATGAGCCTTATCGGTAACCGCGTCCTCAATGAGGTAATTAACGTGCGTAACACATACTCGCCACGCGACATCATGGACGCCCTCAACCTCGGCATCATCAAAGCCCTCAAACAGGAACAGAGCACAAACAACGACGGTATGGACACATGCCTCTGCCGTGTGGAGCAGCTTTCTGACCACGACTACAAAATCGTGTTCTGCGGCGCAAAACGCCCGCTCTACTACCTGCCGGCGGACGGACAGGAGGTTATCCAGCTCAAGGGCGACCGTAAGTCAATCGGCGGCACACAGAAAAAACGTGGTAACATCCAGTTCACCGACCAGGAGATAATCCTCCATAGCGGAGACACAATGTACCTGTGCAGCGACGGTATCTCCGACCAGTGCGACCATGAACGCAAGAAGTTCGGCTCTGACAGGTTTGTGAACATGATGATTGAATATAGGAACGAACCCATGGAACGCCAGGGCGACCTTTTCTCAAAGGAACTCGACGACTTCCGTGGCAATGAAGAACAACGCGACGACATTTCCGTTATCGGCATAAAATTTAGATAGGACAATGGGCAAGAAAGGATACATATTAATAAAGCGTGTGGCGCTGTTTTTGGCACTCGTGGCTGTGGCTTCATTCATGCCACGCTCGGCGAGCGGTCAGATCAGCCAGGAGGCTTTGCGTGCCCACTGGATTCTCACACTCTCCGAATACGTCGATTGGCCAGGAAACGAATACACCGAGGAATATTCTGTCGGTGTATATGGAACAACCGCGCCCGAATACAACGAACTGTGCAGGATGAGGGACAACAACTCCAAAATCAAGGGAAAGCCTTTCTCCGTCCATCAGTTCAAGAGGGTGAGAGACCTCACGCCAACTCACATCCTTTTTGTAAACTCAAACTACAACGGCGACCTCCAGGCAATCAGCAACCGCCTCAAGAACGACAGCACACTTATTGTAATATGTGACACAGCAAAGGAAAAAAGCCTCCAGCAGTGCTTCATGATTAACCTTCTGCTCAAAGGACGCGCAAACCAGTTCCAGGTTAACAGCGGCAAGGCGGCTTCCGTGGGCATCGACATTTCTGACAAGGTGCTTGCGCAGGGCGGTACGAAAGTCGATCTCTTGACCCTCGTGGAGAATAAGGACAAGGAGTTACAGCAACAGGAAAACGAATTGATGCTCAAGGAGTTAGAACTTGAACAAAAAGAAAAAGACCTCACCGAGGAGATAACCATCAACGACAGGGAGCAGAAGAACATCCAAGCGACGACCTTCCAACTCGAAACCAAGGAACGCGAAATTGAGGAACAAAAGTTGATAGCCGACAGCCTCCTTAACAACGCTAAAGCCCTCCAGGGACAACTCCAGCGCAACGACGTCAGGTTGAAACAGCAGCAACAGGACATTAAAGACAAGCAGGCACAGCTCGAACAATCAAACCGCGACCTCGAAGTTCAGCAAAAGGAAATCGACAAACGTGAGAAAGAGATTGCAGTGCACGAAAAGACACTTAAAGAGCAGTTAGGACAGATAAATCAGGAAAATACAATCTTCATTTTCGCGTCCATTTTTGCCGGCATCATCCTCATCCTCGTCATCATCGCGATGGTTTCAAACCTTTCGCGCAAGAGGAAAAACCGACAGCTTGCACGGCTTAACGACGAGGTTGACCGTCAGAAAGACCACATTCTCGCGCAGGCGGACCAGCTCAAACAAATCAACAAGGAGCTTGAAAAACTCTCAATCGTCGCCTCTCAGACCGATAATGGCGTTGTCATCATGGACGACATTGGCAACGTTGAATGGGTTAACAAGGGCTTCACGAACATGTACGGCTATAATTTCAGGGATTTGAAGGTCAACTCCACAGACAGCCTTACAGGTTTCTACGCCTCAAACCCTGACATCCTGAGCATAAAGGACGAATGTCTCAGCACATCGGAATCGAGAGTTTTTGAGTGTGAAATCGTAACAAAACAAGGAAAGACGATTTGGGTGCAGTCAACACTCACGCCTATCCTCGATGAAAACAACAACATCGCCCGTCTCGTCACAATCGACACCGACATCTCGCAGATTAAGGAGCAGGAACAGGCGATTATGAAACAGGGCGAAACCCTCGCAATGCAGAGGGACGAGCTTGCAATGCAGAACGAGTTCATCTCCGAGCAGAACGCACACATCAACACGAGCCTCTCGTATGCAAAGACAATCCAGCAGACAGTGATGCCGTTGGAAGTGAACATCACGAGATACTTCAAATATTTCGGAGTCTTCATCCCGTTGCAGATAGTCAGCGGCGACTTCTACTGGTTCACATGGGTGCCTGACAACAACAAGCTCGCCTTCACAGCGGCAGTCGATTGTACGGGTCATGGCGTGCCGGGCGCGTTCATGTGCATGATTTCCACACGTATCCTCTCGGAAATCATCGTGGAGCACAAGGTATATGACACCGCGAAAATCCTCGAACAACTCAATGACGGCCTTGTCGCAGCCCTCAAACAGGAGGAGACCGACAACAACGACAGCCTCGAAATCTGCATCTGCAAGATTCTCAGGACCGGCGACACAGATTATGAAATGTCATTCTCGGGTGCAAAACGCCCGCTGTATGTATATCACCGCGACACGCAGGAACTCGACACACTCAAAGGCGACCGAAAGTCTATCGGCGGTCTGATGTCGAGGCGCAACACGTTGTCCTTCACGTCGGAAACATTGAATCTCCATACCGGCGACAGGATTTACATGACCACGGACGGAATGATAAACCAGTTTGACGAGAACAACAAAAAATACGGCAGCGACAGGTTTGTGGCGTTACTCAAATCGATAGCCCCGAAGGAATTGCCCGAACAGAAGACAATCATCGAGCAAGAATACACAACCTACAAGGGCAACGCAGAACAGAACGACGACATAACAGTGTTTGCCGTTGAGCTGATATAAAAAACAACAGAAAACAACAAAACTCAAATAACTAAAAAAGATATTAAAATGGCATTAGTTGAAAACGGTAGAGACATATTCGAGACCATGTTTGAACACAACGTGGTAGTATGTTATATTGGACCATTCGATGGGCAGATACTATCGCTATTGGCTTCCAATATTGAGGACTCTCTATGGGACGACCCTAAGCGTGGCAAGAAGTTCTTCAAGATTTTCATCGAGCTTAGTCAAAATATCTACCTGTATTCAAAGGAAAAAGTTGACGGCCTCGATTCGGCGGGCGTCGGACTTATTATTATAAAGGAATACAATGACTATTTCCAGTTCATCACTGGCAACTTGGTGGACCACAAAGACTATGTAAAACTCTCTGAGAAGTGCGCACAAATTGTGTCGAAGTCCAAGGACGAACTCCGCGAGTTCAAACGCCAGCAGAGGTCGCTCTCTCGCCCGGATTCGGACAGTGGAAACATCGGCATTATCCAATCCGCAATCCTCAGCGGCTATCCGCCCGCTTACACTTTCCATAAAATCGACGACGACAACTATTTCTACATCCTTTCTATCAGGATTGACAAGTAGGATTTGTTGATTTAATGATTTAATGATTTATTGATTGTCGGATTCGCGTATTTCCTCTAATTCGAGCCAGCGCATTTCCTTTTCATCGAGAGCGGCGAGTATTTCGTCCATACGTTGTGAGAGTTTTGTTATTTCATTTATGTCGGTCGTGCCACCCGACAAAAGCCGCTCTATCTCCGTTTTCTCCTCATTGAGGGCTGACATGTCTTTTTCAAGTTGCTGATATTCAACGTTGAGTTTGTATGTGAAATTCTTCTTGTGACGTTCGGAAGAGCGTGTGTCGGTCTTGCGCTCGGCGGACGGCGTTTCACGTCGTTCAGATTGCTTTTCATCCTCTTTTTGTGTGAGATATACAGTGTAGTTGCCGGGGAAATTGCGGATATGACCGTCATCCTCAAACACCAACAATTGCTCGGCAACCTTGTCCAAAAAGTAGCGGTCGTGAGAAACCACAATCAGACACCCTCCAAAGGCATTCAAAAAATCCTCCAAAACATTCAAAGTTACAATGTCCAAGTCGTTTGTAGGCTCGTCAAGTATCAGGAGATTAGGATTTTGCATGAGGACTGTCATCAGATAGAGCCTGCGACGCTCGCCGCCGCTGAGTTTTGCGATTGGGGTGTATTGCATCTTCGGCGGGAACAGGAAATATTCAAGGAACTGCGACGCGGAAAGTTTGCGCCCGTCGCCAAGTATGACAACTTCGGCAATGTCCTTTATGATGTCTATCACGCGCTGCTCCTCATCATATTCAATGCCGCTCTGTCTATAATAACCCGGCATGACGGTCTCGCCAACCTCAACAACGCCCGAATCCGGCGCAAGTTTGCCCATTATTATATTAAGGAGTGTGGTCTTTCCACATCCATTAACGCCGCAGATGCCGACTTTGTCGATTTTCTGGAATGAAAACGTGAAATCATCAATCAACTTCCTGCCATCGAATGACTTGCTGACGTGTTTGAGGTCTATGACTTTGTTGCCGAGGCGATGGGCGGTGCCGGTCGCGATGTCAACCTTGCGGTTATCGATGCGGCGCGATGCAAACTCCTTCAGCTCATAGAAACTATCGATACGGTATTTTGCCTTGCCTCCACGCGCTTTCGGCATACGTGAAATCCATTCGGACTCGCGGCGAAGAAGGTTGTTAGCCTTGTCGATTGCGGCGGCGAGGTTTTGGATGCGCTCGTCACGTTTGCGGAGATAATAGGCGTAATTGCCATTGTATGTGTATGTTGTGTTGTCCTCTATCTCAATGATGCAGTCACAAACATTGTCGAGGAAATAGCGGTCGTGAGTCACCATGAGGAGAGTCGTGCGGGTGTCATGGAGATATTTTTCCAGCCACTCCGTCATCTCGGTGTCGAGGTGGTTTGTAGGCTCGTCGAGGATGAGCATATCAGGATGTTCAATGAGGACATCGGCGAGGGCGATGCGCTTTTTCTGACCGCCTGACAGCGTTCCTATGACCTTGTCCAAGTCATCAATGCGGAGTTTGCCGAGTATCTGACGCATTTCAGCCTCATAATCCCATGCGCCCGCCGCGTCCATCTCGGCTTGTGCGGCGGCTATGCGCTCATGGTCGCCGGAGGACAACGCCGCCTCATAGTCGGCGGAGATGCGGGCGAGTTTGTTATTCACGGAGAGAATTTGCTGTCGCACTGTAAGACTGTCGTCGAGAACTGGGTCTTGCTGTAAATAGCCGACTTTCAGGTCGTTGCGGAACACGACGCTGCCGGAATCGGAATATGTCTTGCGCCCGATGATGTCGAGCAACGTACTTTTGCCTGTGCCGTTCTTGGCTATCAGGGCGGTCTTCTGGTCTTTCATTATGGAGAAACTTATGCCCTCAAACAGGACTTTGTCCCCGAATGCTTTGGAGAGATTCTCCACTTGCAAGTATGTTATCATCTCTTTGATATACAGTGTTAGAGCCTTTTTGGGTTTGTTTTGCAAAATTAACGAAAAAAAATGGTGTGTCAAAATAAAATTTTTATATTTAAATTACCGCTGTATCATATTGATTTACAATTAATTATGAACACATCACGCATAAAGTGCAAAAAAAAGGTCATAAAAACTAAAAAAATGTTTTCGCTACATTAAATTTCTTTATATTTTTGCACGTGGAAAGTATGCGATTTTGCATACTTAGAAAAACGCTAAACAAAGTACAACAAAGTATATGCGACAACACCTCATATTGTTCCTGAAAGGGTTTTCAATGGGCCTTGCGAATGTTGTCCCCGGTGTCTCAGGGGGTACGATTGCATTGCTTGCAGGCATATATGAACGGTTTGTACATTCACTGAAATCCTTCGACCTCGAGGCGCTCAAACTCCTTTTCAAGTTCAAATTCAAAGAGTTTGCAGAGCATACAGACCTGTTTTTCCTTTTGGCTGTGGTCTTGGGCGAGGTCATCAGCGTTTTCTCGGCGGCGCGTCTGCTTTCCTATCTTTTCACAATCAACAACGGCATCTACGTTTGGGCGTTTTTTTTCGGACTTATCCTTGTTTCAGTATATTACGTTGGCAAGACTATAAAAAAATTCGACTTCCTGAACATCGCATTGATGCTCATTGGAGCGGCTTTGGCGTTCGGTATGTCTGTCATTACGCCCGCAAGTGAAAGTGACAATATTTTCTACCTCATTTTCTGCGGTGCATTGGCGATTTGTGACATGCTTTTGCCCGGAATTTCAGGAAGTTACACATTGATTCTGTTGGGCAATTATAAGTTGATTGTCATCGACGCGGTCTCCAATTTCGATTTCAAGATACTCGTCCCCGTTGGTGTCGGCGTCGTGATTGGCTTCATAGCCTTCTCGCGCTTCCTGTCGTGGCTCATGAAAAACTATGGAGACAGGACAACGGCGACGCTAACAGGTTTCGTGTTCGGCTCTCTCGTGTTCATCTGGCCATGGAAAATTCCACACTACGCAAAGACCGTCACGGAGGAAGGTTTTGAACTCGAAGTGATGAACTCCCACGGCGAACCCGTCGTGGAATACTGGGAAAAATACCTGCCAGACCTCAATTCAGGCACTTTCATTGCGATTGCGCTGATTGTGGTGGGCATACTCACCCTCGCGGGCATAGAGAAACTCGCAAGCATGAAGGCGGACAAAAACGCCGATGCAAGCGCGGCTAAAAAGACAAATGATACTAATCAGAATACTACAGACTAAACAAAAATGTTGCAGGAAACTATCAAAATGAAGGCCAAGACCTATGAAGGCTTGGAAGACGTATTAGGACGCGAACTCATGCGTATGGGCGCAGAAGACGTGGATACCGACGTTTGCACGGTCACTTTCACCGGCGACAAGTATTTGCTATACCAGGCTAACTACGAACTCCGCACCGCCCTAAAAATCTACAAGGAGCTGTCGAGGTTTGAATTTACCTCGAGCGACGAGTTCTATGCGCAGTTTAAGGAGTACCGCTGGAGCAAAATCCTCAACATATACAAAAGTTTCAGGATTGAAGTCTCAGGAACTTCCGACATCCTGACGATGGACAACGTGAAAGGCGACGTCACAAAGATTATTTGCGACTATTTCAATGAAAAGTCCCACAAGATGCCGCCCCACGACAACTCAAACCCGTCGGTTGTGATTGTGCTCGAGATTGACGGACAGCGTTGCACCTTCATGCTCGACGCATCCGGTCCTTCGCTCGCTCACCGTGGATACAAAGTTTCCGGCGGCTCAAGCACATACGACGAAGTTTATGCAGCCGGTCTGATTCAACTCGCAGGATGGAAGGCAAACACAAACTTCATCGACCCGATGTGCGGCGCAGGCACGCTCCTGATTGAGGCTACAATGCTTGCATACAACATCCCCGCACAGATTTGCAGGGAGTCGTTCGGCTTCTTCACATGGAGGGACTTCGACGAGACGCTGTGGCATGACGTGAAGAACTCCGCAAGGCTCGCCGTTAAGCACAATGGAGAGTTTTCCCACAAGCTCCTCGGCTACGAATCCGACGACACGTTACTCAAAGCTGCAAATCAGAACATCAAGAAGGCAATGCTCGACAAATACATCACCGTCGAACTCCTTCCGGCATCGGAAGTTGTAGCGCCCGAAGACGACAACACCGTGATTCTCATCGCCCCGAAAATCGACGAGTTCAATGTTGAGAAGACCACGCAGACAATCGACCTCCTGAGCAAGCTGACAAAACGCACCTTCAAGAGTTCAAAGGTCTGGATCCACACCGGCTTTGAGGGCATGTCCAAGGCTCTCGGCATTCAGCCAAGGAAGGAAACAGACATCAAATTCGGCGCGGAGGCCAATAAATTGGCTTGTTATTAAATTTTTTTTACAAAAGTTTGCGTCGTTTAAAGATATTTGTTATATTTGCAAATCCAAAAACAAAATCTTAAACTGTTATGAAAGCGAGCATCCACGGACTATTCGAGAAATTGAAGGCGGGCAAGCCAATTTGCTCGCACGAGGGGGTTATCACTTCTGAAGTAATAACTGATTTCTTAAATAACGTCGAAAAATCGCTTTCCGATGCAGGCGAGTCTCCCAAGAAGATTAGGAAGGTCTATAACATCCTCGTCGAAGCCCTTCAGAACCTCTACCACCACCAGGCAAAGCCTCCGGCAGAGTTCATCAAAGAAAACGGACTTTCGGACGACAAATATTCTTTCTGCACGCTCATCAAGGAGAACAACGGAATATACAAGGTGACGACTGGAAACTTCGTCAAGAACCTCACCGCCAAATCTCTCAAAGAACGCATCGAACAACTTAACTCCCTCTCGCAAGAGGAGTTAAAAAACCTCTATAAAATCGTACTCGACAACGACGAATTTTCTGAAAAAGGCGGCGGCGGTCTCGGTTTTATAGAAATGGCGAGAAAATCAGGAAATAAATTCGGTTACGAATTTGAACCATATAACGATAAATGTAAATTTTTCGTTCTTGAAATACTTGTAAGTTAACTAATTTTTATAATATAAGAAAATGGATTCGATAAATATAGAAGGCACGCCCAAAACCCCAACAATCTCATTTGACGCGAACACAGGCGTCATAGAGATCAAAGGACGTTCCATACCCGAAAACTCAATCGAGTTTTACAAGCCGCTCGTGGACTGGCTCGACAAGTTCGCGGACGTGGCTCAGGGTGTTGTAAATGTTAACATTCAGTTGGAATACTTCAATACAAGCTCCTCTAAATGTATCCTGGACGTTTTCAAGAAACTCGAAAACCTCCAGAACAAGAATAGGGCTGAAGTTGTGATAAACTGGTATTACGAAGAAGACGACGAAGACATGCTCGAAGCGGGAGAAGACTACCAGTCAATCCTGAAGATACCGTTCAACATGGTTGAAATGGCTGAATAATAATGACCAAAATCACGATTATTGGGCTTGGATACGTCGGGCTGCCTTTGGCGGTGCTCTTCGCGTCAAAACACAAGGTCACGGGCTTCGACACCAACTCTAAGAGGGTGGGGGAGTTGAAGCATGGGATAGACCGTACAGGAGAGACAGCCCCAAAGACGCTCCAAAATGCGCTCGACAACGACCTCATAATCACCGACAATGAAAATCTCATCAAGGACAGCGACGTTTTTATCGTCACTGTGCCGACGCCCGTAGATGCCAACAACCGACCCGACCTCGCGCCTCTTATCGCCGCAAGCCGGACCGTGGGAAATGTAATTAGAAAAGGAAATGTTGTTATATTCGAATCCACTGTATATCCGGGAGTTACAGAAGAAGTTTGTGTACCAGAAATCGAAAAGGCATCAGGACTGAAGTTCAATATTGATTTTTATGCAGGATATTCGCCGGAGCGTATAAACCCCGGCGACACTATTCATACTGTCGAAAACATTGTCAAAGTCACATCTGGCTCAACACCCGAAATTGCAAAATTTGTAGATTCTCTCTATTCTTCCGTCCTCAAAAACGGAACGTTCCCCGTGTCCTCAATCCGCATCGCAGAGGCGTCAAAAATCATTGAAAACTCGCAGCGCGACGTGAATATTGCCTTCATGAACGAACTCGCCAAAATCTTCAATGCGATGGGCATTGACACAAACGAAGTCATCGACGCGGCGGCAACAAAATGGAATTTCATCAAAATGCGCCCCGGACTCGTGGGCGGGCATTGCATAGGTGTTGACCCTTACTATCTCATTCAAAAAGCGCAGGTCTATGGCATCATGCCGCGTGTCATGATGGCTGCAAGGCGGCTTAATGACGGCATGGGGGAGTATGTTGCGAACCAGGTGATAAAACTCATGAACTTGCGCGGAATCATGGTAAAAGACGCCGAAATTCTCCTTCTCGGCTTTACATTCAAGGAAAACTGCCGCGACATCCGAAACACAAAAGTCGCCGACATTTACAGCACTCTCCATCAATACACCCCAAATATCACCGTCCTCGACCCTTGGGCTGACGCGCAGGAAGTAAATGAAAAATACGGCATTAAAATAACCAAAAACGCCACGCAAAACACCGGCTATAATGCCATTGTGCTGTGCGTGGCGCATGATGATTTCAGGAATCTTAACCTTCGCGAAATGCTCAAACCGTCAGGCGGTATCGTATATGACGTGAAAGGCTTCATGCCACAAGATGCCGTTGACGGAAGACTCTAAATAAACTACTTCTTCTTATAACATTCCCAAATCTTTGAGACTGTATCCTTGTCCATTTTCTTTGTGAAAAGGCTGACGATGAACACCACAACAAATCCGCCGACCATTGCGACGGCGCCGCAGTTGATGGGCGAGAATGGATTGCCGGCGAGCATGTTGGCAAGCGTGATGCCAACGCCCCAAATGAAGCATGCCCAAACTGATGCCGTGGTGACTTTTTTCCAATAAAGACCGAGCATGAAGGGCGCGAGGAACGCTCCAGCCAATGCACCCCATGAAATGCCCATGAGCTGAGCAATGAACGTGGGAGGATTGAGCGCAATCATGAGTGAAATGACGATGAAGAACACAATCAAAACCCTCATTATCACAACCTTGCGGCGTTCAATCTTTGCGGAGAGTTCTTCGTCAATCTGTCCGGATTTAACCTCGCCTTCCTCGGATTTTTTGTCGCGGTAGATGAGGTCGAGAGTCATTGTGGAGCTTGAGGTCAGGACAAGCGATGCAAGCGTTGACATCGACGCCGACAAAACCAACAAAACCACCAATCCAATCAAAGCGTCCGGCAAGCCTTCCAACATTCCCGGAATGATTGAATCGAAGTCGAGTTTGCCGTTTGGAAGTGTGGGAGGCGTGCCGAAAAGACGACCGAAGCCGCCGAGGAAATAGCATCCGCCAGCCACAACGACTGCAAAAATTGTTGAAATGATTGTGCCGCGCCTGATGGCAGCCTCGTCGGTGATTGAATAGAATTTGCCGACCATCTGAGGCAAGCCCCATGTGCCGAGCGACGTCAAAACCACAACGCCAACCAAATTCCACGGATCAGGTCCCCAAATGTCTGCAAACAAGCCGTTTGCGCTTGGATTGTTGTCGGCGGGAAGTTGAGAAAGTTGTTCGACGGCAGATGAAAGGCCGCCCTTTGTGGCAAGCACAGCCATGATGACCGCAATAATGCCAAACAGCATGATGATGCCCTGTACGAAGTCGTTGATGGCAGTCGCCTTATAGCCGCCGAGGATTACATAGACCGCCGTCAGAGCCGCCATGATGATTACGCACCATTGGTATGGTATGCCAAATCCCATCTCAAACAAGCCCGAAATGCCTTTATAGACGCCCGCAGTGTATGGAATGAGGAACACAAAAACGATGATTGATGCCGCCACGCGGAGACCTTGGCTCGAAAACCTTGTGCCGAAGAAATCAGGCATTGTGCGGCTTTGGATGTGCTGCGTCATTAACCTTGTGCGCCGTCCGAGGATGAGCCATGCAAGCAACGAACCAATCAAGGCGTTGCCGATGCCAATCCATGAACTCGAAAGACCATATTTGTAGCCAAATTGTCCGGCGTAGCCCACAAAGACCACAGCCGAAAAATACGAAGTGCCGAAGGCGAACGCCGTGAGCCATGCGCCCACATTCCTGCCGCCAAGCACAAAACCCTCCACGCTCTTAGCCTGTTTGCGCGAATATACGCCCACGCCAACCGTCACCGCAAGGAAGATTAATGTCAGAATTATCTTTATTAGCATTTTGTATGATTGTTAGAATGAAAATTGAGTCTGGAGCAACACAGAACTATACGAGCCGAGGAACGGGTCGTTAGAATCGGTGTAAACGTACTGAGCCTGGAGACGGCATTGTTTATAGAACCAGTACTGGAAACCGGCGACATATTTTGTCTTTTCCATGCCGGCGAGATCCTTGTTGTAATTGAAATAGTCGTAGGTCGCCACGAAATCCCATGATTTTGCAATCGGAATGCCGACCGTGAGATATGCACCGTCCGAGGGATTGTTTCCATCCTTGCCGCCGAGATATTCAGCGCGGATAACGAGCGGGCGCACGTGCCAGTAGTCGGCGACATTGTTGATGTGGCCTGTGGATTTGTACTCCACGCCAAACGCCCAGCGATGACGCTCATAGTCTTCACCTACGGCAATATTTTGAGTGTATGGGCAGAATCCGAGCGCGTTGCCGTAGCCGGTCTGTCCCGATGCAACGATTTTGAAAGTGTTTGAGGGCAAGACTTCCAAACGCGCCACAAAATCCTTCTTTTTATTGCGGTCTCTCGACGACGAAACGCCCTGACCGTTCAATATTCCGAGTTCATAGTGGAGATGTTTGTCGGCGATGTCGCCGTATGCCAAGAGACCCATGTCACGGCCATATTGAACGCCATATTTCTGGTCTGAACCGCATCCGGCGAGATAGACTGTCGCCTGAGAATATACGTCGATGAGTTCCTGTTTTGTGGGCGAGTAGGGGTTTTCGAGGCCGAAAGGATGCTTGAACGCGCCCATGCGGAAGTTGAGTTTGCCGCCACGGATTGCTGCAAAGTCGAGGTAATACTCGTTTACAATGCCGCAGAAGTCATACATGAACCAGAAATACCAGCGGTCGGTAATCTGTGCGCGGCAGAATACGTATGCACGCTTTACATCGAAATAATTCGCATTAGAATAGCTCACAGTCGGCGGACCTTGTATTTCGCCGTTAGGAGTTTGAATCATTTGGTACGAGATTGTAGGACTCTTTTCATCCTTCTCAAAATAGTTGTAGCCGCCCTGAACGTAACCTTTGACCATGAAACGCTTGAAGATGTTGTCCATGATTGAAGGGTTTTTCTGCGGTCCGCCCTCGCTTTCGCTTGGAGGTTGTGCAGCGGCGGCTAATGCCATCATGCACGCCGCCAGAGTGATTATTAATTTTCTCATGATTGAATTTGTTGTTTGATAATTTCAGTGCAAAATTAATAGTTCTTAACAATAATTGAAACATACAGATAGATTTTTTTTGTTGGAAACAAGATTTTTATGTAAATTTGCACTTAGTTAAACAAAACATCATCATAAAACCAGAAAAATGAAACTGAAAGAAAAGGAACTCATTGCTATAACGCACCTTGCGTTCTACATCATTTCCGCCGACGGCATCGCCACTGAGGAGGAATATTCCGCAATCGGCACGGAACTCGTGACATTCGGACTGAACACCGAACAAATCGTCGCCACAATCGAGGCTGCGAACGACATGACGCTCGAAGAAGCCGTGGCAATCTGCCGCACAATGAGCTCTCCACAAAAGACTTACGCATGCTCCGTGATGGGCTACATCGTCGCTTCAGACGGAAACATCGACGACGACGAGATGAAGGTATGGGAGGAAATCGTCAACAAATGCGACTTCCCAGACATGAGCATACAGGATGCCTTGGACAACATCAATTTTGTAAATAAGTCTTTGGAAGAGGACGACGAGGCGTAAAAACTGCCATTCCGTTTAAATCATAAAACTTGCCAGATAGTTCACTGCGGCGATTTTGTCCACAGCGGCTATTGGGTCGAGACCGAAGGAGAAAATGCCATGGCGCGGGACGATGACGAGTTTTCGCTCTGAAAGTGCCGTGGCTACATCGTCGGCGTATGTCGGAGTGCCATATTGAACGGTCTCGATGCCTTTCTTGAATGTCCATATTTGGTCGGGAGAAAAATCATGGGCAATTTCCATGAACCTCGCAGAATCAAAATTCAATTTCATCATCGCAACCTCAACTTTCATAGGGTAGGCGTGGACGATTGCGAGCGGCGGATTTTGCTGAGTGTTGAACTTATTAAAAGCGTTGAGGTGTATGAGGAACTCGGACGAGATTTTCACAGCCTTGTCAGCAATGAAATCATAACGGTCGCCGCCTTCGAGAATGCGCACAATGCTGCCGCAGTCCATAGGCGTGCGCACAAACTCCGCCATCGAGATATGGTTTGCAGTGATAAAAATCGCATTGTCCTTCAGCCTGTCAAACTCCTGCCCAATATTATATTCCGCGCTTATCGAGCGGTATTCGCTGATTTTTCCAGTCATCAAACTACTAACATTCAAGCTGATAGAGCCACACCTGCCCTCAGCCCAATGGTTAACAGCGAGGCTGCGTGCCGAATCGACACACATTCCAAGCCGCCGCGCCAACAAATCGTTTTTATATAGTATTGATGCCATAGAAAAAGTTTGTTTGATTTCCCACCGACAAAATTATACACATTTTGTCGAAACTGCAAATTTTTTTACTACAAATTCCATTCCGAAAGTGTCACTTCGCCTTCCGCATCCGCCTGAATTTCTTCGGGCAGGTTGTGGAAAAAGTTAAAGCCCGTGAAAGTCTCAATCTGGTCTATCGTAAAGACATGATTGCGGAGTTTGCGGTCGGCGGCGGAGTATGTCGGGCGGTGTTCAATCCAAAACGCCATGCCTTTATACTTTCCGTCTTTCAGGCACAAAATCGCCATGAAAAAGAATTTTGGGACGATGATGCCTGTCTTTGTGCGTTCGAGGATTTGCGCCTCATTGTCGATTGTGCCGCCCTTCACGACATACAATGTGTCACGGAAATTGTCTCTGTTCCAAGTCCTTAGCTTGTCCTCCATGTCCATCCAAATTCCCGCGTTGAGGACGTTGAGTTGAGGATGGACATTTGAATAGCAAAACGTCTGACGGTTCATTTCACGGCTCTCCAAACGGTCTGCGGACGCAATGAGATGCCCACGGTCATAGCCGTTTTGATAGTGGTCGGCGTAGGTTGTGCGGTATTTTTGAGGGATTTGCTCGTCTTCATGCCATGCGTCATCGCCGCTGCGCCTGACATTACGGACGGCATTTCCGGCGTACATCTGCATCGCCGACCACCGTTGAGCGCGTTTTTCACAGTCCCATTCAATGAAATAATTTGTACCATAAACGTCGTCACACTTGCTGATAATCAGATTGTTGCGCGTGTCCTCAGACGGTTCGGGACATTCGATGCGTTGTGTGAGGTCGAGCCCTTCACTTTTAGACTGCGGCCACGGCACAATGTCCTCCACGGTAGGTTTCGCCGTGTCCTCCAGCACGATTTCCTCATACTGCACAAATGCGTCGTTTGGCTTCAGACACGCGCACGACGCCGCCAAAAACAGGAACAATATGTAAATAGGTGTGAGTTTCATTTTGAGTACATTTTTCGCGGCGAAGATACAATTTTTTGGTTCACAAACCAAAAATATTTCTAAAACTCAGCGTCAACGTTCAACTCCATCCTCTTGCCAGTCATCGGATGCGTGAAAGTGATGCTTTCGGCGTGGAGATAGAGCCGTGGGGCGGGGGAGTGGCTGTAGAGGCGGTCGCCCTTGATTGGCGCGTTAAGTCCTTTATAATGAGCGCAATGCACACGGAGTTGATGTGTGCGGCCGGTGTGCGGAAAGAGGCGGAGTTTGGTTTCGTTGTTGAAGATGCTAATTATTTCATAATCTGTAACGGCCTCTTTACCATTTTGATAATCAACAATTTGGCGCGGATGGTCGTTTGGGTCGGGCATCAGGGGCAGGGAAATTGTGCCGCGATGTTCTTTGATTACGCCGCAAACTATCGCCACGTATGTTTTGTGGATTTCGCGCTCCTCAAATTGTCGGCGCAATTCATTGAAAATCAACTTGTTGCGTGCAAACATCAACAATCCTGACGTATCCATATCGAGCCGATGACAAAAATACGATTCGCCAAATTGTTGTCTTACAATATCTTCCGCCGCCGGACGGTCAGACTTGCCGTGGACGCTGAGCATACCTGCCGGTTTGTTTATTACAATGATGCTATCGTCAACATAAACATATTCAAGTGGTTGATTGTCAATCGTTTCGTTAGTGATGGAGAACGGATTTGGCGGATAGTTCAAGCCGCGCAACATAAAATCGAGAATCGGTTTGCATTTGCTGTCACAAGCGGGATAATGATGGAGATGATGGCGGATTTCTTGTTTCGGCGATTCGCCCCACCAAAATTCTGCAATTGAAATCGGTTTAAGGTGATGATTATAAGCATATTGCAACAATTTTGGCGCACAACATTCGCCGCTGCCAGAGGGCGGGAATTTGCCGTTAAAATCGCGGAAAATGTCAAGCAAATTTTTCTTTTCACCGATGAAATTGGAAAACACAAAATTTGAAAACAACCAATTTTGTAGGTCTTCCGAATCCTGTTTGCGCTTACGTTTCAAGGCTTCCAAACGAGAATCGTGCTGCGTGATACGCGCCTTAATTTCAGCGAGTTGCGTTTCGGCGGCGCGGCACATACGTTTGTATTCCGCCTTTTGGAATTGAGATTCTTTTATCAAAATTTCGTCCTCGTCCTTGCTAAAATCGGCGGCTGCGCGACGGGCGGCGCGACGTTGTTTTTCCGATTTCATAAACTCGCGGTAACTCGCAAGTGCTTGTTCATTGAATGTTTTTTCTCGGATAAATAAATCCTTGTCGTCCAAGTAGTTGCAATCATTTTCGAGAGCATCAATTTCAATATTCATCGCAGAAATTCGCCGCTCGTTGGTCTTGAAATATCCATTTTCATCAAGGTAATCGAACACCGCCGGCACAAAAAAATCCGTCTCAAAACCGCCGTTCAATTGTCCCGAAAAGGCGAACAGAGCCGACTGTTTGCCGTCGCAATCCTCCACAATGAGGACGCCGAGCATCTTGCCTTTGTCGAGTTCGGCGCGGAGTTCGGGCGGCTCGTCATTGATAATGTGCGCCTTCAACTCCTCAAAAGCCTTGATACACAATGCATCCGGCTCATAAAAAAACGGATTGTTCATCGGTATTGTTTTTCAAATGTTCATCGGTCTTGTTCCCTATGTGAAAGATTTACAATGACTTGCGGATAGTTTTCTCTCAAAAATTCCGCCATTCTTTCGGCGCAAAATACGCTGCGGTGCTGACCGCCGGTGCAGCCGAATAGGACTGTGAGGTTTTTAAAACCGCGTTTCAGGTATTTTTTCACTGAAATCTCCACAATTCGCTGCGTAAGTTGCACAAATTCAGCCATTTCTGGTTCTTTGGCGAAAAAGTCAATGACTTCCGCGTCCTTGCCGTTCACATTTGCATATTTTGCGTAGCGACCGGGATTGTGGATTGCGCGGCAATCGAAAACAAAACCGCCGCCGTTGCCGGTCGGGTCGTAGGGGATGCCTTTGCGGTATGAAAAACTCATCACAGTCACCGTCAGGGCATTTTTTGCTGCGCTATAATTCAAAAGTTCTTCATTTTGCGACAGTCCACGCAGATATGACTCCAAGTATGGAACTTTTATCGGAAATGGGTGATTGTCAAGCAAATAGCCAAGGTTTCTCATTGCGGGCGGGATGCTGCCCAAGAAATGAGGCTTGTTTTCCAAGAATCCTCTGTATCCATAACTTCCGCACGCCTGCATTATCCTCACGTATGCAAACGCCGCAAACATCTCGCGGAACTTTTGCTCATCGAAATCGAGGTATTTTTTCAGTTCAACTATGTAACAATCAAGGAGTTCAATCCTCAATTCTGGCGGAATCGCCGCCTTGCCGTCATAGAGAAGCGATGCAATATCATATTGAAGTGCGCCATAGCGACCTCCCTGAAAATCAACAAAATACGGCTCATTATCTGGAGTGATGATTATGTTGCGCGACTGAAAATCGCGGTACATGAAAAAGTCCGACGGAGCCTCACACAGATAATCACACAGCGTAACAAAGTCATTTTCAAGCAATTGCTCGTCAAAAACCGTGTGCGTGGTTTTCAGGAAATAGTATTTAAAATAATTCAAGTCCCACATTATTGACTGCCTGTCGAACCTTTCACGAGGATAGCACTTTGAAAAGTCGATGTATTTTGCGCCAATTACTTGGAATTTAGGCAGTTGAGCAATGACTTTTTTATAGAGTTCAATTGTGAAATTGTCGGGCGAGCCGTCATTTATGCGGTGTTTTTCGAGAATGTCGAAAAGCGTGTCGCCCTCGATGAAGGTTTGGAGATACCATTTTGAATCGTCGCTCACAGCCAACACTTTCGGCACAGGTAACTGAGCCTCATTCAGCGAGTTAGCAAATGAAATGAAAGCCTTGTTTTCACGGACTTCGTATCCATGCGTTCCAATGACAATCTTGCCGGCGACTTCAATTTTGAAATACTCGCGGCTCGAGCCTGAAAGCGGGAGTTTCTCGATATGGGTTGGAGTTGCGCCGAAGTGCTTGACACACAGAGCCTCCAATTGTTCAGTATTGTTGATTTTTGCCATAATTTTTACAACGGATTATGTGTATTTACAACGGATATTATTTTTTACCACGGAAAACACGAATGACACGGAACGAAAATTTTTATTACATAAAAATTTTTGAAAACACGGAAAACTAATCTGTGTTTTCTGTAAAATTTTAAAGAATTTAAAATTTAATTTTTTCATTGGTATTCCGTGTGTTCCGTGTGTTCCGTGGTTAAAAAAACCTTTATATTACTTCTAATGCCTCAGCCTTTACCCAGCCGACACGACCGTCTGAAAGGCGGATTTCAACCCAATCGAGCGACTTGTCCTGCACGGAAACTTTTAGTCCTTCATGGATACGGAAAAGGTCTGTGCCGGAATTGTCGGGCGAACTTTTGGCAGTCACAACGATGTCAGTGATTATTGCATCGGAGGTTGAGTTGATGATATTTTCGGTATAGAATCCCATGACTAACGATATGATTGACAGCACAATAAACACAAAACCAAACGAAAAGGCGAGTTTGCGAAGATTTAATCTATCACTGAAAAAATACAGCAAGAAAAGCCCCAATCCAATGCCCAAAAACACAAGAGTGAAAAACGCCCAGCCGCTCATGCCGACGCCCTTGCCAACCATTTCGGTAATTGCGGCGAAGTTTGTGGCGGGAATGTCCTTCAGGTTGTCCTGAAGGTGGGAATTTGCAAGTTTGAGGTTGTTTTTTGCGTCCTCAAACTCATCATTTTGCTTCAAGGCGCGTTCATAATTGAGGATTGCGAGGGTGATTTTGCCCTGTTTATAATATGCGTTGCCAAGGTTGTAGTTGAGTTCCGGCGCAGTAAGCCCCTGAGCCACAATCTGTTCATAAAGTTCAGCGGCGAGGGTGTAGTCTTTTGCGACGTAGGCATCGTTTGCTTTCTGGAACAATGCGCCGGCATCCTGGTTCTGTGCAGTAGCCGTGATGCAGGTAAATATCGTTAACGCTATGATTATCAATCGTTTCATCATCGTGAAAAAATTTTAGCCTTGAATAAAGATTTTGTTAAGCCTTGAATGAACTTTCCATTTGCTCGATGGCTTCAGCCGCCATCGTATAGACCTCACTAAGCGGATGAGCCGCCGATTCGGGCGCGTAATGCTCAAACTCACAGGTGTCCAAAACGTCGATAAACTTCTGTGTGACAGAGGAATCAATCTGTTTTTCAGCAAATTTTTCCTGAACGTTGTCACGGCTGAGGTCGGCGCGTGGGATTGCGAGTTTGTCGCTCAAATAGCCCCAAAGCGCGTTGAGGGTTTCAGCGTAGAACTCGTCCTTCTTGTTCTGTTCAATGTATGTCGCGGCGAGTTTGAGGCGTTTGCGCGAGGTCTTTCCGGCAAGGCGGTTCTTCATGCCGATGACGTTTGCATTGTTCTTTATCTGTTGCTGACGGACAATCAAAGTGATGCCGAACAGCGTGATTATCAATGCAAAAATCATCCAGAACTTGAAGGAATTGAAGAATTTGCTGTTGCCGTCGGAGAATGACACGCCGGACTGTTTGATGAACCTGATGTCGTTTCCGAGGTCTTCGACATCGGTTTTTGAGACCAAAGTGCTTGCGGTGTTATTATTCTCGACACGCTCGCCAATCACCGTCAATTTCAATTCCTTGGAACTCGTTGTCTTATAAGACTTTGACTTCGGGTCGAAATAATGAAATTCAATGGGCGGAATCGTAAATTCGCCCGACTGCCTTGCGATAGCAACCGTGGAGAACGTCTTGCTGCCGGCGTATTCAGAGGTTGAAGTTATGTTTTCAGCACTTTTTGGGTCGAACTGTTCAAAAGCCGACGGCAAAACGAGCTTCGGCGTTTCAAAAAGCGGGAAGTTGCCCGAACCTGAAACGGTGACTTTTATCGTGAGCGGCTCATCAAGTTTGAGTTCAGCCTTGTCTGCACTGATGGAAATCGTGAAATTACCAACCGCACCACCGAAACCCTCCGGCTTGCCTTCCGTCGGAAGCGGTTTGACCTTGATGGTCTTGGGCTTGCCTGTGATAGGATACTTAGTTGCAAATCCAAATGCATCAGGTATAATGCATGAAATTGTATATGGCTCAAGTGTCAAAGAACCAACTTTTTGGGGAAAAAGTGCCTTTTTTTCAAGTTGGAAATAAATATAAGTCCTGTTGTTCAGCTTTTTTTTGGTTTCTGTAAAGTTTGAAGGGCTTTTTAGAACCTTCGACCAGAAGCCCGGGCTGTTGGGAAATAGTGCGTCTGTAAATTTACGTATGTAATAGCGCGAATATAAGTCTGCCGAAACGATGATTTGTTCACCGACATAAACCTCTGATTTACTTGGCATTAATTCAATGAAAATATCTTCATTGTGTGACGAGGTGACATTACCGCCCGTGTTTGCGCTATTATTGCCGTTCCCCCCGTTTGAAGTCGAGTTTCCATCGTCCACGGCTTCTATAGTCACGGAATTGGATTTGTAGATGTTTCCAGAGAGACTTGCCTCAACTGCCGGAATTGTGTATTTGCCCGCTTTGGGGGCTATAACAGTATAAATAACTGAAACTTTTTCACTTTTAACGCCATTGTCATAAATCGCGCTGAAGTTCTGCATCTTTCCACGCATACCAAGCCCTTCAAACTTAGGTGTGCCGAGACGGGCATTCTGGTCGTTTACAGACACTTCAATATTGAATGGCTGTCCAACAGACACTTTGGAAGGTGCTGTGAGCGTAACCTTGACATCCTGCGCTACAGTTGCCGTAGTCGCGATTATCAATAGTGTGAAACTGAAAAATAGTTTATACATCTTTTTTTATACTGTTAGTTCAGTGTTTTTGGTTCAATTTTTTTGCCGGCTCGGCTACCAGTTCTTGTCGCGGGATTTTGTCCTGTAGGTGTCCTGGTTGTCCTTCGCCTTCTTCTGCGTCTTTGAGTCAGCGTTGTTAATGACTTCGAGAATCCTTTCAGCCTCCTCCTTTGAAATTCCACGGTGGTTTTCCTCCTCCTCGCTGTCGGGCGTTCCGTCATTGTCGGAATCGAGGTCGCGGTAGTCGGGCGTTCCGTCGCGGTCGGTGTCCTGTGGCTCCTTCGGGTTCTTTCCAGCCTCCACGCTGTCAGGGATGCCGTCATTGTCGGAGTCGTTGTCCTTATAGTCAGGTACGCCGTCGCCGTCCGTGTCGCGCGGATTATTGGGGTCGTCGCCCTTCTCCACCTGGTCTGGTATGCCGTCGCCGTCAGAATCCTGGTTTTCAGGATTTTGAGGCTTGTCTTCATCCTGCTCCTGTTGTTGCTGCTGCTGGTCTTGGTCCTGGTTCTGCTGCTGTTGCTGGTTTTTCATGTCCTGCAACTGCTCCAACAGCCTCTTGACATACAGGTAGTTATATTTACAACGTTTGTCGTCGGGATTGTTGCGCAGGGAGTTTTTATAGCTTTCGAGCGCCTCCTTTCCCGCCTTTATCGCTTCGTCGAGCTTGTTGTCTTTTATAAACTGCTCCATAATGCCGACCTGCGAGTTTGCGAGGTTAAAGTAACACTCGCCGAGTTTGTCGCTGTCGGTCTGTGACTTAGCAAGTTCCGCAAACCTTTCCTTAGCCTCGTTGAACTTACCCTGCCTATAGAAGGCGTTTCCGAGATTGAAAGCCGCCTCGTAGGAAGACTTGTCCGTGTTAAAGGCGAGTTGGTAGGAGTTTTCAGCCTGCGCGAACTGCCCGTCACGGTAGTAGCCGTTGCCTTCACGTATGAAGGGCTTTTCTTCCTGAGCCGCCGCTGTCAGGGTGGCTATACATATTGCCGATGTCAGAATTATCTTAATCATGCGCAAATGTAGTGGTTATTGGTTTTAATTAATGTGAAAAAAATTCAAATAATTCAAATTGTCATTCCGACTTCTCAAACAAGCCCATGCGCCGTATCCAGCGGTTTTTGCGTTTGAGGACGAAACAGGCTGCGACATAGAGGATTAGCGCGAACAGAGCCGGCACGACGAACTTCTCGTCAAACTCGGCGTACTGCATTATCTCGCCTTTCTCCATTTTTGAAATCTCGTCATAGACCGTTGACAAGCCGGAATTGCTGTTAGAAGCCTTCACGTATATTCCGCCGCCCGCCTCCGCGATTTTTTGGAGCGCGGTCTCGTCGAGTTTGGTCATCACAATATTGCCTGCGCGGTCTTTCATGAGGTCCGAACTGCCATCCTTCACTGGAATTGGAGTGGGGCGCAAGTCGCCGACGCCGATTGTATGGACGACGATGCCCTTTTCGGCGCATTGTTTCGCAATCAATAACGGGTCGGGCTCCGGCTCGTGGTTTTCACCGTCCGAAACAAGGATTATAGCCTTGTTGAGGTTATTGTCGAAGTTAAAGGACTTCATGGCAAGGCTCATGGCATCTCCAAACGCCGTTCCCTGTTCCGAAATCATGTCGCAGGTCACGGACTTGATGAAAATGTTTGTAGCCTTCAGGTCTGTCGTGAGCGGCACCTGGACGTAAGCCGAACCCGCAAAAATTATCAGTCCGACGCGGTCGGAGGAAAGTTTGCGGACGAGGTTTGAGATTGCGTTCTTGGTGTTTTCGAGGCGTGAAGGGTACATGTCGGTTGCACGCATCGAGTTGCTGATGTCCAACAAAATCATAATCTCGTTGCCCTCGGATGTGGTCTCTGCAAGTTTTGAACCCACACGCGGACGCGCGACAGCAACAATCAACAATGCCATAGCCACCAGCACCAAAGCCGCCCTGATGATTGGACGTGAAGTGCTGGTCTCAGGGCTTAACGCCTTGAGTGTCTTGAGGTTGCCTATCTTCTTCAAATTCTTGCGCCTGCGGTGGATGTAAAGCATAAACATCACCGCAAACACCGGAATCAGCAACAACAAAAACAAATACTCCTTGTTTGCAAATTGTACGTCAAACATTTTTTTTTAATGCGTATATGTTGTTTAACTTTAATCTTTCCTACGGCAAAATTGCCCCGACAGTCATCTTAATTATCAGGTTTAGTACCATGAGAATCAATGCCAACAGCAAGAACGGGTGAAAAAGGTCGTTTGCACGGCTGAAGGTCATGGACATCATTTTTGTCTTTTCGAGTTTGTCGATTTGTTGGTAAATGCTTTTAAGCGTCTGATTGTCAGTTGCGCGGAAGTATTTACCGTCGGTGATTTTGGAGATTTGCTGGAGGGTCGCCTCGTCTATATCGACTTCGACCTGCGTGTAAACCTTGCGTCCCCATACGTCCGTGGCAGGGAAGGGGGCAGTGCCTCGCGTTCCGACGCCAATCGTATAGACGCGGATGCCGTATGTCGCCGCAATCTCAGCCGCGCTCACCGGCTCAATCGCTCCACAGTTATTCATGCCGTCTGTCAGGAGGATTATGACCTTGCTTTTTGCGTCGCTGTCCTTTATACGCGCCACGGCGTTTGCAAGTCCCATGCCGAGTGCCGTGCCGTCGTCAATGATGCCGTTCTTGACTTGAGACATGAGGTTAACGAGGGTTGAGCGGTCGGTTGTAAGCGGACACTGTGTAAAGCTCTCGCCCGCAAAAAGCACAATGCCGATGCGGTCGTTCTCACGCGCTTGGATGAACTCGCTTGCAACGTTCTTCGAGGCTTCGAGGCGGTCGGGCTTGAGGTCGCAGGCTCGCATGGAGCCGGAAATGTCCATGGAAATCACAATGTCAATGCCTTCTTTCTCCACAACTTCGTCCGATGAGGTTGTCTGTGGCCGCGCTATCGCAATGATAATCAATGTGATGATGAAGAAATTCAACACCGGCGGCATCCATGCAAAAAACTTCCTTATGGTAAACCCTTCAGCCCCGAAGTCTTTTAACGTGCCGAATTTCATAGTCGCGTTGAAACTGCGGAGTTTGAAGAAATACCATACCGCCAGCGGAATTAGCACCGCTGGTATCAGCCAAAGACGTCCTGGATGTGCAAAATGTATGTAGTCTAACATTTTAGTTGGTTTTGATGTTTGGTTGTTCCGCGACGGGCGCGGCGTTTGGATCGGGCTGCGGAATCGGTCGTGTAGCCTCCACGATTTCAAATGCGTAGTTCATGCAACGCGCGTTCTCGTCGGGCAGCGGCTGAAGTTTTGCAAACTTCGCAAAGTCCGCCAAATCGAATATGGACGCGAGGTTGTTGAACGGGTCGGAGTTTCGTCCGACATATTTAGAAATCGTGGCGAGAGTCTCCGCAGACGTGGATTCCATGACGGATTCGCCGTAACGCTCCGAGAGGTATATCTTTATGATTTCAGTCAGTTCAGAATAGTATTCCTTGACCTTTCCTTGTTCGCATAAATTCTTCTCTTTCAGTTCATTGAGGCGACGGAACGCAACATTCTCGGCGGGTTCCTTGGGTTTTGAGAACGGGATGATGGGTTTGTTACGGCGGTGGCGGATGATGACGTATGTAACAGCCGACGCGATGAGCGCGACGAGAAGTATGACGAGTATGATGTTTCCATACCGCGCCCAGAACTCCGCAAATGTCCACGGCGTGTCCTTCACGTCTTTTATGTCGAATATCCTGACTAATTTTGTGGTGTCGATTTCGCTCGTGAATGTCGAGTCTATGCCCTGCAAAAGCGTGAATGTAATCTTGAGCGGCTCGGTGAACATGGAGTCCTTGTCAATCAAAACGGCAATCGAGGGGATTGTGTATGTAGAGTCCTCGAATGACGTAATCATATAATGGAACTTGTATGTGACGTCCTGTTTTGAGCCGGCGATTGTGTCGGTCTTTGGGGTCGAGACGACTTCGAGGGTCGGGACAATCTTGTTGTCCTTGAAAGTCGGCGGCATGACCTTTGCGCCGATGCGGGCGTTTGCAGTTATGGTAAGCCTTGCCTGGCTCGCAAGTTCAATGACGTTGGAGTCGAGTTCCGCCTTTACATTTTGCGCCACGGCGGACGCTGGCAACATCATAGCCGCCATCACCGCCAATGCTTTCATATAACTTCTTATCTTGCTCAAAGCCAGTTTCATAGTTTTTGTTTTATAACTCACTAAAACCCGCCACGCGATGCGTCATCGGGATTTGAAAAGTTTAATCAGGGGCTTTACGTAGTCGTCGCCATTGGCGATGGCGACATCCTGGACGCCAGCCCTGAGGAATGTGTTTTCGAGCCTTTCACGTCTTTCATGCGCCGCCCTCATGAGGTTCTGGCGCACCGTGCGGCTTGAAGTGTCCACAAGCACCTTCTTGCCGGTTTCTGCGTCCTGCATGTAAACAAGCCCAACGTTTGGAAATTCCTCGACTTCGCGCCTGTCATAGACATTCAATGCAAGCAAATCGTGCTTGTGTCCCGCGATGCGGAGAGCGTCGCTGAAATCCGGGCAAACAAAGTCCGAAATCATGAAAACCGTGCTGCGCTTCTTTATGACGCTCGTTAGGTACTGCAACGCCATGGCAGCATCCGTGCCGCGCCCTTTGGGTTCAAATGTCAGCAACTCCCTGATTATGCGCAGGATGTGCTGGCGACCCTTCTTTGGCGGGATGAACTTTTCAATGATGTCGGAGAAGAGGATGACGCCAATCTTGTCGTTGTTGCTGATGGCTGAAAACGACAGACAGGCGGCGATTTCTGTCACGAAATCGCGCTTTGTGGTCTCCTCGGAGCCGAAATCCAACGAGCCCGATACGTCAACCAATATGATGACCGTGAGTTCGCGCTCTTCCTCGAACACCTTTATATATGGCTTGTCGAAACGCGCCGTGACATTCCAGTCGATGTTGCGGATGTCGTCGCCATACTGGTACTCACGCACCTCGCTGAACGACATGCCACGACCCTTGAACGCGCTGTGGTACTCGCCCGCAAAGAGGTGGTTGCTCAGCCCGCGTGTCTTGATTTCGATTTTGCGTACTTTCTTTATGATGTCTGATGTTTCCATTTTTAATGCATAATTGACGTGCGTTTTCACGGTTTCCATGCGCTCACGCACACGGCTTGGCGATTACGCCCCGTTGGGGCTGTTAGTTAAGCATTGTCAATTGTCAATTGCTAATTGTCAATTGCTTACGGCACTTGCACGGCGTTGAGGATTTCGCTGATGATTTCCTCGGTTGTGATGTTTTGGGCTTCGGCTTCGTATGTCAGGCCGATGCGGTGGCGAAGGACGGGGTGGCAGACTGCGCGGACGTCTTCGGGACGCACAAAACCACGCCTTTTGAGGAATGCGCTTGCTTTGGCGGCTTTGGCGAGCGAGATGCCGGCACGTGGAGAACCACCAAAACTTATCAATTCCTTGAACTTCGCGAGGCCGTACTCCTCGGGGTTGCGGGTCGCGGAAACGATGTCAACGATGTATTGTTCGATTTTTTCATCGATATAGACCTCACGGACAAGCTCGCGTGCGCGGATGATGTCGTCGGCTGTGAGAATCTGGGACGCCTTCGGAAATTCGCCGGTGATGTTCTGGCGGATGATGATTTTCTCCTCCTCCTTCTTGGGGTAGGTGACGATGATTTTCAGCATGAAACGGTCAACCTGCGCCTCCGGCAATGGATATGTACCTTCTTGTTCCACAGGGTTTTGGGTTGCAAGAACGAGGAACGGGTTGTCGAGTTTGAAAGTTTCCTCGCCGATTGTGACCTGATGCTCCTGCATGGCTTCGAGCAACGCCGACTGAACTTTGGCAGGGCTACGGTTTATTTCGTCCGCAAGAATGAAGTTCGCGAAAATCGGGCCTTTCTTTACGATGAACTCCTCATTCTTCTGCGAATAAATCATCGTGCCTATCAGGTCGGCGGGCAGGAGGTCCGGCGTGAACTGTATGCGGTTGAATTTAGACTTGATAATCTGCGACAAAGTCTTGATGGCGAGGGTCTTGGCGAGACCCGGCACGCCTTCGAGCAAAATATGTCCGTCGCTGAGGAGACCGATGAGAAGTCCTTCGGTGAGCTGTTTCTGTCCGATGATAACCTTGCCCATCTCCATGTTGATCATGTCAACAAATGCGCTCTCTCGGTTTATCCTTTCGTTAAGTTCTTTTATATCAACTTTTTGATCCATTTTTGTTTTGATTTTGATTGACGATTGCAAAAATATCTATTTTTGTAGTTATGTCAAACTCATTTAGCGTTAATTAACTTTTTTTTGTACTTTTAACACTTAATCCTTTTTTTATATAAAAATTTTGTATTTTACAATATTTATTGCCATATTTGCACCGTATAATCGACGTTTTTTTTCAACTATCAAATCATACAAAACACGATATGCCTCTTACACCTAAACAATTGATGTCGCTTATGCTGATTGGAATAATGGCCGGGGGGCTGTTTTTCCAGTGCATCCTTGCCGTCCTCTCACGGCGGAAGAACATTCATATAATCATCGGTATTTCTCATATCGCAATGATTTTCATCATGGGTTTCAATAATCAGTTCGGCATGTTGACCAACGCGGGACCCGATGATGAATTACCAACTTATATAAAGTATGGACTTTTTTTCGCCACAAACATCTACGTGCTGTGCATAAATTTTGTTTTTGCAATCCTGCCGAGGTTCAGGAAGGTCAGCCGGCCTTTCATGGTATTGTTGAGCGCGGTCGTGCTGCTGGTCTGCACTGTGCATTGTTTCATCAACGAGAAATATGATTATATACTCATTGCCATACTACTGACCGTACATTTGGTATATTTTGGATACGTAGCGAGGCACATTTTCCATACATTCGACAAAAGAATCATCAGCAGCTACACCGTGCCGGTCATTTTCATGCTATACATCGTTTTTGTGGTTTGGACCGCCATCCACGCCATAGAGAACAAGAACGACATCTGGTTCCATTTCATGCTTGGAAGCCTGTTTTCAGTCCTGTTGAGTAGTGTTGATGTTTTCAGGCGTTACACCTCGTTCAAGGTCGGGAACAAAACCGCGACATCTGTGGAAATCCAAAACCGCATCGACGAACTCGAATCCTCAAACACCAGCAAGGACAAGTTCTTCTCCATCATCGCCCACGACCTCAAAAGCCCAATCAGTAGCATCAGGACACTTTCGGAGATATATTCGGAAGAGGCGGAAAAGAGCCAGGACCCACATTCGCGCGACCTCGCCGAAACGCTGAGCGAGAGCATAAAGAGCCTTTGCCAGCTGCTCGACGACCTCCTCACATGGTCAAGGTCTCAACTCGGGACTGTGAAATTCTCGCCAATGTACATAAACATCGAAGACCTCGCCGACAACATCAAGCAAGTCATGCATCCGCTCTGCATCAGCAAGCGCATCACACTGAAAGTCTCCATAAAAGGGCGCGACAAAATGTATGGAGACCAGAACATGATACAGACCATACTGAGAAACCTCCTGACAAACGCCATAAAGTTCTCATACAATGACAGTTTGGTAATGCTGGAATTTGACGCCGAAGGCTTCAAGACCGTCATCAGGGTCATCGACAACGGCATTGGAATGAGCCAAAAGGAACTCGACAACCTTTTCAAAATCGACAAGATTTCCTCCAAGCCCGGCACTCATAAGGAGCGCGGCACAGGACTCGGACTGATTGTATGCGAGGAATTTGTGAAAAAACATTCCGGCTCAATCGAAGTGGAGACAGAAGAAAACCTCGGCACGTCTTTCATCATCAAACTGCCATTCAACAGGTATAATAATTTGGAGAGGAGAGAGGAAAAGAGGAATGATTAAAGAGGAAAGAGGAGAGAGGAAAGATTAAAGAAAAAGCGGGAAATGATATCACATCACGTCCCGCCCAAAAAAATGAAAAATGAAAATGAAAAATATTTATTTACCTTAGTTCAATAAACCATACAAAATAGTGCATAAATTGTGCCAAAAGACAAAAAAAGGCGATGATTTTCACATCCAAAATATTATTTTCAAAGGTGTTGAAGCATTACACGGGCATATCGCTCTGGCCCTTCATCATACTCCGTGACAATGAAACGGAAATGAGCCCGGACAGGTACAAAAAGCTCGTCAACCATGAACGAATCCACATAAGGCAACAGGCGGAGACGCTCGTGGTTTTCTTCTACATTTTCTACGCCTTCTACTACATCAGAAACCGCATGAAAGGCATGAAACACTGGAAGGCGTACCAAAGCATACCTTTTGAAAGGGAAAGCTACGAGAACGAAAAAGACCTCGAATACCTCAAAAAACGCAAATTTTGGCAGTGGAGAAAGTACGCATAAAAAAATATGGCAAAATTTTTGACAGATAAAATTTAAATTTGTAACTTTGACGCGCAATAAGCATAAATAAACAGACTTATGGAAATCAACCCAAACACTTTGGAATCCAGCAAATTGGAGGCAATCAGGATAGACCCCACCTTCGCCACGCCCACCGTTGTGATGGACGCGGATAGTGGTGTGTTCAAGATTAGCGGCAATTCGTACCCCGAAGACCCCTGGCAATTCTACACGCCGCTGATTGAGTGGTTCAGGAAATACGCCGAGCATCCACTGCCTAAAACCGTGTTTGAATTTAGGTTCACATACTTCAGCACGGCTTGCACGCAGCTGATTTTTGAGTTGTTCAGGGCTATGGAAACGATTTTCAACAACAAATACGAGGCGGTTGTCAAGTGGTATTACGCCACTGACAACGACGAAATCCACGAAAACGGTCTGGACTTCTCCTCGCTTTTCGACCTTCCATTCGAAGTGGAAGAAATGCAGGACGACAATCCGCCTGAAAACAGGTTCTAAGGCGTCCTATTTCACGTATTTCATCAGCAATTTGGTATCCTCAAACATCGTCACAAGGCACAACACAAAGAGCAAAGTCTCTGAGTTTGCCTTTGTTTCGGCGACGTTTACGAAATTCATGAACTTGTCGGCGGGCACGGTGAGTTGGAACTCCTTGTCCTTAAAATTCATCTCCATCGGGATAGTTTCGCCGGAATGATTGAATGTAAGAGTGAGGCTCTTGTGGTCTTCGGCGCATTGGTACGTGCCGTCAAAATTCTTGCCCGAAATCCTCTGGTAGAATGTGCCGTCGTCTTTGAAAACAAGCGTTGAGCCAGCCCTGAAACCCACTTTCAAGAGCGACGAACCCATCTTCTTCTCCAACTTTTCGGGCGAATTGAGTTGTTTTTTCACATTCTCGGCGGATTCGGGGTGCAATGTCGTTGCGGAATATTTCCATGAGCCGATGATAGGATCCTTGGGCGGCTCGGCATCGTCCTTGTTGGCCTGCGCAAGCGCGGCAATAGAAGTCGCCATCATCATTATGGCGGCAAATAGGAATATTTTGAGAGTCTTCATAGTTGCAAAAAGTTTAAAGTTGCCAATAAAAATGCCGCAAAAACAGTTCCAAACCGCTTATTTCACCATCCAAACATTCAGCGAAATATACCCTTGACCGTTGCCGACCGAACAAATGAAGATTGCGTTGTTGAGCCAAGCGTACTTGCTGTCGTTGGGCGCGTCGAATTTTGGCGCGGTGCGGAAGTAGAATTGCGGTGCGCCGTTGTCGCCTTTGCCCATCACGATAAGGCCGCAGTTGCGGATATGGATGTTCACGCCGTCGTCGGTCTTGATGCAGTAGATAGCCTCAATCTCGTTGCGACCGTTCTTTTGGTCAACGTATTGATAGTCGGCACCGCCGCTGAGGATTGTGCCTTTGAGTTT
>JAGCRY010000093.1 GCA_017964465.1 Bacteroidales bacterium | reverse complement strand
TAGGTGTCCACCTTGTACGAATGTTCCTCGCGGTATTTGAGAGCCTTTTGGAAGATGTTTTTCTGAATCTCGTCCATAAGGTTGACGATATAATCATCAACGCCGTCGATGGAGACAGTCTGCTTTTCGAGGGTGTCGCGGCGGCAAACCTCGATGGTATTGTTGGAGAGGTCGCGGGCACCGATTGCCAAACGTACAGGTACGCCCTGCAATTCGTACTGCGCAAATTTCCAACCCGGCTTCTGATTGTCGGCGTCGTCAAATTTCACTGTAAAGCCCTTGCTTTCGAGCGACTTGATGATGGGCTGCACCTTGTCGTAGATGGCGTTGATTTCTTCCACCTTCTTGAAAATAGGCACGATTACCACGTGCAACGGAGCCAATTTTGGAGGCAATACAAGGCCGTTGTCGTCGGAGTGAGTCATTATCAATGCGCCCATCAACCTTGTGGAAACGCCCCACGACGTTGCCCAAACGGTCTCTTGCTTGCCCTCGCGGTTGAGGAACTTGACGTCGAAAGCCTTGGCAAAATTCTGACCCAAGAAATGCGACGTACCCGCTTGCAACGCCTTGCCGTCCTGCATCATAGCCTCTATGCAGAATGTATCCAACGCGCCTGCAAAACGCTCGGTAGGAGTCTTGACGCCCTTCAAAACAGGGATTGCCATCACATTCTCCGCAAAGTCGGCATATACGTCGAGCATCTTGCGGGCTTCTTCGAGGGCTTCCTCCTTGGTGGCGTGGGCGGTGTGTCCCTCCTGCCAAAGAAATTCTGCCGTCCTCAGGAAAAGCCTTGTCCTCATCTCCCAACGAACCACGTTTGCCCATTGGTTGATAAGGATAGGGAGGTCGCGGTAAGAGTGAATCCAATTCTTGTAAGTGTTCCAAATGATGGTTTCGGACGTGGGGCGCACGATGAGTTCCTCTTCGAGTTTAGCGTCCTCGTCAACGATGATGTCCTTGCCGTCGGCTGAATTTTTGAGCCTGTAATGCGTTACCACGGCGCACTCCTTGGCAAAACCCTTCACGTGCTCCGCCTCGCGTGCGAAGAACGACTTGGGGATGAAAATCGGGAAATAAGCGTTCTTGTGTCCTGTTGCCTTGAACATCTTGTCGAGTTCGTCGTGCATTTTTTCCCAAATAGAATAGCCGTAAGGTTTGATGACCATACAGCCGCGCACCGCCGAATTTTCGGCTAAGTCTGCGTTGGTAACGAGGTCGGTGTACCACTTGGAGTAGTCCTCCGCCCTCTTGGTGATAAAATCTGCCATTTTTATGATGTATGTTGGTTATTCTTTCATTAAATCAGTCTGCAAAGGTAAACAAAAAAATCGTTTCCATTGCTCCATTCTCCAAAAATAATTTTGCAGTCTCGGCGGATTCCATTAATTTTGCTGTCGAAATATTAATAACATAAAACGCAGACCGTGAAAAAACTTCTAATTCTTGCCGCGTTGGTAATGATGATATGCGGCGTAGCGGAGGCGCAGAACGCCTACAAATACACAGAGCCGAAAGATTCTATCGTGAAAATCTTTTGGGAAGAAATCAAACAGTTGCCCGCCATCACCAAGGCGGAAGCCTACGACAAGGCATTGTACGACAAAGCCGTGCAGTTCCATTCAAAGACCGAAATGAGTTTTGATTTCGTGAGGAACAATGTTGACACTACATATCAATACGACATTTTTGCCAAAATGAAGATGAGGTGCTACCAAATGCTTGACGGCGGATGGGTGGCAGTGTTGGACATCGATTTTCACGGCAAGCAACTGAGCGAGCAAGATGCCTATGACAAAATCGCTGTCGCAACATACCAAAAAGGCAAAATGTCGTATCCAAAACTCACCAAATTCTTCCCGTCGATGGAGGCTTTGGAATTGATTGCTAATAACCGAGACAATTTTTTTGAAGATCACAACGTCGTATTCGGCGATAGCGAAATCACCTATTCAAGTTATGAGTTTTTGCCGTTGAGGTTTGTTTGGAACGGCAAGACATTTGAAAACACATCACAAATAATTTGTCAGTCAGTGCTATTCGGCGGTCATTTTGCGTATTGCTATCCGAAAGATGACGACGCCCTATTGTTATATTTCCCTCCTATGATAGGCGGTGATACGTTTTTTAATATGTCATTGGACGAAAAAAACTATTACGTCTATAACAAAAAGAAACTTGCAAAATTTGACGTAAAAGATGGTATCGTGGAGGGCTACACGCTCTTGGACCCCACGTGTGGAATTATTCAAGATCGTGATAGCAATGGCTACGCATTTGGAAATCCTGTGGCAATAGGTCTGCCTATCAGTGCGTACAAAGGGAATTGTTGGATTGTGAAAAACTCTCCGCTCAACAAAGAAGTTAAGAATGGCAAATATGTTGTTAATCAACTAATTAATCACGATACTAAATCCCTCAAACGTGATGTTTTCATCGAATTGACAGCCAAAGATAATAATTCGCCTATCGAAACCATCAGGGTATATTCCAAGCCGCTCATTGTAACTCTTCAAAGCGAAATTGACAGCGATACCAGCCTATCCAATGATGCAAAAAATATTTTCAAAGCATTGAATTTCAACGACAAAGATTACGGCGCGTTTGATAATGTCTGGTGTTACGAAAATGGAATGGATATTCGGTATAAACCTGCCGAGTCCAACCCTGATGTATATGTTTGGGGTGATGGTGTGAAAGTTAATTACTTCATTTACAAGGCTGACGGCAAATATTTGGTGGTGTTGGCGAAGATTGATAAAAACAATAACATTTGTGAAAGTAAGTTTTGGTATTATGACCACGGCACCTTGACCCTGACCGACTATAAAATCCCCGCTCCGACATTGGGCGGTAACGGCGATAATTCGACGTATGATTTCGATGCCAAAGGATTGCATTACTATCATTCCTCCGACGATATTTCTTCGTTTGAAGATTTCGTTTGGAACGGGAAAGAATTTGTGAAGGAGTGATATTCTTTTAATGTCCATTGGAAAAATTTTCTGATGATTTCGTGTTTTTTTATTTCCAATCCTGGTCCGCGCCCCGCCGCCAACACACCGACACCGATGGTATCCAGCCCAAATATTGATTGCGGCGGGCGGCGAATTGGAGCGCAAAGCCTTTGAATAAAAATTCAGACCCAACGCCCACGGTCATCGGCTGCGAGGAAACGCCGGCGAGTATGCTGAAATTTTCGCGCAGCCGGCATATTATCCCGATGTGCGCCGTGATGCCGTGGACGAGGCTGTTGTGGTCGATGTCAACACAAACCGCGTGTCCGCCATTGAAATTGTAAGCCGCGCCCACCTGAATTTGAGCGGGGATTATCGTGTCGCTGCCTGAATATTGCGAATTGGAGATATTGCGGATGTAAGTGCCTAATGTCAAGGATTTTGTGGGACGGCAGATGATGCCAAAGTCACCGCTCACAGTGTTGGCGTTTGTAGGCGAATCGTCGATATGAACATTATGAAAATTGAGGTTGATGCCCGCGCAGATGGTCTTGGAAAGTATTTTGGCATATCCCAACGACGCCCTCGATGTATTGAAAAGTGCAAAACCATAATAATTGAACTCCGGCGTGAAAACCCCTCCAAGCACCGGCATCGTCATCCGCGCCGACTTTTGCGACAATTCCTTCATCATAAATCTGTCGCTGTACCCAATCCCAGCCGACCAATCCGACAACGCCCCCCCCGCCGGATTGAGCCCCGCCGCCTCGCTCCCCGTCAGGCACGACACCGCGCCACACAACGCCTCGCCGTATGCATTGGAACTCCAATCCTGAGCCATTGCAGGACGGATGGCAAGAAGGGCGCAAAATGACACTATTAAAAGTTTTAGGTGCATATTCAATAAACGCAATTAAGATTAACGTTGCAAATATACCAAATATTTTTGGCAATTAACTTTTTTTTGCACCCTAATATCATTCGATTTTGTAACTTTGCAACGACTATAAAATCAAAAGTATTAACCCCCAAAAACTACTCGAAATGAAAAAATTTTTACTCATAATAATGGCGGTGATTGCCACAATATCCGCCAACGCGCAGATTTACAGCAGTGACGTTTACTACGTTGAGGACGACATCTACGATTCTTACGAGGTGAGAATCAAGAGGTTCCATCGTCCGAGGGTAACTGTTACCACCTACTATGACAATGTGTACATTGCTCCGTCGGTATCCACGGTGATTACAGTGGCATCGGCATCGATATTGTGGCGTCCGTTCTACGTGCGTCCGCATTATCACACAGTAATTTGGCACGAGCCGAGGCCTTCCCACTACTTTTGGCACACTCCCGTACACGTGTATCACACCACTCCGTATTGGATAGAGCGTCATCCGTCGTACCATCACAACTATTACCACGGCTACTCCTACCACTACGACTATCACTACCGTCCGTCGCACCGCGAGCCGGCACATCCTCACCACGACCACGGTTATCATCATGACAACCATAATTACAATAATAACCACAACAAAAATAATAACAACAACGGTTATCGTAACGACAATCATCATCGCGACCACAACAGCAATTATAATAACAACAATTCTCGCAACGATAATCGTAGTTACAACAACAATAATTCCCGCAACGACAACAACCGTAACAGCAACACTCGCAGTGGCAATAGTGGTAGCACGAGCAAGGATTCTCGTCCTAATGTCAACAATAACAGCGACAACCACCGCTCAGGTAGTTACAATTCAGGCTCGTCATCTTCACGCTCCGGCAGTGGTACATCGCGCTCTGGCAGCAGTAGCACTTCGCGGACGGGCAACTCGAACAGCACGAGCAAGAGCAGCACGACTAAGTCGAGTGGAACAAGTGGCAGCAATTCGTCGCGGTCGGGCAGTGGTGCGTCGCGCTCAGGCAGTTCGTCGAGCCACAGATAAAAATTTAATATGTCGGAAAAAATCAAAATATTATTCATAGTAAACCCGATTTCGGGAATTGGAAAGCAAAAGCGTTTTGAAAAAATACTCAACCGTCATCTGAACAAGGAAAAATTTGATTTCAAAATTGAGTACACTCAATACGCTGGTCATGCAACCGAGATAGCCGCCGCCGCAGTTGGCATATATGACGTGGTGACGGCTGTCGGGGGTGACGGCTCCATAAACGAAATCGCCAAGGCTCTCGTGAAGACGGAGACCGCGCTCGCAATAATTCCTTGCGGCTCGGGAAACGGCTTGGCGAGGGCTTTGCATATACCTGTACAACCGTGGAGGGCGGTAAAGTTCCTTAATTCGGCGGAGTTCAGTAAGATTGACACTTGCCAGGTAAACGGGCAGTTTTTCTTTTCGATTGCTGGCGCGGGCTACGATTCGCAAGTGGCGCGGCGGTATGAATTTTTCCCGGGGCGCGGCTTCAAGACATATTTTTGGGCAATCATTACGTCATTCCAAAAATACAAGCCAATCGAATACGAAATCACCATCGACGGCGTTTCCATCAAGCGTACTGCATTGATGGTAACGGTCTGCAATTCATCGCAATATGGCTATGGATTCAGGATTTCGCCCAAGGCGTCGCTCACGGATGGACTTTTGGATGTTGTAATTGTCAAGAAGCCAGAACCATGGCGCGTGCCATTCGTACTTCTCAACATTGCCCTCGGCAGGGCTCACAAGTCAAAATGTTTTGAGATATTGCAGGGTAAGCATGTGGAACTTTTTGGTAACAAAAAACGTTGGATAAACCTCGACGGCGAGACTGTTCGCCTTGACCAAAACCTTAATTTTGAAGTAGATAAAAATAGCATAGTGATATTTAGTTAGTAATTTTTTTTTATAATAACAATAAAATCATTCGGATAGTATATGAAAACAATTATTCTTTCGATTCTCGCCACAATGTGCATCAATGTTGCATTGGCGCAGAATTTTTATGTAAATGCCCTTGCCGACAATGCGGTGAGGGTGCGCTATTCAAACACCGAAACCGACAAACTTCCCGACTGGATGTATGTGTCGGGCAATGCGAATGTCTCTGGTGGTCCTCATGCGGAGATTTCCGGCAATTCGGTCACTATCACCGGCAACGGTGGAGTTGTGTTCAAGGGATTGAGCCACAGCATTTCTGACGGCAAGGCAACGCTCAAATGGCCTCTGCAGGACGGCGAGTTTCTCTATGGACTTGGACAATTCCAGGACGGCTTCAACAACGTTGCAGGCATGACGCGCCGCCTGACGCAGGTAAACACGCAGATTTCCGCGCCTGTGGTGATTTCGAGCAAGGGCTACGCCGTAGTGTGGAACAATTACGCACTCACGGATTTCAATCCGCTGCCTAATCAAGTCACGCTCCAAAAGGACTCCACCGGCGGAAGGACTGAGACCGTCAATGTCACTTCAACCGAAGGCGGCAAAACCGAGACCCGCCGCAACAATGTCTTCACAGGAGAGATTGTTGTTCCTGAAGACGGACAGTACAGCCTCCTGCTCGATGTTGGACAGAAAATGGCACGCCGTCACAATCTCAAAATCGACGGCAACACTGTTATCGAGATGCAGAATGTATGGTTGCCGCCCACGACTTCCCAGATTGTCTTCCTCAAAAAAGGCACTCACACAATTTCCTCCGAACTCACCGACAACGACCGCCCAAAATTGTATTTCGGTAAGGTGACAAAAGAGACGGTCTTCCAGGCTCAACCGTCCGACAAGGTTGATTACACGGTGATTTTCGGCACTCCCGACCAAATCGTCTCCACACTCCGCACCCTCACAGGCACTGCGCCGCTGATGCCGTCGTGGGCTTTGGGCTACATCCATTGCCGTGAGAGGTTCCATTCACAGAATGAAATCAAGGAGACCGCCGACCGCTTCATTTCCGAAAACATTCCGCTCGATGTCATAGTCCAGGACTGGCAGTATTGGGGACCAAACGGCTGGAACTCAATGGTTTTCGACGCCGCTAACTATCCCGACCCCAAGGCTCTCACTGATTATCTCCATTCAAAAAATATCAGGATGATGCTTTCGGTGTGGTCGAAGATTGACAAAAATTCCGTTGTCGGTCGCCAGATGAATAATGATGGCTATTACATTCCAAACACCGATTGGATCGACTTTTTCAATCCTGATGCCGCCGCCGCTTATTGGCGCAATTTCAAGGAAAAACTTGTCCCCACGGGCATTGATGCGTGGTGGCAGGACGCCACAGAGCCTGAAAATGACGACCTCGAGGGACGCATGGTTGGAAACGGTGCAATTGATGGCAACCTCGTCCGCAATGTCTATCCGCTTTTGGTTAATAAGACTGTTTATGAAGGCCTCCGCGCCGACAAGCCACAGCAGCGCCCGATGATTCTTACTCGCAGTGGATTCCCTGGTATTCAGCGTTATGGCTCGGCATTGTGGAGTGGTGATGTTGGAAATGATTGGGAGACCTTGCGCCGTCAGATTACAGGCGGACTTGGACTTCAGGCTACAGGTATTCCATGGTGGACATACGATGCAGGCGGATTTTTCCGTCCGAGAGACCAGTATAACAATCAGGACTACATCAACCGTATGTTGCGTTGGATTGAATTGTCGGTTTATCTGCCTCTCATGCGCGTTCATGGCTACATGAGCGACACCGAGCCGTGGAAATATGGCGACAATGCAAAAGCAACCATTAAAAAGTGCATTGAGCGTCGTAAGGAGCTTTTCCCCTACATCTATTCAAACGCCGCCGAAGTCGCTTTTAACGGCTCTACATTGATGCGCCCGCTTGTCTTTGATTTCAGCAACGACAAGAAAGCCCTCGAACAGAAATATGAGTTCATGTTTGGCAAGTCTTTATTGGTTAGCCCTGTGACAGAGCCTGATGTGACTTCATGGAAAACATATCTTCCTGAAAATAAGGGCGGTTGGTATTCCGTCAATGAGAATTATAAGCATTATGACGGAGGACAGACTGTGGAAACAAAAATTGACGAAACCGACATTCCAGTCTTCGCAAAGGCTGGCAGCATTATTGTGAAGAAAGGCTCTGGCGATGTTTTGAGCATCAATGTTTTTGAAGGCGACGACGCGGAGTTTGTTCTTTATGAGGACGACGGCGAGAGTTTTGAGTATGAAAAAGGCAACTATGCAAAGACATTGATTTCGTGGAAACAGGTTTCAAAAACATTGACCATCAAGCCTTTGGGTGGCAATTGGACGGCAAAGCACACTTTTGAAATCACCAAAGGTGCATCGGTCAAGACCATCAATTACAAGGGCAAGGAAATGAAAATCAAATACAAAAATTAGAGATTCGTTTTGTATTCAAATAAAAAAGGATGTGGCAAACCGCCACATCCTTTTTTATTATTAGTTTGTTTTTTTTATTATTTCTTTGTTTTATTGTCCTCCACCCATTTACGGGCGTTGACAAATGCTTCGAGCCACGGCGTAGCCTCGTCAGACTTGCGGTCTGCGGGGTAGTCTGCCCATTGCCATGAGAAGATTGCACGCTCGGGGTGTGGCATCATCGAGAGATGGCGACCATCGTCGGAAACAATCGCTGCGGCGTTGTAGCAAGAGCCGTTGGGGTTGCCCGGATATTCGCCGTAAGCGTATTTCATCGGGATGTTGTAGGTGTTTTCAGGGTCGGGAAGATTGAACTTGCCTTCGCCGTGTGCCACCCATACACCGATGCGGCTACCTGCCAATGATTTGAGCATCACGGAGTTGTTTTCGCATATTTCAACATTGACAAACGACGATTCAAACTTGTGAGAATCGTTGTGTAGGAGTTTCGGATGGTTGGGGCGACCTGGGTAGATGAGTTCCAATTCGTTCATCAACTGACAGCCGTTACAAACGCCGAGCGACAGGGTGTCGGGACGCTTGTAGAAGTTTTCGAGAGCGCGGCGGGCGTTTTCATTGTATTTGAACGCGCCAGCCCAACCCTTTGCAGAGCCGAGGACGTCGCTGTTGGAGAATCCACCGCAATACACGATGAAATTCACATCCTCCAAAGTCTCCCTGCCTGATGCAAGGTCGGTCATGTGTACGTCCTTCACGTCAAAACCTGCGAGATACATTGTGTACGCCATTTCTCGGTCGCCGTTGATGCCTTTTTCGCGGATGATTGCAGCCTTGATTCCGGTCTTTGTGCGGCGTTTCGGGTCGATGCCGTATTGAGAGAGTTTGCCTGAGAAAGACTCCGGGAATTTGAAGTTGAGCGGCTGTTTCTTGTAGTTTTCATATCGTGCGTCGGCGCAGGGTTGTGCGGTCTGAAGCCTGTCGAGCAGGTATGAAGTGTGCATCCACTGGTCGCGGCAGAGGTCGATGTCGATTTTTGTGGTGTTGAACTCGTGGCGGATGACGATTGCGCGTTCCGATGCGGGCTTGCCGATGATAGAATAGTCGGCGTTTGCCTTCTTGAGGATTTGTTCAGCGGCTTCGAGGTCGGTGTTTGCAACTTGGATTACGACGCCCGAATTTTCATTGAACAGTGCGCGGCAGGTGTTGTCGTCCTTTATGCGGAAGTCGATGCCGCCATTCTCATTTGCAAAACACATTTCGAGCAGCGTTACAATTATGCCGCCCGCCGAAATGTCGTGTCCGGCAAGTATAAGACCTTGTTTTACAAGTTCTTGGATTGCGTTGAATGTTTGTTTGAAACTCTTCGGACTTGCGATGTCGGGGCAGTCGGAGCCAAGTCCGCCGATTACTTGTGCAAAACTTGAGCCGCCGAGTGAAGGCGACGAGTTTGATAGGTCGATGTGTATGATGACAGATTCGGCGACGTCCTTGATGTTTGGCGTGACGATTTTCTTCACGTCGCTAACTTCGCCTGAAGCCGTGATGATGACCGTGCCGGGCGACATAACTTGTTTGCCGTCGGGATATTTTTGTGTCATTGAGAGCGAGTCCTTGCCGGTCGGGATGTTGATGCCGAGGGCGATTGCAAACTTGCTTGCAGCCTCCACAGCAGAGTACAACCTTGCGTCCTCGCCTTTGTTTTTACATGGCCACATCCAGTTTGCGCTCAGGGATATAGAGTCGATGCCATTCTCCAATGGAGCCCAAACAATGTTTGTCAAAGCCTCCGCAATAGCCATCCTCGAACCTGCCGCCGCGTCAATCAATGCGATTGCGGGTGCGTGTCCGAGAGCCGTAGCCATGCCGCGAGTGCCGGTGTAGTCAATTGCCACAGCGCCAAGGTCGGCGAGAGGAAGTTGGAGTGCGCCAACGTTTTGCTGGCGTGCAATTTTACCAGTCACGGAGCGGTCAACCTTGTTTGTGAGCCAGTCCTTGCAGGCTACGCCTTCGAGTTTGAGGACGTCGGCGAGATATTCCACAAAACGCCTCGGGTTGTATTTCAACTTTGAATAGCGGTGAGCAACAGTCTCGTCGCGCATTATGGTCTTTGGCGGTTTGCCGAAGAAGTCTTCAAGTTTGAGGTTGATAGGTGTGGTCTTGTCGGGGTTGACAAACTTGAACACCATGTCGTCAGTCGTGTGTCCAACAACGTACATCGGGGCGCGTTCACGGTCTGCGATGCGCTGAAGGAGTTCCACTTTTGAAGGGTCGATTACGAGACCCATGCGTTCCTGTGACTCGTTGCCGATGATTTCCTTGCTTGATAGGGTGGGGTCGCCGACGGGGAGTTTGTCGATTTCAATGAGACCGCCAGTGTCTTCTACGAGTTCCGACAGGCAGTTCAAGTGACCGCCTGCGCCGTGGTCGTGGACTGATACGATTGGGTTCGTGTCCATTTCCGAGATGCCGCGAATGGCGTTATAGACACGCTTCTGCATTTCAGGATTGGAACGCTGGACGGCATTAAGTTCAATGTCGTTTTTGTATTGACCTGTGGCAACGCTACTTACAGCGCCGCCGCCCATGCCGATGCGGTAGTTGTCGCCGCCGAGGATTACTATCGGGAGTTCGGGTGTCGGAGTGCCTTTTATGCTATCCTGACGACGTGCATAGCCAACGCCGCCAGCCTGCATGATGACTTTGTCGAAACCATACGTCTGTCCGCCTTCATTGTGTTCAAACGTGAGGAGAGAGCCGTTGATGAGCGGCTGACCGAATTTGTTGCCGAAGTCGGATGCGCCGTTTGATGCCTTAATGAGGATTTCCACGGGCGTCTGATAGAGCCATTTGCGTTCCTCAATGCCTTTTTCCCAGTTGCGGTTGTCGTCCTCGAAACGCGGGTAGGAAGTCATATAGACCGCAGTGCCGGCGATAGGGAAACTGCCCTTGCCGCCCGCCATACGGTCGCGGATTTCGCCGCCTGAACCCGTTGCAGCACCATTGAAAGGCTCTACGGTAGTCGGAAAATTGTGGGTTTCGGCTTTCATGGAGAGCACGGTGTCCACGTCCTTTATTTCAAATTCTGACGGTTCGTCGGGTCTTTCGGGTGCAAACTGCTCCGCCGTGTGACCGTCCAAGAACGCCACATTGTCCTTGTAAGCTGAAACGATGCCGCGCGGATTTGCTTTTGAGGTGTTTTTGATGAGCTGGAAAAGCGATTCGGGCTTTTCTTTGCCATCTATTATAAAAGTGCCGCCGAAAATCTTATGGCGGCAGTGTTCGGAGTTAACTTGAGAAAAACCAAACACTTCAGAGTCTGTGAGCGGTCTGCCGAGTTGTTTGGCGAGTCCTTCGAGATATTGGATTTCGGGTTCGCTGAGTGCGAGGCCTTCCTTCTGATTGTAGGCTCTCATGTCTTCAATGTGCACAACCGGGTCGGGCTTTTTGTCGATTGTGAAGACATTTTCATCAATGTCTTGATACACACGTTGTAACATCTTGTCGAAGACAGGTTCTTTGCCGTCGTCCACGGGTTCAAAACGCTCAATACGCTCCACGCCCTGGATGCCCATGTTTTGTGTGATTTCTACGGCGTTGGTGCTCCACGGGGTAATCATTTCCTTGCGCGGGCCTACGAAAGTGCCGCCTATCTTGTTGTCGGTCAGATGCTTGGCGTTGCCAAACAACCAAATCAGTTTTTCGTCGTCCTCCTGCGATAATGCCTGCCTGAATTTTACGGCATAAATCGTGGAAGTCGTTGACTTATAGAATATTAACATAATTATTATGGGATGTGTTATATTTCTTTTTTTATTATCCTCATTTCTTTTTCTTGACATCACGCTACGTCCTTCACCTCAGAAGTTATCCTGTAGGAAGCGATTGCGATTGCGAGTGACTGCGCTACGTGTTCCACAAAATCCACTTTGTGTTCCTCGATGATTTCCATTGAAGCAAGTTCGAGAACTCCAAGCACGTTTTCATCCATGATCAGAGGCTCGAGAAGGAGACATTTCGGATTTGTCTCGCCGAGGCCTGAATGGACTTCAATGTATTTGTCTGGCAGTTTTGTGAGGTATATTTTTTCTTTTTCGAGGAAACATGTTCCGATAAGGCCGTCTCCCGGATATACCTTGTGTTGCACGAATTTTGCTTTCTGGAATGCAACGGTTGCGGCTTGAACGAGGTGTATGTCGTCTTTGTCATCGTCGTTGAGCACAAAAATGCCGCCCATCGTTGCGCCGACGTATTCTGTGAGCCTTTGGAGCACCTCGTTGAACATTTGTGTTGTGCGGCCGGAGCCCATACGGATGATATCGCCGAGCACAGCAAGACCTTCCGCCGCCCACTGACGACGTTTGTTTTCTTCCTGTCGTTTTTCCTCCTCTTCGCGTGCGTGTCTCAGTGAGTTACGCATTTCGAGGAGTGAGTTGCCGAGGTTGTCTTCTTTTGAAAGGAGGTTGAAGTTTGAATCGAGGTTGCCTTCACCAATCTGCCGTGCAAATCCCGCGTATGCTGTCACACCGTCGATGAGCGCGTTCAGGGAGTTGTTCATTTGACCGATTTCGTCGGTACGGTTGATGTTGAGTTTCTTGACGATGAGGCCCTTTGACATCTGGTCGAGCAGCAACTCAATTTCGATGATAGGCTGGGACACGGATTTACCGAAGTAGTACAACACCAATGTAGCGATGAGCGTAAGGATTATACCGATGACCACCGTATCACGCACAAGTCCATTGATGCGCTTGTTGAGGTCTTCGGTTTTCGCCATCACCGCTTTGTCGATGTAGTCCTCATAGACACCAGTACCGATAATCCATCCGAGGGGTTCATAGAGTTTGATGAATGCGATTTTTGGACGCCATTCTTTGCTTTCAAGCGTGTAGAAGCTATATTTGAGGTATCCTTCGCCGTTGTTGGTTTTTACGATGTCGGAATATTCATCATACATGTTAACGTCAGTTTCGCCGATGTAGAAGACGTGGGGCGAGCCTTCGAGTTGAGGCTGTGCGGCGTGCATCACAACCGCGTGCGGCGGCTCGTAGTCATTTATCCATAGGTAACCCTCAGTGCCGAATCGGAGGACGCGCAAGTTCTCGAGCGTTATCTTCAACATGTTGACAGCCACCATCTTGACATTGCTGTCTTCGAGTGAGTCCTCCAGGTCGAAACCATAACGCTCCCTTACGCCGACTCCGTTGCTCTGACGGTAGGAGTATTCTATCATGTCGTATGCTATGTTTACGATGTCCTTGAGCTGTCGCTTGTTAGACTCCGTTTCCTCGGCCCTAAACGACTCAATGTCCTGCATCGCCTGCTTCCTAAAGCTGTAGATGGAGTTGAAGGCGATGAGGAATATCGACATAAGCACCGTGATACTCGTAAACAACGGCAATTTTGTTTTCAGTTTCATATTTTAGCCCAAAATTATCGAAACCAATCAACGGCAAAGATAATAAAAAAATACCTTTGCCGAAACTTTTTCTTTGATTTTTTATTTCAAATATCACGCCAAGTGCGATTATGTATGAGGATTGTACAGGTTGAGAGTGTGAAATAACAAGAGTTTCAACGGTTTAGAAAAAAAATGGAAAAAAGTTGTAAAAATAATTTGTTTGAATCAAAAAATGTATTTACCTTTGCAGCGTCAAAATTCAAGGATATTGGATAAGATGATGGCGGGATAGCTCAGCTGGTTAGAGCGCATGATTCATAATCATGAGGTCGCCGGATCATTCCCGGCTCCCGCTACTCTTACAGATGACAACGAGTTACAGAGATGTGACTCGTTGTTTTTTTTTATGGCGTCTATTGCATTTTTACATTATTATTTTTGGAAATTACAAACAACCTGATTACATTTGCAGCACAAACCATACATCAAAACACTATGACAGCAATACAACTCAGGGCGGAACTGACTCGTGAAATGGACTTGTACGCCGACAATGAAGATATACTCCAGCAGGTGCTCGATTTTTTCCGCTCACTTACGCGGAAGAAACCAGACCCTATGCTTATGTCAAAGGAGGATTTCTTTAAGAAACTTGAAGAATCTCGCCAACAGGCACGGGAGGGCAAAGTCTATTCAAAGCGCGACGATGAAACATTCGACCAATTTTTCAAACGTATGAGCCATGTATAAAGATGTGATGTTTGTTAGTTTGTGATTATTCTAAGATTATATTTTATTCGATATGGATGATTCTATCTCCCACTTTGGTGTCTCCTTCTGTGAATACTCGATAGCCTTCGGCAACATAATTTGTATTAGCATCTTTGTGGATGGGAATCACACCTATTGATGGATTGACAGCTTTGCAAAGTTCATACAGAGTCTTAACGTCTGCATGACCACTTGTGTGGACTTGGCACTTTACTCCGTCATAAATGCGTGTACCGAACAATTTACGAATATTGATGATGTCTTGATTTGTATATTCTTTGTTTTCTTCTGTGTACCCACTCCACATCGAATATATCAACCATGGTTGTTCATCATTATATACATTCATCATTGCCTTGATGAGTTTTTCGCTGCTTGAACGAATGGGCATAAGAAAACCTTTTTTCGTCAGTTTGTTTTTTACTTTTTCGGCTGCAAAGTTGATGAGTTGAAAGGTGGTGTCAAAATTATATAGATTGGTTTTCGTTCCAGCATATTTTGTAAATACTTGCAATACGTTATTTTGATATTCGTCAACAAAGAATACTCTTTTTGTTTCTTTGCAAGCAACGTGAAATGATGCCAAACGATCGATGTCTGTGGACGAGCAGAGTGCAAAAACGTATTTGTGTGCTTTGAGAATCTCAATGGTTTTCTGCATAATTTGTGATTCGGTAATGACTTCCTCTTGCTCTCTGGCTAACATAGTTCCCTCGGTAATGAGTATATCAACATTACCTACAAACTTGTTTAGAACGGGGAACAGTCCTTTGCCAAGATAGCCGTGACTATGAAAATCACCAGTATGCAATATTTTGGTTTTGGTCTTTTTGTCTTCCACAACAAACATATAGGCATCAAAAGCAGAGTGGCTTACAAAATATGGCGTAACTAATAATTCGTTATTGATGTTGATGCAATCTGTTGGTTTGAATGGAATCATACGCTCTGTTGCTGCTAATTCTGCTCTCATATCTTGATATTTGCTGAGAGTTTGATACTTGCATTGCATTACTTCAATGGCACCTGCTCCCATATATTGTTTCACATTTTCGGGTATCAGATGATGAAGCCCCACATGATCACCATGATAGTGGGTGTAGAAAATTGCATCCGCTTCTGATGTTAGGTCTGCAATCTTTTTGGGAGACAACTCATTTTTCTTGCTGCCAAGCAGATTGCTGCCAAAATCAATGAATATTTTGGCATTCTCAGTAGCAATTTCTGTAATGCAACCGCCAATTTGGTTTGCTCCGCGATGAATGGTGATTTTCATATCATTTTATTTTATGACGTGAAAATTTTTGGAAAGATTGTCTGGAGTTGGGTTTTGGTAAATACAAAATCCTTATAAAGTCCATATCCCATAAATGATGAGAGATAGAATTTGCAATTTTGGGGCAATTTTTCACATTCTTTAGCCAGAGATGAACTGTAATGATGGTAATTCGCCAACAAGATAATAAAATCAGGTTCGTCTTCAATTTGTGGTTCTATTGGTTCTCCAGCACTATTTTTAAACAAATAGTCTAATCCTTTCACAAGACCCAATTCAATCTTTTGTTTGATAACGATTAACATGTCATTGGCAACTTCACGAAAATTTTTTTTGTCGCTCTGAAATTTAAGGAAGTCATCGTAGTGTTTTTTTAGACCAGACCTTTTATCAGTTATGGCCTTATCTCCTTGTTTTACCTCTATCATTGTGAATTGAAGAAGTCTTTTCTTGTGTTCTAAATGATTCCATCGAAAGGCGATGATGTCAGCCCTTCCTTTTAAAGTATCGTTATCAGCCCACTCAACATCAGCTATAAAATAATCTGTGTTCGCTGCATTTACTGAACGATTGTTTTCGAAAACTACGCGTTGTTGAAATTCTTTTTCTCCAAGTTTGTTTATCTTGTCTTCGTGAATATCAACAAAATGTTTAGCACGACTAATATATTCCAACATATTTGCTATATGCGGAACCAATTCTTCCTTGTTATCATTAGGTTTATATTCATTGTCTAATCCAGTTAACCCATTTTCACTGATTGTTAGGATTAGTCCTCCTCTATAATAAACCATAGCTCCATCCTCACCTCTCATCTCCATGTCGAGGCTTGGGTCTATCCTTACAATTTCTGTTATTTCTTTGTAGTCGCCTTCTTTTAATTTCTCTAACAAAGAGTTGGACAAACTTCTCTTTTTCATTTTATTGTGTTTTTATTAATTAATTGATATGTGGTTGTGACTCAAAAATCACACTTATTTCATTCGCAAATATAAAAAACATTTGCTATTGTCCAAAATTTTTATGGCGTTTTTTTGCTGCAATCGCTTTTTTTTCCTTATCTTTGACGGCAGCAATCATTGATGTATAACATTATAAAACTGCAACTATATGGGCAACAAGATATTAGCGATAATCGCAATCGTGTTTGTGGGCATTGCGTTTGGGCTTGTGGCGGTCGTGGTGTTTTTGACGCGGGGCAAGTCTGAATTTTGGGTTGACAAAAAATTAAAGGTCGGAGGTTTGCTCTTGACCCTTTCGAGCATTATTGGAGGGTCGAGCGGCTGCGGAGTATTTCAGCCTACATGCTACGACACGGCACGTCCGCCTGACACTGGCGAACCCGAGGTGATGTGCTATGATGTGGCATAC
>JAGCRY010000092.1 GCA_017964465.1 Bacteroidales bacterium | reverse complement strand
TTCCTCACTGCTTCGAGGCCTTCGAGCACTTGTATGCTGTCGGCATCGTAAGATTCTGCGGCTTCCTGCGCCGGATTTGTTATGTTTTCTTCCATTTATTTCGTCAAAAATGTATTTTTGTTTCAAGCAACAAAGATAATGATTATTTGCGGAAAAAACAAATGTTTTTTCATAAAAAATTGACGCTTTATTTTTATGCAGAATTTACGTCGCATTTTTTTTGATATGAAAAAATAAAACAATATCTTTGCCTCGTATATGAAATTTATTTAAATAACATAAAATTTGCACTACAAATGAGAAGACTATTTTTTCTATGCGTCATGCTGATCATGATGTCAGCATTTGGCGCAATGGCTCAACCGCCTGATTTCCACGCTGGTTTTGGAAACATGAAACCCGCCGTGGAGCCTGATTTCAAGGATGTCAACTATGCCGGAGACGACATGGAGGCTCACCGTCTCGACATCTACCTGCCAAAAACCGGCAAAGCGCCCTACAAGGCAATCATCGCCATCTACGGCTCTGCATGGTTCTCTAACAACATGAAGTCCATGACATATTTCTCATTCGGCAAGCCGCTCACAGACGCCGGTTTCGCCGTGGTCTGCATTAACCACCGTTCAAGCGGCGATGACAAGTTCCCCGCCCAGATTCAGGATGTCAAGGGCGCAATCCGTTTCATCCGTGCCAATGCGAAAAAATACAACATTGACAACTCGTTCATCGGCATCACTGGCTTCTCGTCAGGCGGTCACTTGGCGTCAATGGCAGGCGTGACAAATGGCATGAAAACCAAAGCCATCGCGTCCTACCAATATGACAAAAATGGCAACCTTCTCGGACACCGCGAAGTAGAGGTGGACATCGAAGGCAAAATCGGCGGCAACCTCGACGTTTCGAGCGACGTGGACGCTGTTGTGGACTGGTTCGGACCTGTTGACATGACGCGCATGAACAAGACTTGCGACGGTGTAAACGACGGCAAGTCGCCCGAGGCCGCCCTCATCGGATGCGCTCCCGAAGCCGACTCCGCAATGGTTCAACTTATCAGCCCGCTCTGCTATGTTGAAAAGGCTGTGAAGGCCAAACTCCCGCGCTTCATCGTCATCCATGGCGACGCCGACAATGTTGTGCCTCACTGCCAAGGCGTTTTCTTCTCGGACGAGCTGAAAAAAGCCGGCGTTCTCGAAGAGTTCATCTCTGTGCCAAACGGTCAGCACGGCGCAGTCACCTTCAATGACAACACGTTCAAGAAGATGACAGACTTTTTCGTGAAGGAGTCGAAGAAGAAGAAATAAAAAATTTTCATGACCAAGCAAACAAAATCCCCATAAGTGGCAATGCTGCGTATGGGGAATTTTGTTGTAAGTTTTTCATAATCATAATATCGGCATTAAAATTTGACCGCGTATTAAACTATTTTTGCCGCGAATAGTCAAAAATCACATACTACTAAACACTAATACTTTATTAACACATAATGAGAAGACTGCTACTAATTACCGCACTCCTGCCGACGGTACTTTACGCGCAAAATCCCGTAATCAGGGATCTTTACAGCGCAGACCCGACGGCAAGGGTTTTCAACGGGAAGGTGTATCTCTTTCCGTCGCATGACATCTTGCAACCCGACCCATTGCCACAGGGTCAACGCCCAAACTGGTTTTGCATGGAGGACTACCATGTATTCTCCTCCGACAACCTCACCGAATGGACAGACCACGGCGTAATCCTCAAACAGGAAGACGTGCCGTGGGGCAATCCAACCGCTTACAGCATGTGGGCTCCCGACTGCATATATCGCAATGGCAAGTATTATTTCTACTTCCCCGACGCACCCAAGGGCGGAATGGGATTTGGCATTGGTGTTGCCATTGCAGACAAGCCCGAAGGCCCCTACACTCCCGTCAAGGAAAACATCAAGGGCATCAACGGCATCGACCCCTGCGTACTCCAAGCATCCGACGGCAACGCCTACATTTTCTGGGGCGCGGGACGATGTGCAAAACTCAAAGAAAACATGATTGAACTCGCCGACGACACCCCGAAAGAAAAAGTGAAATGGGGCGAGCGTGAGTTTGAGATGATGGGCGTCAACTGCCTCCAAGGTCTGCCAAGCCGTCAGGCGGAAGGCCCGTTTGCATTTGAGTACAATGGCAACTATTACCTCACGTACCCCTACGTGCGCACCAACACTGAGGTGCTCGGCTATGCAATGAGCAAGAATCCCATGGGTCCATACGAATACAAGGGTCTCATCATGGCTGAACACGCCGACAGTTGCTGGACTAACCACCATTCAATCATCAACTTCAAGGGTCAGTGGTACTTGTTCTATCACCACAACGACTTCTCCCCCAACGACGACAAGAGGCGCAGCGTCCGCATTGAAAAACTATATTTCAACCCCGACGGCACAATACAGGAAGTGAAGCCGACAATGCGCGGCGTGGGCATCAACGACGCTTTGAGCGTTGTGAATGTTGACCGCTACAACGAGGCTTCCAAGGACGTAACGACTGGATTTGTGGACACCGCCGATACTTTCAAGGGCTGGTACGCAGGATTGAAACAGAAGGGCAGTTACATCATCTACAAGGATGTTGACTTCTCAAAAGTGAAAAACCGCGCATACGCCATCGCCGCCGTCCGCGCCAACAAGAACACCAAGTTTACCATTCATGAAAAATCGCCCAAAGGCAAGGTGATTGCCGACTTTACAGTAACAGTGGTTACCGAAGGACGATTCCGCAGGGATTACAGCGGTCATTGGCTTGCTGTAACTTCAACGCTCAAATACATCCCCAACGGCGTTACAGACATCTGTGTTGTTGCAGACGCCGACGGTTTCGACATCGACAATGTTGAGTTCAAAAACCGCCTCGATTATTACGACAACGCCACCGGCGAATCCTCCAAGCCCGATGCCGACGGCTTCATCCACCGCTGGAACGTACTCGAACCCATAGGACTCGACATCAACACCAACATCCTCTTCACCGACAGCTATCTGGCTACCACGATGGGCGACCCCAAGGTTCAGGCTCTTATCAAAAACGTTCCCGCAGCCAATCAGAAGGTTAAATACGACACACAGACCCTCACATGGCATAAGATTGAGAGCAATTATTACAATGTGAAACTCTTCCGTTTCGCCGAGCAATACGGCAAGAAGATTTACGGCGTATTGTTCCCCGTGACCACAGTCATCGAATGTGACGAGGACATGCCAAATGTAAGGCTCATGGCAGGCAGCAACTCCGCCTCCAAGTGGTATCTCAACGGCGAGGAAATCCTC
>JAGCRY010000091.1 GCA_017964465.1 Bacteroidales bacterium | reverse complement strand
GGATTCGTTGAAGCGGGTTTCGAGGGTCTGTTTTAGTTTGTCGTCAACTAAATGCCTTATTTCCTCCATCTTGGTCTTGCTGAGTTCCTGCAATTCTTTAAGCCTTGTGGAAAACAGTTGGAGTTGGATTTTTTGCGACTGCGCGAGAGCATCGACATTCCTGCCGAGTTGTTCGCCGAGCATACGGAAAAGTTCGTTGTTTTCGAGGCGGTGCTGCGATTCGGCGGTGGAGCGGTCGCGCCGCGAAGTGTCAAACTCCTCGCGCGTTATAGTTTCCAATCGGTCGATGTCGCTGCGGAGTTCGGTGATGGTGTGGCGCGTGGTTATTGTATTGATTATTAATACTATAACCGTTATTATCAGTAGGATTAGGATGGTTAGTTCCATGGTTGGTAAAAAACGACCGCAGAGGTTGGTTGCGTCTGCGGTCGTTTGGGTTGCTTAGGTTCAGTTGTTAATGTTAGGGTTTTGTCGTAGAGAAGTGCTCGGTGTACATTCCGTCAGTCTTCCATACGAGCTTGTCGGCTGTGAGCTCTTCGATGTTGTATTTTGTGGGCTCAGTTTTGTATTCCTTTTTGTCGTAGTCCCACGGGTACAAGAGAAGAGTCTTGTCGTCAGTGTCGAGTTTCCATCGTCCTGCACCGCTTGTTGTCGAGAGAAATCCTTCTCCAATTGTGATGCTGTAAACGAGGTCAGATGGGTCGTCTTTGGCAGTGCCGAAGAGGTATTTACCAGACATGAAGTCGCCGATTTTAGCAACGTCACCGCCAAACTTAGTGTCAGCTTTGGTGTCAGGGTACCATGTCTTGTCCATGAGGAGTTTCGCCTTTTCGGAGAGTTTCACTTCTGGCGTTCCGCCGCCGCAGGAAGCCAGGATGCTGATTGCGAATATCGCAAGCATGAATGATAGAACTTTTTTCATGTTTTGAAGAATTTTGGTTATTGAAATTAGTTTTTTTTGTAAAGAGCCACATTTGCTGATGCATTTGTAGTCACTTAACGATTGCAAATTTATGCACTTTTGATATATTGACAAAATTTTTTTGTTAAGAATCAAGATTTTTTTGCAACTTTGCCGTCTGAAACGATTCTGAAAACTTTTTAGTCATGAAAAAATTGATTGTCATATTATTGTTGGCGGTTGTAGGCGTTCTTGCTGCAGGCTGCAATAAACATTACAGGACTATACCTTGTCCGCATTTTGGCTGTGTCATTACCTTTTAATTGATATGGAAATCATAGAAGGAATAGAACAGTACAATGGCGAAGGCGGTACGTGCGTTACTGTGGGAACTTTTGATGGTATCCATATCGGGCATCGCAAGATTCTGAAGGAACTTGTGCAGAGCGCGAAGTATGGAGGACTGAAGAGTGTTGTTGTGACTTTTGATCCACATCCGCGTCAGGTGCTTTCGAAAGGCGCTGTGGTCAGGTTCGTGCTGACGCGCCAGGAAAAGGTTGATATGCTGTCCAAACTTGGTGTTGACGTGCTTATTATCCACCCTTTCAGCAAGGAGTTCGCTGCCCTGACAGCAAAGGACTTCCTTGTCGATATGCTGTGTGAAAAGCTCAATATGAAATGTTTGGTGAAGGGTTTCAACAATCATTTCGGCAGCGACCGTGTTTCTGACCTCGATGCTATCGAAAGGCTTGGCGACGAGCATGGGTTTGACGTTGTTGAGGTAGAGGAAGAGAGTCGTGGCGGCGTTACGTGTTCGTCAACATTGGTGCGCAGGATGATAGCCGAGGGGCACATGACTTCGGCTGCTGCAGTATTGGGTTATGAATATTTTGTGGAGGGTACGGTTGTGCATGGGCGCATGATAGGTCGCACGATTGGTTTCCCGACCGCCAATGTTCGTATGGGCGATGATTCAAAGATTTTGCCGCGACCGGGCGCATACGTTGCAACTGTGGTTTTGGATGGCAAGACGTGGCCCTCAATTCTCAATATTGGCAGCAATCCCACTGTCAATGAGGAGAGTGACCGTGTTTTCCTTGAGGTTCATCTCATAGGTTTTGACGGCGATTTGTATGGGCGCAGGATACGTGTGAATGTTCTTCGCCATATCAGGAACGAGGTGAAGTTCGATTCACTTGTGGATTTGCAGGCTCAGCTTAGACAGGATATGGATTTCGCGCTCAAAGTTATCTCGGAATATTCCTCATGAGGGCGTCGGCGTATAGTCTGTCATTGATTTCAGAGCCGTTACGGAAGCATTTGTAAAGTTCGCCGTCCTTGAAGTATGCTGTTTCAAGGTATGACGAATCTACATCGAGAATTATGTTCCTGCTCGCAAAAATCGGCTCGGAGTTTTGGAAATAGATGTCGGTGGCTGTGGAAATCGCAGTCGAGTCGGTCAATACGGAAATCTTGACGGTGTCGTTGTCCTTTACGAATACCACTTTTTGCTCGCTGCCCATTTGTTGTTTTGTAATGGCGGTCTCCTCGATGTTTTCACGGATGTCGTTGACATACTCATCGATGTCGTTGATGAGAGATATGTCGTCAGTCTGTGATGAGGAAAACACGTCGGAGTCTTCCTTGTCGCCTCCACTGTTGTCCTGTGCCGGGATAAGGCATGAGGTCAATAGCATCATCGGCAGAATCAGAGTTTGGATAATATTTTTCATCATTTTTTTCATTTTTCTGTTATAAAATGATTTAACGAAATTCGATGGATTTATGTTTCAGAAAAGTCCGTTTTTTGTTTGAGGCTTGAATGTTAGGTAATCCTACAACGAACCAAACGAATAGAATCAAATGCGGGTACATTTGTCCTATTCGTCTAATTTGTTGGAAAGAAAGTATGTTAGGCTTTGAGTCCGCCGGTGATTGCGATTGTCTCGCCGGTGATGTATGCAGCGTTGTCGGATGCAAGGAAGGCAACGAGTTCAGCCACTTCTTCCGGCTCGCCAAAACGTCCGAGAGAGATTGTTTTTTTGAGTTCTTCCTCGTTGAGTTCGCTTGTCATGTCGGTCTTTATGAAGCCTGGCGCGATTGCGTTTACTGTGATGTTTTTCACACCGACTTCCTTGGACAAAGCCTTTGTTGCGGCGATGAGTGCGCCTTTTGCCGCTGAATAGTTGCATTGTCCGGCAAGTCCGATGAGACCTGAAACGGATGCCATGTTGATGATGCGTCCGTGTTTTTTACGAATCATTTTCTTCACGACAGTCCTCGTTACATTGAAGAAACCGTCGAGTGACGTATTGAGAACTTTGTGCCATGCCTCTGGCTCCATCATCGGGAGGAGAGAATCGGCGGTTACACCAGCGTTGTTTACGAGTACGTCGATGTAAGCGTCCTTGTGTTCGTCCTGCCATTTTTCGATGACTGCCTGTGTTTCAGCAAGGTTTGAGACGTCAAATTTGATAATCTCGCCTTCCGTGCCCGCTTCTTTAGTGAGCGCGAGTGTCTCCTCAGCCTTCGCTTGGTTTGAGACGTAGTTGATGAGTACGTGATAGCCTTGGCTTGCGAGTTTGATGCAGATTGCTCTGCCGATGCCACGGCTTCCGCCTGTTACTAATGCGTATTTCATTTGTTTGATGTCCGTTTTAAATTATTGTTTGTTAGTTCTTTGTCTTTTCTTAATAGTATAGTTCTTCCTCACTGGCGTTGAGGTATTTCCTAACGCTGATGAATGCTGCCGCGAGTGTTACAATTACGCTCGTGACGAGCATCGCCGCGAGTGTAGGCCAGAATGCGGAGATTTGGAAAACGCCGTTGATAATCTTCTCGATGAAGGATATGGTCGTCGTCAATCCTATAATCGCCGCAACCGCCGCAATTACGCTCTGTATCAGCGCACGTTTCAGGTACGGTTTTGATATGTGCCAGTCTGTTGCGCCAATGAGTTTGGCTGTGTGTATATCAAACCTATCACCCGACATCTGAAGCCGTATTGAGTTGGCTATCAAAATGATGGTGATTGTCAAGAGTATCAACGCAAGCGTCAGGACGATGGTGGCAATCTTTGTTATTACCGTTGTGGCGTTGTTCCATACGTCTTTGGGGTAATAGACCTCGTCCACAGCCTTGTTGCTCTCTTTGAGACGTTTCTCTAATGACTTTATGCTGTCGATGTTGGAATACTGGTCGGTGAGTTTGATTTCAATCTGGGAGTAAAGCGGGTTTTCACCGAGTATTTCCATGAAATCTTCACCGAGTTCCTTCGTGAGTTCTTTCGCGGCGTCGTCTTTTGATATGTAGTTTGACTCGCGCACAAACTCCGACTTGTCGAGCATCTTGCGGAACTGGTTTATTTCTGCAGGTGTTCGCGAGTCGTTCAGAGTAACGGTCATCTTTATGTTGGACCTGAACATGTCGCTGATATGCTGAGTGTTAAACAGCAACATGAAGAAAAGCCCCGCCAAGTATAATACAAGCGCAATGCACACTGTGGATGTAAAATATGCCATCAACAATTTGCGCCGGTAATACTTGCTTGTCTGTGGCTTTTGGTTTTCTGTTTGTTCCATTAAAAAATACGTTTGATTTGTTGTAGTATGTTTTAGTTTGCAAAAATAGTAATAAAATTTGAAAATAGCCACAGATTTGCGAAAAATTTTTAGAACTTAAAGCAAGTCATTGCCTCAAATTGCTTAATCCTCTGCGCAATAGCCTGTTCGCTAAGGCTCTGAAGATTTTCCGTGCCGAATTTTTCGCAACAGAACGAACCCATCACGCTTCCCGCGATGACGGCGGCTTTGGCGGTTTCGAAGTCTGTGGAGCCTTTTGCAGCCATATAGCCGCAGAATCCTCCTGCGAAGCTGTCGCCCGCGCCAGTGGGGTCGGCGACGTTTTCCAAAGGCAGTGCGGGAGCAAAGAAGATTTGTCCGTCACGTGCAAAGAGCATTGCGCCGTTGTCGCCTTTCTTTATTATAAGGTATAGGAGACCCATGCCAAGAATTTTTCGGGCTGCCTTTATGAGTGAATATTCGCCGGAGAGTTGTCGGGCTTCCTCGTCGTTGATTGTCAGCACGTCAACCATGCGGATTGTAGCGTCGAGGTCGTCGGGCGTGGTGTTCATCCAATAGTTCATAGTGTCCATGACGATGAGTTTTGGACGGTTGCCAATCTTTTTGATTACAGCTTGTTGGATTGATGGAGTGATGTTTCCGAGCATCAGAACGTCGGGATTATGGTAGGAATCGGGGACATTTGGGCTGAAGTCTGCGAATACGTTGAGTTCTGTGACGAGTGTTGTGCGCTGGTTCATGTCCTTATTATAGACGCCTGACCAAAACATGGTCTTGCCGTCAGGGCGAACTTCCACTCCTGATGTGTCTATGCCGTTGTTGTTCAGAAGATTAAAGTATTCCTTCTGAAAGTCACCGCCTACGACGGAAATTATCTGAGGTTTCACTCCGAAATACGACGAAGCGAGGGCAATGTAGGGCGATGCGCCGCCGATTATCTTGTCAGTCTTGCCCGCCGGCGTCTCAATTGCGTCGAAAGCTAAACTTCCGACTATTGCTAACTTGTTCATTTTTAGTATGGTCGTTAAAAAAGTTAATTACATTGAAAAAATTTTTCAAAAATAATTTTTTTATTTGAAAAAAACAACTTAACTTTGCAGCGCAAAAGAAAAAAACGATATTTGACTTTCTCCAATAGCTCAGTTGGTTAGAGCATCTGACTGTTAATCAGAGGGTCCCTGGTTCAAGTCCAGGTTGGAGAGCCAAAATATAAAGGAGGCTGCAACATTGTTGCGGCCTCCTTTTATATTTATTCCTTTCCCACAAATATTGCTGCGCCATTCTGCGGCACGTTGATTTCGTAAGTTGATTTCTTGGATATTTTGAGTTCTTTCATTGAGCCTTTGAGGTTTGTGTCGTCGCTGTAAAGTGTGATGCCGCATTTGAGCATCGGGAGCGAGAGTGTGCGTTTGAGAGGCTCTTTTTGGGCGTTGATGGCTACGACGTACCACGTGTGGATGTGGCGGCGGGCGATGATGAGGTATTTGCCCGGGTAGGCGTCGATGAGTTTTATGTCGTCCCAAAGTGTAGGAACGTTTTTAACAAATTCCAGTTTCCACGGCTCGTTGTTCTTTGTGACGCTTGGATAGAGCGCGAGGTGATTGAGCGGGCATTGGAAGAGTACAGCGACCGCCATTTGGAATACATCGGAGGTTACGCGGTGACCGCCCCACATTGTGGAATCGTTGGTGGTGTTGAAGTAATCATTGAAAGTTACTCCGCCATAATCCATAGAAGCCACGGAATTGCGTATCAGAGGATGAAGTGTGGCGTTGTAGCTTTCCTGGCGGCAGAAGTCGTCGCTGAAATGGAGATTTTCACTCGCAAGCACAGCCTCATTGCCGATGAAATTTGGGTACATCCTTTCCCAACCGCGAGGCAGGGTTGCGCCGTGGAAGATGACTTCGAGTCCAAATTCGTTGGCGTCGGCGAGGATGTCTTCATAGAGTTGCATTGTCTGTTGCTTGTCGGAGCCCATGAAGTCCACTTTTATGCCGCGTATGCCTATTGACTTCATCCACGCCATCTCACGGCGGCGGGCGATGAGATTGTTCATAATGTTGCGTGGAGTCTGAGGCGCGTCGTTCCAATAACCGTTGCTGTTGTACCACAGCATCAGACTAACTCCTTTGCTGAGAGCGTATTTGGAGAGCATTTCGATGGAATCGCGTCCAATCTGTTTGTCCCACCAGTTGTCCACCAAAACAGATTTGAAGCCCATCTTGGCTGTGAAATCAATGTATTCGCGTTGTACTTTGTAATTGACCGATTCATCCATGCCAATAATCCAACTCCACGTGCCTGCGCCGTAGTCGTAGTTTTTGGAGGGTTCGTAGAGTGGCGTTACAAAGTCCCACGGGATTGTGGTTTCGGCTATTGGGGCGAGGTCTTTGCCGATTGTGATTGTGCGCCACGGTGTGCAACCTGGCAGCGGAATGCCCGGTGTTGTGGTGCCGTTGAAGTTGTAGTCGGCATCCAACGGGTTGGCTATCTTATAGCGGTTGCCTTGTTCGCAGTCGAGGTGAGAGGCACAATAGGCTGATGTTACGCCGGTTTCGGAAATCATCACCCATCCGTCGGGCGTCTTGAAGAGGCATGGAAACACAAATCCTGCGCCGCCCGCGTTGTCGCCTGTCGGACGGTCGGTGAAGTAGGGGTGTTCATAACTTGGTGCCGTCCTCGACCATCCCGTGCCGCCTTTCATCTGCGCCGAGAGAAATGTTGTCGTGCCTTGTGGCATATTGAAATGTGTCTGGTCGTCTTTAATGATAGCGCAGAATGTGGAGTCGCCCTTCACCTTGGCAGGCTGACGGCGCATTTCGTAGCGGAAAGCGATGTCGTTGTCCTCAACCATAAACACAAGGTCGTACGCAGGCACTCCGTTGCGGCTTATGCTCCACACGGCGTGGGTAGCCTTCACATCTACATGGCTCTTTTTGAGCGTCTGGCATGAGTATGAAAACTTCACGGTATCTACTTTGAAGCCTTCCACGCTAAGACCTTGCGTAAAGTCGGCGACATCTGTGATGAGTCCCAGAGGCGAGGGTTCCAATATTGTTTTGCCGTCGTAACTGGTCGAGTAGGAGAGGCGCGAGTTTTCGCATTGTAGGCTGACGGCGAGCCTTCCGTCGGGACTTTTGACGGTCTGGGCGTTGGCGGCCATTGCGGTTGTCAACGCCAAAATTGTTATCAAATTGTTTTTCATATCGTGTGAAATGTTTGGATTTTTGCAAATTTACTACAAAAAAATGTCACAAGCAATTTTTTTATCAATTCCTATAAATTTTTTTTGACGGAAATTAACATACATAATTCTAAATTTTTGTTTAACTTTGCAAACCGAATCAACCATTTTTGACAGAATGATAATGAAACGTATAATAATATGCCTTAGTGCCTTTCTGTTGACGTGTAGCCTTGATGCATGCACCGACAGTAAGAAGCCGCGTGTGAGGACTGTGTCCGAAAGCGAAGTGGACGATGCAACCGAAGTGACAAACGTCGTCTATACGAAATACGGCATCCCGTTGCCGATTGATTTGTTCAAGTATCTTGTGGCGGAGGAGATTCCCTACAACAATGACCTCCTCATCCCACTCGAAAATATGGACAAGTACACCAAGGAGCCAAAACAGGCGATGGCGCTTGGCGTGTATTCCGCCGACATTGCTTACTGTTCACTTTATAAAAAGCAGCAGGAAGTGATGGGCTATTTCAATTGTTCCTTCAAACTCGCCGACAAACTTGACATTTCCGAGGGCTTCAACTTCCGTTACGTGGAGCGTATGGAAAACAACATCAATTCCGCGGATTCGCTCAGCAGCATCGCCGCCGAGTCGTATTGGAAGGCGTGCAACTACTTAAATGACAATGAAAAAAATAACATCCTGCCTTTCATAATCTATGGTGGATGGGTCGAGAGCCAATATCTTTGTGTGGCTTCCAATGACCTAAAATCTACACGTGAACAGATTATGAACCAGAGAGAAGGACTATTGAGCCTTATCAACTACCTCTACGAGGTGATGATTGAGAGTTCGGCTTTCTATTATAATTATGACATCAAGACTCTTATCGTGAAGCTCAACAACATCAAGAAGATTTACGACAAGGTGTCCGGCAACAACATTGATGCTCAACTCTACAACGACATCTGCAGCCGCATCAAGACGATGCGCTCGGAGTTGATTGATCCAAACAAGAACTAACAAATTAGAATAAGATGCTTAAAATAGCAGTAGATTTCGACGGAACAATCGTTGAAGACGCTTATCCTGAGATTGGAAAGCAAAAACCGTTTGCATTGGAGACTTTGAAAAAGCTCTCCAAGATGCACAAGATTATTTTGTGGACGTGCCGCACTGGTGAACTCCTTGACAATGCGGTCAAGTATCTCGAAGATGCGGGCGTGAAACTTCATGCAGTCAATTGCGACAGCCCTGACGAAACAAAACAACCGTTGCCGGATGACCGTAGGCACTTCATGCGCAAGATTGATGCAGACATGTTCATCGACGACAGAAATTTTAACGGTTTCCCTGGTTGGGGCAATATTTGGCGCAAACTCAGTGGCGAAACAGATGTGGAGCCAGAGCCTCAGCCAAAGAAGAAAAAATGGTTTTGGCAGTAGTAGCAGATGATTTATGAGTTTTTGACGGACGTGGTGGGACAGATTGTTGTCATCACGTTCTTTGTGTTGTCCATGATAATGGTCCTCGAATACGTCAATGTGTTTTCAGAGGGTCATGTGCATGGATTCATGCAGCGTCATTCGAGCCTGCAAATACTCATATCGTCTTTTCTTGGCATCATTCCCGGCTGCATCGGCACATATACGGCTGTGTCGCTCTATACGCATGATGTCATAGGTTTTGGTGCGCTCATTGCCAACCTGATAGCCACAACTGGTGACGAGGCGTTTTGGATGATGACCAACATGCCCGACAAGGCATTGATGATATTCTTGGGGCTGTTTGCGTTGTCAGTTGTGTCGGGTTATGTGGCTAATTTTTTTGTGGAGAAACATCGTAGTAATTGTGGACAAGAGGCTCATTTCGTCCTCCATAACACACATGACAATCACCGACGTCATAGTCTTCATGGCAATATCATTGAAAATTTTCGGCATCTGTCGGCACATAGGCTTGTGTTGATATTGTCGATAATTGTATTTATAACCCTTTCATTGTGTGGTTGTCTCGAAGAACATCATGAAGATGAACATGGTGGCGAGGATATGCTGGTAACTATAATTTCGCTCGTTGTTGCGGCTGTGTCGTTCTATATTGTTGTGCGCGTGCCTGAGCATTTCCTCGAAGACCACATTTGGCATCACGTTATAGGTCAGCATTTTTGGAAAATTCTCACATGGACATCATTTGCGCTTGTGATTGTATTTGTCGTTAAGGAAGTATGTGACATTGAGACGTGGGTCAAACAATTTAGTGGCGGAAGTGTATATTTATTATGTATGATTGCGGCAATCCTTATTGGTTTGATACCGGAATCGGGTCCCCACGTAGTTTTTATTATGCTTTATTGTAACGGCGTGATGCCCCTCGGCGCTTTGATTGCTAACTGCATTGTGCAGGACGGACACGGCGCAATTCCGCTTTTTGCCGAAAGCAAGAAGGATTTTTTCATTGTCAAAGGCATTAAGGTTGTCTTGGCGGTTGTGGTGGGCGCTGCGATGTGGTGGATGTCGTAAAAAATATGCTTGAAAAAGCGCAAGTTCCCAATGAGAATTGCGCTTTTTCAAGCATTTATTTATGCGTGGCGGACGAGCCGTCTGCATTCCAAATTTTAGCGGACGAGCCGTCTGCACCTCTCCATATTATTTGGCGTAGTTTCTTACGAAGTAATCATACGAACTACATTCCGTAACCAATGTGGACGGTGTGCGTCCTTTCTCAAAATTGTAGAGACGTTGGAAGTCTTTGAAATTCTGATTGTTGCGGTCAACGGTGGTTTCATATTTGTCGGTGTCGTAATTAAACTTGCGGGTTTCGTAAGAGTCGGGGACGGAGGTGAGGGCGAGAGCAAAGAGTGCTTTCTCCTTCAACTTCGGGTCGGAGGCATTGGCAGCGGTTTCGAGGTGGCGGCGGGTTTCCTTCACGAAATCAATTCCAGATGGTGTGGTTGGCATCTCGAAATATTCAGATTTGAGATAGTGCGACAAAAACCAACAATCGCCGTCGTTGGATGCCTGATAAATGCGCGTGGCGATTTCGTATGCCTTCTGCGGTTGCGACGCCTGTCCCATGAGTGAAATCATTTCCTTGCAAAACTCCAATTTCGGATTCTTTGTGAGCGCGGGTATTTCTGCATCCTCCTCGCCAGAATACCAGCTGTTGATGTCGCTGCCTTTGAGTTGGATGCCGTCCCATTTTGCTTTGCTGTAATCCCTGTAAATCATATACTTGGCTATTGCTTGCTGGTCCAAGAATTTCAATGGTACTTTTTGCAAGAATTGAATGGCCTTTTGGTAGTTGCCCTCGGCGAGATACTTCGTACCGATGAGGTCGTTGAAGTAGTCCTGATTGTGCTCAATCTGTCCCCAGAGCCATTTGGAGAGTTCGTCACGGGTGGCAAATTTGTTGTAGAAATCCTCTGTCTCTGCGGCAGTTAGGTCGCAAAGTGATGCAAAATACCGCGATGAGTAGTCCAGTTTGCTTTCGTAGTCGGCGGATATAAACCAACCGAGACCGTTGCTGTTGGCGTACATGTTCGGGTCGGATTTGCAGATGGACAAGTGGAGGCCGCCAACTGCCGCTTTGAGTTGCTTGTCGGCGATGGTGTTGTGGATGGTTTCTAAGTTTTCGATGTAGTTTACAACGTCAGCTTTCACCTTGGATTTCAGCCATTTGAGTTCGGTGAGCATAAAGTTGGCGTAGGCAGGAGTGTAGTTCTTGTCGGCGGCGTAGATGAGCAAGCGGGTCATTCGGGTGTTTTCCTTGATGCTCGCGCTGCCAGCCATAGACATCGCTGCGTCTATCTGTTTCTTAGCGTCTTGGTATTTGCCGAGGCGGTAATTACAGTAAGCGGCGGCACTCTTCCAAAGAGAGGGATTGTCTGTCGCCTTGCTGTCGGCAATTCGGTTGGCTTCGGCGATGAAATTAGCGACGTCACGCTTGATGGCGAGGTTGTGGAGCGAATCATCCTTGCCGTAAAACTCCTTGCGTCCGAGTTCATAATCAATGTTGTCGATGAACTGTATCATAATCCACGGAATTGCCTTGGAATTGTGATTCTTGTTGTAGGTGTCCATCATAGTCTTGTACTCGTATTTGCCTGCAACACACCATGACAGGCTCACATTGTCGTTGATTTTGGCGTATATTTCTATCGCCTCGTCCTTCTTGCCAGTACGGAGTAGCGCGCCAGCGTAGAGATCGTCGATGAGGGTGAGACAGTCGCTCGTTGCAGGTATGCGTGAGAGGTTTTCGGAGTAGTATTTGATGACCTCATCAAACTGTCCCGACTGAAACAATGCCCTCATTGCCAACAATATATAGCGGTCGGCGTACTTGCTGCCTTTATAACCCTTTGTGGCGGTGATTACTTCGTCGAGGTTGGCTTTTGCCTTGTCGAGATCTTCTTTGGTGGGGTAGTACCAATCGTTCCATTCTGGGTCGTAGTCGTCGCCGTATGCTTCTTTATAAAGATTAGAGCAGAAGTCATAGTCGTTGTTGCGACGCTGACGGTAAAGATTGTTAAGCCGCAAGTATTCAAGCATTTCGCTGTCGTTCTTCTTTTTAGCGGCTGCGTAGATGCGGTAGTCGTCGAGGTTGATTGCGGAGTTCTCTGTTAGCAGACGAAGGTCGGAATCGATGAGATTTTCTCCCGTGTATGCGTTCCAGAATTTGAAGAAATCTGGCTCAAATTCATCGCCAAACTCCCTCAACATAAAGTAGCTCCAGTACTTGTTGCCGTATCCGATGTCGAAACACGGCTGTGCCATTGCAGGTATCAACAGCAATAGGCTAATGATGAAGAATTTTTTCATATTGTTCTTTTGTAAAATTGTTTATGTTTCGTGTATTAATGTCGTATATAATCGACTGTGCCGACATCGTCGGACGTAGGCTGTCAATAGTTTGTTTGATGTTTGAAATCTCGTCGTATTCCGCCTTATAAATCAACAATTTGTCGCCTTGGTTGATTTGTGTAAGGCTGCTGCCGGGTTCGGGGTTGTTGACGATGAGGCGCGTTGCGATTGATTCGTATTCGTTGTCGGTAATTCGTCTGAATTTTGTTGTGTCGGTGGTGTCCTCATTGTAAAGTATTGCGCGTAGGTTGCCCTCGCTGTACAATAGTTGAAAATTGAAATCCGGATACGCTGCGCACAATGGCAAGTCATAGTCTTTCAACGATTTGAGGTATGGCGCGGCGTCATCGTATGACAATATCGGGTTACGACGCGGCGGGGTGCTGATGTTGCCTGTATTGTAAGCCATCAACACTCCATAATCCACCGGCGGCGGTGTCATTCTCAGTTGGTGCAGACGGATGGTGGCGGATAGTCGTATGTTTTTGTCTTTGAGGATTTTTCGGAGGTTGGTGAGAAATTGGAAGTATTTGTCTTGCGATGATTGTTTCCAGTCGCAGTCTATCTGTATCTCGTCAATGCCCTTGATGTCGTTGGTTTCGCACATTTGCAACACTCTGTATGCCAACATTTGGGGCAGTTTGTCAATGTCCAACGCCATACAACTTTCTGTGATAAAGATTGTTGGGATTATCTTGATGCTGTTGTCAATTGGCTTTTGAAATTGGATGGTGGCTTTTGGTTTTGGGACATTGGAATTGCCGTCGGGCGCAACGTCAAAAAAACGCATGTATATCTTCTTGATTTGCAGACTATTGATAAAATCAAGCTCGGTGCTGTCGGGATTCCACGTAGTCTTCCACCAATACGCCGATGCTTGCGGGTCGGGGACGGGGATGTCGTTGCGACCGCCGCACGATGCCGCGAGGATTGACAGCGCGGCAATGATTGGGATTATTTTATGTAGAATTTTGGTCTGCATTTTTGGTTCGGTTTCTTGGTGCAAAGGTAAGAATTTTTGTTTAATATAGATTTTTCATCCAAATTTTTGTCGGGAAATATTGATATTTTTTTCATTATCCTCCTAAAAAACATATCCGTTTGAGAAAAATAGTTTAATTTTGCGCACAATAATTGATTTGTGTGAAAAAATAATTGTAAGTAAGTGAAAACTTGTGTGTTATCAATACTGATAGTATTGTTTTCCGTGGCTAATGTCAGTTGCGGCAGTAGTTTTTATGTCTATAATCTTGCTGTCGATATGATACGCGAGACCGACGTTGTTTTTAATGGTGGATTCAGGACGCAGATGACATTGGAGGAGTATATAGCCAATGATTCACTGAGCCTGCAAATTGCAGAAATCCACAGCCAACGTCCGAGGTTTTCGTGGCAGATTTTCAGCACCAAAAAGAACACCTATCAGCGCAAATATCGCATCCTCGTCGCCACGTCCAAAGAATTGATTGACAATAACAAAGGAGATGTCTGGGATTCGGGTCTTGTCACGGATTCGTCGTCGGTGGCGGTGGTGTATGGCGGCGGGGCATTGAGTCCGGCAACGCTTTATTATTGGAAAGTGATGATTGTGGACGACCGTGGGCGCAAGAGCGATTTTTCGGATGCCAAAGGTTTCGTTACCGCCCACGAACTCGACGACTATACATCGGTGTTGCCCCTTGAAAAGCTTAAACAACAACCACAAAACATCACTATAAACGGAACGTCGGCTTTGATTGATTTTGGTAATGATGCTTTTGGTCAGCTTGCACTGAAACTCAATTCGCTTTTGGGGAATGAAACAGTTGCTTTGCATCTTGGTGAGGCGCTTGATAGTAGTGGGCGTGTGAATCAAAAACCGTCTGGCTCGTTGCGTTACCGCAGGTTTACTGTCCTATTGGATAAAGGGTACTCCAAATACAAGATTAAAATTGATCCCATTTCAACCAATACTGACCCAAATGTCAACAATGGAGCCGTGCCTGTCCTGATGCCGGATTATATCGGGGAGGTTATGCCGTTCCGTTATGTACAAATTGACAATTACAAGCATCATTTGGTTTATCATAATTTCATACGGGAAATGGTTGTGTATCCGTTTGATGATGATGCTGCCGAGTTTAGGAGTGACGACACTTTGCTCAACCAGATTTGGAATTTGTGTAAGCATACCATGAAGGCGACGACGTTTGCCGGTGCTTTCGTGGACGGAGACAGGGAGCGCATCACATACGAGGCGGACACTTATATCAACCAACTTTCATTTTATGCCGTCAGTGACCAATATTCCATCGCCCGCAATTCGCTCGAACGTCTTATTTATCATTCAACTTGGCCGACTGAATGGATTTTGCAGACGGCTCTGATTGCATATAATGACTATCTCTACACGGGCGATATTTCGTTCTTGCAGAATAATTATGAAAACCTGAAAATGAGGACATTGTGGAATTTAAGAAATTCCGACGATCATCTCCTATATTCCGGCAAAGACATCAAGGATTCTTATTTGTTGTCGCACATAAACACGCCGTCTCAATATCTCCGTGACATTATTGACTGGCCGCCGTCAGAACAGGATGATTATAAGAAAATGAATTGCAACACTGTTGTTAACGCATTTTATTACAAGGCGTTATCGTTGTTTGCGGAAATTGCTGCTGCGCTTGACAATAATTATGATGCCGCGTGTTTCCGAAAATATGCGCAAGAGGTTCGTGAAGCCATCAATAAAAAAATGTTGGGTTCTGACAGTTTGTATTTTGACGCGATCAGCTCTAAGCACTCATCGCTCCATGCCAATATGTTGCCGCTTGCAATGGGCATCGTAAATGACACTTGTAGGACTGCGGTTTTGAATTTTATAAAAAAACGAGGCATGGTTTGCTCTCCATACGGTGCGCAGTTTTTGTTGGATGCTGTTTTTGAGGCGATGGATCCCGATTATGCCCTCAGTTTGCTCACAGACACTTCTCAACGTTCATGGTATCAGATGATTAGAAGTGGAAGTACGATGACGACAGAAGGATGGAGTTTCGATACAAAAGATAATCAGGATTGGAATCACGCTTGGGGTGCTGCACCTGCCAACATCATCAGTCGCCGTCTGATGGGCATCGAGCCAACGAAGCCTGGATTTGCAAGGGTGAGGATTGCGCCGCAGATAGGTCGCCTTGGTTATGCTTACATCAAACAGCCTACGCCGAGGGGAATTATTACGGTGGAGATTAAACCAAGCGGCACATCAAAAAAACGTTTCTCGGTAGTAATTCCGCCCAATATGACCGCCGACATCGTTTTGCCCGATGGTAGCACTAAGGTTGTTGGGTCGGGACGTTGGGATTATGTATTAAAAATTCGTTGATATGGCAACTGCCTTTGTAATATTGCATCACAGGACGTTGGATGTTTCGTTGTCTTGCCTTGACAACCTCCTGAAAGCCTCGCCCGACAGCCCGATTGTTGTAGTTGACAATGGCTCAGGCGACGGCAGCGGCG
>JAGCRY010000090.1 GCA_017964465.1 Bacteroidales bacterium | reverse complement strand
GATAACGCCACTAACTTACAAAAAAGAGCCAATACCGCCAAATTTAATCTATATGTGTAAAAAAAAGTCAGATGCACTTAAAAAAACTTAACTCTTATACACGATGACGATATATTTAGTAAATTGCAGCCGAGAACTAAAACTAAACACGATGGACAACAAAACCGTAATATCATCAATACTCAAGGACACAAGTGCATGCGCCTTCCATCTGAGCGACTACAGCTATGATGAGAGGCTTGCATACGTATCCATGATAGTATCGCTCGCATGGGCGGACGGCAGCATAGACGACCGCGAGCGTCGGCTTATCAATACTATTGCACAAGCTGCTGGCAAAGACATTGTTGATGAACTCGAATCAATCATCATACAAAACAGGAAGTTTAGCCTCGAAAAATACAATGAATGGGTGGACAACATCCGTGACGAAAAGCTCAAAGTAGGGCTTATTATCGACATGTTTCTCACGTCATTTGCCGACAAAATCCTAATGCAGTCGGAGACTATCTATATGAAATACATCTCGCAAAAGCTCGGCATCAGTCAGCCTCTGTACACCGAGATACGCAAATGCGTGGAAGAAATTCTCAACTACAAGGACGACGAACAGCAGATACGCTACGAATACGGCCCTCTCAACAATAGGGAGAAGCAGACCAACGCACCTTCCGAATCGCTGCTCGGCAAGTATTTAAAAGACATTGCAAACTCTTTCATCGCATTATTCTGACGGCTGCGGCACATTCTACTTGATTCTGACGGCTGTGCCCCGACGTCAAATTAATCAAAAAAAAGAAGGCATGGGAACATTCGCGTTCTCATGCCTTCTTTCTTAGATTTAGGATTGTAAACTTATTAATAATTGCCTTTTCTCTCAGTCTTCAAAGTGGAATAGTTGATTTTCAAAGCGGAAACCTTGCGGAGTTCCTGCTTGATATCGGTAACGATGCCCATTTTGGCGTCGGAGTCCACCTTGAGCGAATATGTAAGGAGCGGCCTCTCGGCTTCGTCATGCGACTGACGCTCGCTCTCCACATAATCGGGAATATCAACGAGATTGGAAATCTTGTCGTTGAGCTGCACGCGAGGCTCAGTGCCGTATTTGCTTTGGTACGAAGCGAGCGGTGCGCCAACGTAAATGTAGCTTACAAGCGACTTCTTCTCGAGTTTCTTGACCTCGGTAGCGGTCGGGAGCTTGATTTTCACCTTGTAGTCGGTCTCCTTCATTGTTGTAACAGACATAAAGAAGAAGAGCAACATGAATACAATGTCGGGAAGGGATGCCGTCGAAAGTGCCGCCATCTGCCTTGAACCACCTTTTCTGAATTTTGCCATAATTACTCCTTTGTTTTTATGAATGTTACTTGACGCTCCTCGGCTCTGCCTCGGAGATGTTGAGCGGTATCACAAGTTTTACAATCTTCTGCTCATCGCTATTGAGTTCGTCGAAAGGCTTGCCAAACTGCTCCTGAGAAAACTTGTCGCGTGTGATATTGTACGCTGCCACAATAGCATTCTGTACGGCGATGTACGTCTCATAGTTGGTGCCTCGGTCGTTCTGCAGCGAAACCACACCTTTGGTGATTCCAATGTCGCCACAGGTCTCGATGAGCTTCTTCCAGTTCTTTGCGTCCTCAGCCTTGTTTTCGTTGGTGGCGTCTTCAAGTTTCTTGGACGCCATCACCTTCTCGGCGAGGTCTGCCTTGTCCTTAGGATTGGTGATGAATTCGATTGTACGCTCCGTGAGGCTGCTGATGTCAGCGAGCTCGCCTTCGATAGCCAGCTGATTGTCCTTGTTGATGAGCACAATGAAGATGTTGCGTTCGTTTACCTTGTCATGGTTCTCCTGATCCTTTTCCTGAGGCGGGGGGAGCTGACGGTAAAGACCTTGGTCAACGTTCATTGAGGTGGTCACCAAGAAGAAGATCAACAGGAGGAATGCGATGTCTGCCTGGGAGCTTGCATTCAAATCACCTACTTTCTTTGCCATCTTATTCTTTGGTTTTTAGAAAATTGTACTTTTATAAGGTGGCAGAGGCTGCAAGCCAACTGCCAACCTATAAGTCATTTTAGTTTAACTTCTTTGCGACCTCGGCGTAGATTACCGCCAATACGGCGATGCCCAGCGAGATGTACAGAGCGTTGAGTCCTGCACCCGACCATTTGAGTTCGGTCTCGTTGGTCTCTACGAGGGTGTCGGTAATCGAGCTGAAAGAGCCGTCTGCCAATGCGTAAGCAACGATGTAAACCAATGCAACTGCTGCCACTACTACCAGCGTCTTGACCACCGACTTAGGATTGTCGATGATCTGCTGTACGAAGCCCCAGAGCGGGAATACCAAGAACGCGAGTATTGCGCAGACGAAGAAGAGGATGTATGCCCACCACATGAATGTATCTGTGATACCATGAGCCATCTGCTCCTCCGGGTTGCTCAACGGCACGACATTCAAGTAGAACATCACTACGATGACTGCCGTTACCAAAAACAGCACAATCGTCAGGATTCCTAATATTTTACGTAATTGCATAATGTTACTTTTTATTATTGTTGTTGGTTACAGGGGTTTGTGTGACTACTTGTGCTTCTCATTGTACCTGATGAGGAGGTCAACAAACTTGATGGAAGCGTCTTCCATATCGTTTGTAATCGACTCAATCTTGGAGAGAATGTAGTTACAGAACACCTGAAGAATCATGGCTGCGATAAGACCCGTTACAGTGGTGATGAGTGCGACCTTGATACCACCTGCTACCAACGATGCCGAAACGTCGCCAGCCTGCTGGATGGAATCGAAGGCCTGAATCATACCGATCACAGTACCCATGAAACCGAGCATCGGGGAGATGGCGATGAAGAGGTTGATCCAGGTTACGCCTCTTTCCATGCGGCCCATTTCTACGGAGCCGTAAGAAACGATTGACTTCTCCACTACGTCGAGGCCTTGATCGTAGCGGTCGAGACCTTGGTAGAAGATTCCCGCCACAGGTCCTCGTGTATCCCTACATACGTCTTTTGCAGCTTCGATGCCACCAGCGTTGAGCGCTTCCTCTACTTTGTTGAGGAGCTTGTCTGTATTGGTGGAGGCAAGTCCCAGGTAGATTACCCTCTCGATGGAGATTGCAAGACCGAGGATCAACGCGATGAGCACGGATGCCATGAAGCCCGCGCCACCTTCGATGAATTTTGTCTTGATTACCTTGTGAATGGGTTCCTCTACAGGAGCGTCCTGCGAAACCTGCTCAGTCGTGGTGCCATTGGCGCCGCCGTCTTGTGCCATCACTACATCAGCACTGCCGAATACCAACATTCCGGTTATTGCCAATAATGAAAATAGTTTTTTCATGTTGTGTTTTTATTAGTTTTTGATTATACGATAATTGAATTTACTTTTATTAGTAGCGGAGAGAAAGGGATTCGAACCCTTGATACCCTTTTGGAGTATACACACTTTCCAGGCGTGCTCCTTCGACCACTCGGACATCTCTCCAATTATCGAAATTGTTCTTTGTAAAACACTTAAATCTCTCAAAACCAATAAATTGCGGAGAGAAAGGGATTCGAACCCTTGGTACCCTTTTGGAGTACACACACTTTCCAGGCGTGCTCCTTCGACCACTCGGACATCTCTCCGTTTTTATCGTTTCAAATTCGCCGTGAAATTACAAATAATTTTTGTACCGAAAAAATATTTTGACACAAAAATTAAACAATTTTTTTACATAAACTTTAATTATGCTATATGACAGCATTTTACGCCCCTGTCAATCTTGCGCATCAAGCCTTGGAGAACGTTGCCAGGACCACATTCTACGAACTCTTGCGCACCGTCAGCTATCATATTTTGCACGCTCTTGGTCCATCTTACCGACGATGTGAGCTGCGCGATGAGGTTTGCCTTGATTTCGTCGGGGTTGGTGTGAGGCAGTGCGTCCACATTCTGATACACGGGACATACCGGCGTATTGAATGTTGTGGCGGCGATTGCTTCGGCGAGTTCTACCTTGGCGGGCTCCATAAGCGGCGAGTGGAATGCACCGCTCACCTGCAATTTGATGGCGCGTTTTGCTCCGGCAGCTGTCAGGAGTTCCGACGCCTTGTCAACGCCAGGCTCTGTGCCAGAGATTACTACTTGTCCGGGGCAGTTGTAATTGGCGGCTACCACGATGTCGCCACCGGCTGTTACGTCGGCGCACACCCTTTCTATTACAGAATCTTCGAGGCCTACGATGGCTGCCATCGTGGATACTTGACTTTCGCAGCACTTCTGCATTGCAGCGGCACGAGCGGCTACAAGCCTGAGTCCGTCCTCAAACGAGAGCGCACCCGCAGCCGTCAACGCCGAAAGTTCGCCGAGCGAATGTCCAGCCACCATGTCGGGCTTAAACTCGTCGCCCTTTGCCAAAGCCGAAATCACCGAATGAAGGAATACACACGGCTGCGTTACCTTGGTCTGACGGAGGTCTTCATCTGTGCCTTCAAACATCAATTTGGTGATGCCAAAACCCAATATCTCGTCAGCCTTGTCGAAATACTCCTTCGCCAAAGCCGATCCTTCGTACAAATCCTTGCCCATTCCGGGGAACTGGGCTCCCTGTCCGGGAAACAAATATGCTGTCATATTATGTTGTTTTTAACTTAAATTTCAGGGTGCAAAGATAACACAATTTATCGTAAATGTTAAATAAAAATCTTTTTTTTTCAAAAAAATCATTTTGATTATTGCTACATCAAAGATTTTATGTAATTTCGTATCATCAAATAAACATAAAAACATACACATAGAAATGGATTTACACGAATATCAGGGCAAGAT
>JAGCRY010000089.1 GCA_017964465.1 Bacteroidales bacterium | reverse complement strand
GGTCAAGACCCTTATCACGAACCGATGCAGGCGCACGGATTGTGTTTTTCGGTGCAGGACGGTGTGCCGTTTCCGCCGAGTTTGCAAAATATTTTCAAGGAAATCTCCGACGATATGGGTGTGCCGATGCCAACAAGCGGCAATCTTGAACGTTGGGCAAGGCAGGGCGTTTTGCTCCTTAACTCGATACTCACCGTGGAGGCTCACAAGGCGGCATCACATTCGGGCAAAGGCTGGGAACAATTTACGGACAAAGTAATTGAAATTGTTTCGCAAAAGGCTGACCACGTGGTCTTTATGCTTTGGGGTAGTTATGCCAAAAACAAGGGCCGTGTAATCGACACTTCCAAACATCTTGTACTCACCGCCGTGCATCCCTCGCCGCTAAGCGTCTATCGCGGTTTCTTTGGCTGCAAACATTTCAGCAAGGCAAACGAATGGCTCGTCGCACACGGGAAAAAGGCAATTAATTGGTAAAATGACAGATAGTTATATCACAATATCGGCGCCGGGGGAGGCAATTTATAAGGAGAAGGGCAGCAAGTTTTTGTCCTTCGCGTTTCATATTGACGATGAGGACGAGGCGGATGCCATCAGAAAAGATTTCAAGAAAAAATATTACGATGCCACTCACGTCGTCTATGCTTTTAGGCTTGGGGCGGAGGGGCAACAATTTCGCGCCGCAGATGATGGCGAGCCGTCGGGGTCGTCGGGGTTGCCGGTATTGAATACTATCAAATCTAAAAATATTACCAATGTCATTGTATTGGTAGTTAGGTACTTTGGTGGCACGAAGTTAGGTATTCCGGGATTGATAGACGCTTATTCGCAGGCGGCGGCTATGGCTCTCGATGCCGCTGAAACAGAGGAAAGGCTTGTTACAGAAATAATTGATGTCATAGTGCCTTATTCGCAGATGAATTATGTGATGCGCATCGTCAAAGAAAATGACCTCCAAATCGCCGAAATGGGCGGCTCAACCGATTGCGAAATTAAAATCCTCGTTCGCAAAAATCTGAAAGACAATATATTGGAGTTGCTGAATAAAAACGGAAAAATCACAAGATAAACAAAAATCTATACAAATCAAACAAATAAGGAAATGTGTGATTTGTATAGATTTGAATCAATTTGTGAAATTTCTCGCGCAGCGACCCTTAAAACAATCTTATTGCACTTCCACTATGAGCGGAGTGTTTACCTGACCGAGCCTGTTGTGCATCTGATAACTGAAATAGCCGGGCAGATTGTATTTGCCGGGTTTCATTGTGGATGCCACGACGAGGCGGTATTTGAGTGTGATGATGTCGCGCTCGATGGGCAGTTTGTACCATTGGTACTGCACCTTGCTGTTGTCAAAATAGAAGTTGGCATTGTCGGAGCCGCCGTTGATTTCGAGGGCGGTCATTCCTTCGGGCAGCAACTGTTGGTACTGTGCGAAACAGGCGAGGTCGCATTTCTTGACGTTTATTGTTACAGTGAGCGTGTCGCCGGGCTTGGCTGCGCGGTCGATTGCGCTCTGAGCCGACGGCACTTGCGCGTATGTGGCGGCGGCGATGCCGAGCATCATTGTTATGAGCAATATTATTTTCTTCATTTTTTGGTGTGTGTTAGATTGATTTTTTGATGATTTCTACTGTCTCTTTGGGCGTTGACGACAGATGCACGTAACTCAGGTCGTCGGCCTTAATCACTTTGTATTCAGTGAGTAATATGTCGTTGAGCCACGATGTGAGCGGTCGCCAAAATTCGGCGTCCTGCAATATTATCGGTCGCCTTTTGATGATGCCCATCTGCATTAGGGTCATGCACTCTGTGATTTCGTCCAACGTGCCGTAGCCGCCGGGCAACGCCACAAACGCCGTCGCCATATCCCAAAACAACTGTTTGCGCGCCGCCATATTGGTAAGCGTGATGTTGTATTGAGGGTCGATGTATTCGTTTTGGATGAATATTCCGGGGAATTTCATACAAATGCCCACCGACTTGCCGCCGGATTGCTGCGTGCCTTTGTTGACGGCTTCCATAAGCCCCGGACCGCCGCCCGTAACTACCGCATATCCCGCCAAACCGAGCGCGTAGCCGGTTTCAACGGCTTGTTCGTAGTGGGGAGTGCCTTCCTTGATGGACGAGGAGCACAGCACCGCCACGCTTGCGCCGATGCTGCCGAGCACAGATTTGCCGAGTGCGATTTCCTGTTGATAAATGTCGTTTTTCATTTTTTTGATTGTTTTGGCAAAGTTATGCAAAAAACTAATTACTGCAATAAAAAATCGCCTAAAAATTTGTTTTTATTGCAATGGTTTGTTATTTTTGTTCCATAATCAAATAAGTAATTAAAATGACAAATTATGCAACAGCAACTAATACGGCGACGACATCTTTTGATGCCGTAATGGATTATTTGCACTCTATCCCAATTAGTTATGAAACTAAGAAGTTCGTTTACAGGCAGTTGCGGCAAGAGGTAAATGAAAACCATCACAAGACAATGATAGACCGGTTGCAGCAAATTTCAGGGTTGAAACGTGGTTGGGATGGCGATGATGGATTGCCTATAAAGAAAAAAACAATTCAAAACTTTGCGCAAGTGCTCAATTTGTGCGATTTTTCGGATGTG
>JAGCRY010000088.1 GCA_017964465.1 Bacteroidales bacterium | reverse complement strand
CTTACATTTGTGAAGTCTTTTGAAGGACAAAAAGCATACAATAAGAACCCATAAGATAATGAATGAGTCTATACTAACTGCGTTGATGCAGATGTTTGCGATAGCCGCCTCGTTGGATCCCAAGGATGATTCCTTCGACAACGTGAGGGGCGTCGTGTCCTCTTATCTCAGGCAGCAACTAAGCCAGCAATATGCCGACAAGTTCCTCAAACTTTTCGACGAGTACCTCGCCGTGCAGACTGGCTCCGTGAAAAACACTTCGGATTCAAAGCAACGGAAACGCAATTCCTCAAACTTCGTGAAGGTTTTGAGAATCTGCGAGGAAATAAACGAATCTTTGCAGCAGCACGACAAAGTCATCGTGGTGATACGTCTCCTCGAGTTCGTCGGAAAGGAAGTTACCGACAAGGAACTCGACTTCATCAACACCGTGGCGGACACCTTCTATATCCCCGAACCCGAATATAAGGCGCTGAGGGCTTTTGTACTCTATGACATCGACAGGATTGAGGACAAGAGCCACCTTATGTATATATCATCCGACGCGGAACTGCCCGAAAACCTCGCCGGCGCAAAGTTCATGCATGAGAAAAACCTTCGCGGCTCCATCAGGATTATCCGAATGGCAAGCACCAACATGCTGTTTTTCAAGTATGTAGGCGATGGCGAATCCATACTTCTCAACAACGCACCCACGACCCCGGGCAAAACTTACCTTCTGGGCAACGGCTCGGTCATAAAGAACTCGAAAATATCGCCAATTTATTTCAGCAACATTTCGAGCCGGTTCATCCTCGACGAACAGAAGGCGAGGATTGAGTTCTGCGCCGACAACATCGAGTTCCACTACCCTAACTCCAAGAATGGCATCCAAAAATTCTCGTTCTTTGAGGAGTCCGGCAATCTCATCGGCATCATGGGCGGCTCGGGCGTTGGTAAATCGACGCTGCTGAACCTTTTGATTGGCAACTATTCACTCGCGGGCGGCCGCATCACAATCAACGGCTACGACTACGCCGAGAAAAGTGAAAAGCTCAAGGGCGTTATCGGCTATGTGCCGCAGGACGACCTTTTGATTGAGGAATTGACTGTATATCAGAACCTTTATTTCAATGCAAAGCTCTGTTTCGACAAGTTCACCGAGGAGCAGATAAAGGAATCTGTGAACAAGATACTCGTCGAGATGGACTTGTATGAAATCCGCAACCTCAAGGTCGGCGGTCCGCTCAACAAATTCATCTCCGGCGGTCAGCGCAAGCGACTTAACATCGCGCTTGAACTTATGCGCGAGCCGTCAGTGCTCATCGCTGACGAGCCGACTTCGGGTCTTTCGTCCGCCGACTCTGAAATGGTGATGACGCTCTTGAAGGAGCAGACTTTCAAGGCTAAACTCGTCATCGTCAACATCCACCAGCCTTCGTCCGACATTTACAAGATGTTTGACAAGATTCTCGTGATGGACAGGGGCGGCTATCCGGCTTACTACGGCAACCCGTTGGATGCGATTGTGTATTTCAAGACCATCAGCGGCGACGTTGCGGCGGAGCAGAGCGAATGTCCGACTTGCGGTAATGTGAACCCCGAACAGCTGCTCTACAACCTCGAGGCTAAGATGGTGGATGAATATGGCAAACTCACCCGCACGCGCAAGGTGTCGCCTCAGGAGTGGTATGACATGTTCAATGAAAAAATCACGCCCAAAATCGAGGAGCACAAGAAGAATTTTGACACTTCAAAGAAGAAAGACCTGCCCGACAACAATTTCCAGATTCCGAGCTTGTGGTCTCAGTTCAAGATTTTTGTGCAGAGGAATGTGCTGTCGAAAATCACCGACAAGCAGTATATGCTCATCAACCTCCTCGAATCTCCCTTACTGGCGTTCATCCTCGCCTACTTCATCAAGTATTTCAGCGGCACGGCTGACGACCCGGGCGCATACGTTTTTGCAAATAATGAAAACATCCCCGCCTATATATTTATATGTGTGATTTGTTCGCTGTTCATCGGTTTGACCGTGAGCGCGGAGGAAATCATACGCGACAGGATGATACTGAGCCGAGAAAGGTTCTTGAATTTGAGTTGGTTCAGCTACATTAACTCAAAGGTTGCGGTTCTGTTCACGATTTCGGCTATTCAGACTATCTCATTCGTGCTTGTGGGCAATTTTGTACTTGAAATTCACGGGCTTACGTGGCAATACTGGTTAGTGCTTTTCACGACTTCTGCTTTTGCAAACATGCTGGGTCTGAATATTTCGTCGGCTTTGAGCAGCGTTGTGAACATTTATATCACCATACCTTTTATAATAGTGCCGGAACTTCTGTTCAGCGGCGTCATGGTAAGTTTCAGCAAGATTCATAAGAATGTCGCTGATGCTGAGTGCGTTCCTATCGTGGGCGACATCATGACTTCAAGGTGGGCATACGAGGCGTTGGCTCTGGAACAGTTTGAAAACAATCTCTACAACCAGCATTTCTATCTTGTTGAGAGGGAAATCAGCCAGAACAATTACAATTCATCGTTCCTCGTTCCGGCTCTGAGAACTCGTATCGAAAATGCGAAACGTTCACTCAAACTCAATGAGGATAAAGAGCGCGTTGAGAAGGACTTGCGCATCGTGAAAAACATGGTTGCGGACATTGTTGGTCGTGACGGGCAGAGGTTCGGAAGGCTTGATGAAATTTGTCCTGAAAAGTTCAATGACACTGTTGCTAATGAACTCCTGGCGTTCCTCGACGACTTCAAGGCTCTCTCGGAACAACTTCAATATGAGGCTTCGGAACGTAAAGACCTCATTTATGAGAAGCTTCTCGAGGACATGGGCGGCAGGGAGAATGTTGTGGCGTTGCAGATGACGAGCCAGAACAAGCGTCTCGACGAGTATTTGCTCAACAAGAACGACCTCGACAAAATCATTGAGAGCAAGTCAGGCAGGCTGATTCAGATGAAAGACCCGGCGTACCACAAGGCGCGTTTCCGCAATGGCCGCTCGCATTTCTATGCACCTGTGAAGCGTGTCGGCGACACGGAGATTCCGACTTTCTGGTTTAACATCGCGTTCATCTGGCTCACGACTGTATTCTTCTATATAGCCCTTAACTACACGTGGCTGAAGAAGTTACTCGACTTTTTGGGCAACCTCAAGATTCTCAACTATAAGCGTAAATGAACAAAAAAACCATAATAATAGCTTGCGGAGCAGCCGTCATAGTGATAGGGATATTGCTATGGTGGCTGTTGTCGCGTCCGGCGTCCGAGGTTATCAATATTGAAAAATTCGACCTTCTCAAAGAGCAAATCGTGCCGATGAGGCTCAAGGTCATCGGACGTTCTGACGGCTCGTCACAGATTGCTGTGAAGTTTTTCGATGTTGACGGCAAGGCGGTCGGACGTGGGGAACTCCCCTACTTCGGCGGCAGCATCACGCAGCGCATCATGGATGTGAACATCAACGGACGTCATGTTTTTTTCCCGCGTGAAATGATTCAACTCATCAATGACGATGAGAAATCGACCCCGCTCCAAGATTGTTATGTAAAAGACGGATTTCCAATGATTTATGATTCTCAGGTCGCCGACCCCGCCCTCAAGGATGAAATCCGCCGCCTCTATTCTCATATCCTCGCCGGCGACACCGCCCGCCTCCACAAGCTCTACGGCACAATCCGTCAAATCGACATCACCCTCGGCGAACCAACGGAGCGCGTGAACTACTCGCTGAACGTCAAGGCAAGCGGCGAAGTGGGGTTTAAAGGAGGAGAGATATTTTGAGGGGGATTTTTGAGGAGAGATTTTTTTGGAGATGAGGCAATAAAGATGTATATTTGCGAAAAACACCAAAGGCTATGGAACAAGAAGAACCCACACTCGACCGTTTCCCGCTGGGGATACAGAGTTTTGAGAAACTCAGGAAATGTAATGCCGCTTATATCGACAAAACAGACTATATATTTCGGCTTGTACATTCTTCCACTACATCCTATTTCCTCGCTCGTCCACGCAGATTTGGCAAAAGTCTGTTGTGCAACACTTTGCGTGCATACTTCGAGGGCAAGAAGGAGTTGTTTGAAGGTCTGAAAATCTCTCAATGGGAACAAGAATGGACTACTTATCCTATTCTCTATCTTGATTTTGTGAGCGGCGATTACACAAAGAAAGGCACTCTGGAAAACACTCTTATCGACGCTTTGGCGACTTTCGAGAAAGCCAATGGAATAATCGCCGACGAAAACAAATCCATAGCAAAACGTTTTGAAGCCGACCTGAAAGCCGTGTATGAAAAAACCGGAAAAGGGACAGCCATAATTGTTGACGAATACGACAATCCGCTGATTCACAGCACTGATTTGGAGGCTGACAAGGCGACTTACCGTGGATTTTTCACGGTTCTGAAATCGTCAGACAGGTACATAAGGTTTGCATTTTTGACCGGCGTTACAAAATTAGCGAAAACGTCGGTTTTCACAGGCGACAACCAGCCCGAAGACATTTCCATAGACCGCAGCAACGCAGCAATTTGCGGCGTCACAAAATCTGAATTGACTCAATATTTCACGCCTGAAATCGAGCAAATGGCGCAGTCGGAGGGCATCACTTTCGAGCAATGCATCGACGCGCTCAAACAGTGGTACGACGGATACCGTTTCCACGAATTGGGTGAAAGTGTATTGAATCCAGTAAGCCTGTTCAACGCGCTGAAAAAGAAGGACTTCAAAAACTATTGGTACGGCACCGGCACGCCCACAATACTTATGCAGAGGATTCGCAAAACGTCTTTTGACTACCGCATCCTCGACAACGATGTCAAATACCTCAAAAACAGCCTTGAAAACTACAAGGACACGGATTTTAAGACCGAATTGATACCGCTATTGTATTACAGCGGCTACCTGACGATAAAGTCGTTTGAAAAAGAGGACTTGGTGGTTGAATACACCCTCGGATTCCCCAACAACGAAGTGAAAATCAGCTTCTTGACCAACCTTATCGACGAGTTTTATCATTCAGATACACAGTCGGGATTCGAGTATCTTGACTTCGCCCGCGACTTCCGCAAAGGCAACATTGAAAGCGCAATGAAACGCTTCAAGGCATTGTTTTGCACCCTACCCTACGCCAACGACAAGAACGTGACGCTTATTGAACGGGATTTTCAGAATGTCATATTCTTGGTATTCAGCATTTTGGGCTTCAATGCAATCTCCGAGCCTCATTTTTCACAAGGCCGCGCCGACGTCGTACTCATCAACAAGAATTTCGTATATATATTTGAGTTCAAAGTTGACCAAGACGCGCAGACCGCCCTCAACCAAATCAACCTGAAAAACTACACCGGACGCTACGATATGTCCGGCAGAAAAATTTTCAAAATCGGCGCAAACTTTTCAAGCAGCGAGAAGAACCTGACGGAATGGATGGTGGAGGAAGTGGGAAATCACGCAAAATAAATTTTTTTGTTAGCAAAATAATTATTACTTTTGCCACGAATCAGAAACTTTACGAGCGATTATGTTAGAACCTATCACAATAGAGGCTACGAGCGATACGCCGCGTGTAGAATTGGACAAGGAGAAAGGCATTTTCAGGTTTGAGGGCAAGTCGCTGCCCGAGGACGTGATTAAGTTTTTCAGCCCGGTGCAGAATTGGTTTGCTCAATACTATAGCGAGCCTAACAAGGACACCGAAATCGAGTTTAACCTCGACTACTTCAATTCTTCAACGGCAAGGATTATCGTAAAGATACTCATCGCCTCTGAGGAACTGCACGGCAAATCGACAAACATGCACGTCTCATGGTACTACCGCGAGAACGACGAGGTTATGAGAGACAGGGGTATCGAACTCAAAAGCGTCGTGAACATCCCCTTCGACATAATCGAAAGCCACTGACTGCCAAATGCTTAAAAAAGAATTTATGGACAGCGCGTTCCGTGTGGATGCGCTGTTTTGATTGATAAAAAACAAATTATTGTTTAACGCAAAATTTCCTTTTTGTATGGAAACACAAGACCCAATCTCTACCCAAAATCAGGAGCAGCAGGCTCCCGATAATGCGAACGTCATCACTCCCGAAGCGACTGCAGAGAACGACGCACCCAAAATGAGCGCCGCCGAACTTCTCCTGCAACGACTCCAAGCCCACAAGGAGGAGTCGATTACGCAAATCATCAACGAGGTGCAGCCTGCCGCAGAACAGCAAACAACCGCCGAGCCACAAGCCGACGACGCACCCGAAACAATCCAGACCGACGAAAACGCCGGCGACACGGAATCAGACATGGAAGGCTCACAGTCTGACGACGAGGAGGAACAGACCGAAACCGTGGACGACCTCGACGGAATCAACTACGCCGAACTCTCCAAGGAAGGTCTTATCGAGGCTCTGGAAAAAATCGTCAACCGCGACGACGTCCACAAATGCAAGACCTACGTCGATTACATCAAGACTCTGTTCTACAAACAGATAAGCGCAGACGTGGAGAAACCGCGTGAAAAGTTCATAGAGAACGGCTACGAGCCGAAGGCCTTCCGCGCAACCCCCGACCCCCTCG
>JAGCRY010000087.1 GCA_017964465.1 Bacteroidales bacterium | reverse complement strand
TTTTTACAAAGTGCCCAACGTCGAGAATTATGTTTTGGAGGAGTTCATCACGGGCGACATTTGCTCCTACGACGCCATCGTCAATTCGCAGGGTCAGCCGCTCTTTGAATCGATGACCGTGTGGCCGCCGTCGATTATGGACATTGTGAACAAAAGGCTCGACCTCTCGTATTATGTTGACAAGGAAATTCCTGAATCACTGAAAGTTATCGGCAGAAAAACCGTGGAGGCTTTCGATGTGAAAAGTAGGGTTGTGCATTTGGAATTTTTCAGGCTCAACAGCGACCGCGAGGGTCTCGGACAGAAGGGCGATTTTGTGGCGTTGGAGGTCAATATGCGCCCCGCAGGCGGCTACACGCCCGATATGATCAATTATGCACACTCGACCGACGTTTATAAGATTTGGGCGGATATGGTGACTTTCGACAAGTCGCAGATTGCGTGTGCGTATCAGCACAATGCCGCAAACGCGCTCTCGCTGCCGTGGAAGAATGAATATTACTGCGCCTTCGCCTCCCGTCGCGATGGTTACAAGTATATCCATTCCGACGACGAGGTGCGTCAACGTTATGGCAATCAGATGGTTATGTGCGAACGTATGCCCGAAATTCTCTCCGGCGCAATGGGCAACCAAATGTTTACCGTGCGCCTTGATAGTTACGAGGAAGTGGAGGAGTTTGTCAAATACGTCCACGACAAACGATAACAAACGCTTTGCAGCATTTGATTTTTTCCTAACAAAAATTTTAGCGAATTTAAAGCGAATTAAAACGAATTTTTAACCTACATAAATTCGTTTTAATTCGTTCTAATTCGTTTTAATTAATGTTTACACAAAAAATAATCCACCGAAAGGTGGATTTTCCGTTAAAAAGTATTACCTTTGTGGCATTATGAAAGTAGAATACAGAAAACATTACAGCCATAACCTTGGCCGCGATATGGAATACAAGGTTTATGGACACGCGGGCAAGACCGCGCTCGTTTTTCCGTCGCAAAACGGCAGGTTTTTCGATTACGAGAATTTTGGAATGATTGACACTTTGTCTGACTTCATCGAGAGCGGACGCCTGAGATTGGTTTGCTGCGACAGCATCGACCCCGAATCTTGGAGCAGCGGCAGTTGGGACTGTCACGCTCGCATCGTGCAGCACGAAAGGTGGTATCATTACATTTGTGACGAACTTATACCTGAGATTGGCGACAGGGGTCATTTGATTTCCACTGGTTGTTCGATGGGCGGTTTTCATTCCGCCAATTTCTTCTTCCGCCGCCCCGACCTTTTCGACACGTTGATAGCGCAGAGCGGATTGTATCACGCAAGTTATTTCTTCGGCAATTATACCGATGAACTCGTATATAGCAATTCGCCCGAAGATTACCTCACGTGGATGCCCCGCGACCATTATTATTGGAACGAATACCGCAATCGCCGCATCATCGTCTGCGTCGGTCAGGGCAATTGGGAGGACGACCTCCTCGCCTCCACGCGCCGCCTCGACACAATACTCTGCGACCACGGCGTTCCCGCTTGGTTCGACTATTGGGGCTACGATGTGGCTCACGATTGGTGTTGGTGGCGACCACAGATTAGGTATTTTATGGAGAAGGTGCTGGGATAGGAGAGTTACACCTTTAATAATATTGACGCACATCATGCATTTTTATAGATGATGTGCGTTTTTTGTTTTTTTATGTCTTTGTAATATTCTGATAATCAATCATAAATAAAATTTTTCAAAAAAAGTTGAAAAAATATTTGCACAATCCAAAAAGCCATCTTAATTTTGCGGTGTACTAATACATTAATACACATAGACACATATACACGTAAAAATTATGATTACGATAGACAACATCAAGTTCAGTTACGCAAAGCACGAGGTCTTTGACAACCTGAGCCTTCGTTTTGACGAGGGTACGGTCTATGGACTCTTGGGTCTCAACGGAGCGGGCAAATCGACGCTCCTGTACCTCATCAGCGGTTTGCTCTTCCCGCAGGAGGGTAGGGTGGAGTTCAACGGACACGATATGTCGCAGCGCAACCCCAACGCGCTCGCCGACTTGTTTTTGGTGCCGGAGGAGTTTGAACTCCCAAGGATAACTTTCGAGAAGTATGTAAGGCTCAACGCGCCTTTCTACCCGAAATTCAGCCGCGAAACCTTGGACAAATGCCTCAGCGGTTTCAATATGACCGCCACCATCCCGGCAAAGAGCGTGTCCTCGATGGATGGTTTGTTGTGAAATCCCGAGCATACGAGCTGCACGTCGTCGTACTCCTCCAACAGCCTGTTCATCAATGCCTTGCCGTTGAGAAAACATCCGGCGTATATCCTCTCGTATTGCTCTATGTGCGAGCGCATATAAGTGCCGTTGGTGGTGACGAAAGCCAACTTTCTGCCGCCGACGTTTTGGGAGGTCATTGCCACCGGCGAATTGTTGAAATGGAATCCCTCGATGAAATTGCCGCTCTGTTCGCCTACGAACTTGTAGTCGTAATCCTTGCTTTTTTCCTTCAGCGCGGTCTCTGGGTCGGCAAAAGTCTCGGCGCATAATGCTCCGTTGGCGAGTGCGGTGGTCATCGTGGAGGTGAATCGCAGCACGTCAATCAGCACCACTGTACTGGATTTCTTGTGGAAAGGGTACAGTGCGGGGGCGAGCACTATGTCAATGTTTTTTATCACGACGGATAATTTCGCAGAGTTCCACTTCGTATATCAAGTTGGCGTATTGGATGCTGTCGGAGCTTATTGTCGATGCACCGTAAGCGTATGACGAGGGGATGTAAAACCTCGATATGCCTTTTTCCTTCATCGTCGTGAGTCCTATCTGAAGACCATATATCGGCGTTACGCCGCCGGCAGCAGTGCCGCCGAGTATATTGGGCAGGTAGTAAACCACCGCCTTGTTGCCCTCGTTTTTCTCAAAGATGTTGGTGGGGTTTCGGTTGTGGACACATGATATTTGATGGCAACAGTGTCGCCGAACGCGCACTGCTCGCCCGTGCCTTCTGAGATGACCTGATAGAAGACTTTGTTCAATTCTTCCGCCGTGATTCCATTGGTGGCGAGGTATGTCTTGATGGCGTCGGTGTCGTCTTCAAGTTGCGTGGTGGTCTTCTTGCACGACGACACAGCCGCCAGCAACGCCGTCGCTATTAATAATAATGTTTTGGTTTTCATTTTTGTGTGGTGTTTTTTTTGACGGCGCAAAGATACGAAGAATTTTTGGTTTTTCCGACGTTTTATTTCAACGCCGCCTTTACCTCTTTTGGAGTTACGCTTATGATGATGGTCCTGTTGGTTTTGTTGCCAACGATTTTTTCCATCACACCTCTGTTGCTGTTCGCTATGTAGTGCAGCAATATGTTGAGGGTGTTGTTGGTTTTCATCGGTGACAAAATGCCTTCTTTGTATTCGTCCGACTGCATATACGGTTCGAGTTTGTCCATGTCGTACTGGTCTTCGTCGATTGTATATGTGGTGATTACGTTCTTTGCATCGAGTTCCAAGTTCGTTTTGCTGTACCCTTTGCGCATTTCGATGGGTAGTGCAGTCTTCATTATTGCGACCATTTGGCTCAGCATTTCGTCAGCCGGCAGTTCATAGCGAGACGCTTTCCTCATTTCGTCGGTCGAAAGGAGGATTGTCGCCACCGACTTTGGGTCGCCTTCGTCGGTGTAGGTGTACTTGACATCTATTTTGTTTTCAACGTAGTAGTCAATGAGATCTTTGTCCAGTGTGTGGTAGTTGATTAGCACCGTGGCTTTCTGCTGTGCGGGGTTGTTTTTGATGCTTTGGAATGTTGCGTTGCTGCCGTTGATGCGCTTTACGGTGTTGTAGTAGTTGAGTGTGTTGCCTTCGGCTTTCACTTTTGTGATGGTGAATTCTTCAGAAGCCTGAATTGGGCATTGTGAGTTGGCTTGTTTTGCAAGTTCTTTCAGTGTCTGTGCTATCGACGACTGTGTTGCGGCAATTAGCAGGATTGCAACCGCAATTAGGATTTGTTTTGTTTTTTTCATAACTGTTGTTTTTGAAGTAAAACATTTAGTTTTTGTTCTATATTAGGAAACGTCCTTTGTTTTTGTATATTTTTGTTTTGAAGTTAACAAATGTTAAACTCGAAAAATAACTTCCAAAAAAATTTGCACAATTCAAATCGGCATCTTAATTTTGCGGTGTACTAATACATTAATACACTATGATTCTCATAAACGACATAAAATTCAGTTACTCAAAGCATGATGTCTTTGACAACCTGAGCCTTACATTCAACGAAGGTACGATCTACGGACTTCTGGGCCTCAATGGCGCGGGCAAATCCACTTTGCTCTACCTGATGTGCGGCCTCCTGTTCCCGCAGAAGGGCAAGGTGGAGTTCAACGGCCACGACATGACCAAGCGCAGCCCCTTGGCGTTGGCGGATATGTTTTTGGTGCCGGAGGAGTTTGAACTCCCGAGGATTACCTTCGAGAAGTACGTAAGGCTCAACGCGCCTTTCTACCCGAAATTCAGCCGCGAAACCTTGGACAAATGCCTCAGCGGTTTCAATATGACCGCCGACATCCGCCTCGACAAACTCTCGATGGGTCAGAAGAAGAAGGCTTTTGTATGTTTTGCCCTTGCCGCCAATACCTCGCTCCTCATTATGGACGAGCCCACCAACGGCCTCGACATCCCGTCCAAAAGTCAATTCCGCCAAGTGGTTTCTTCCTGTATGGACGACAACCGCACCATCATCATCTCCACTCACCAGGTGCGCGATGTGGAAAACCTTATCGACCACATCACCATCATCAACGAAAAGAAGTGCGTATTTGACCGCAGCATCGCCGAGATTACCGACCATCTCACCTTTGCCGCCACTAAGTCAGAATCCGCCATCTACTCGCAGGACAGTATGGGCGGCGGCGTATCGGTGTCAAAACGTCTAATCGACGACCCCGAAACGCCTCTCAACATCGAACTCCTCTTCAACGCCGTCCTCGCACAGAAGGACGCTATCAACCAAGTGTTTAACAAGTAACTAACTAATTATGAACTCAGTATTTAACATAAAGCGTTTTTGGACGTACTTGAAACGCGAAATCGTTGTCAACCCCAAACGGGTGTACATTCCGGCGGGATTGATGACAGTGTTGTTTGGGGCGTTTCTGTTGGTGAAGTTCGCGGCTGGTGATTCGGGAGACGGCGTTGTGGCGATGAACTCCTTGAAAAATGCGGCGCAGTCGTTGATGGGATTTTTGGGATTTGGTGGCGCGGCTCTCGTGCTGATTTACACGTCGCAGATTTCCAATTGTTTCGCCCAAAAAACTTCCTGCACCGACTTCCTCACCGTACCCGCCTCGATGCTCGAAAAGTACGTCTCCAAAATCGTCGTCAATTTCATCATCCCGACTACTCTCTACGCTGCGATGTTTGGATACACAATGTATTCGTGGAACAAACCTGACACATTGACGGCTTGGCTCGCTATCACTGCCGCATTGGTCTTCGTCAGTGGTATTTTCCTCTTTTGGGGCGCATTGTTCAGAAGGGTTGCGGCGATGTGGGCTATCTCGGCAATCACGGCTTTGGTGCTGTTGATTTACCATTTCAGGTTTGACATTGACCGTATGAACTTTATGTTCCTCGACCCTTGGAGGGTTTACTTCAATGGAATGTCAGATGCTGGCGTGGCTGGATTCTTCAACATTGTTGCCGTCGTATTCTTCATCATCAGTGCTGTAATTGGTTACTTCATTTACAGGCGCAAACAACAGATTGTTAAACCCTTCAACCGTTGACAACTATGGAAAACAAATTCAATTGGAAAAGGTTTTGGAACTTGTTCCATTACGAATACGCCAAGGTGAGGGCGTTGTGTGTCGGCATCCTCATAATGGCTGTGGCTGTCGTGCTGCTCAGTAATGTGGTGATGATGTTGCCAAATGTGTTTAACGGAACAGTCAGAGCCATTGTTTACTATATGCTCAATGCTACAATCGGCTTCATCTATATCGGAGTGCTTATGACGGGCTTGATGTTTGCGTTCTCCGGCTCCAACAAGACTCTGATTCCTGACCTGACGATTCCCGCATCAAATGCCGAAAAGTTTGGGGCTAAGTTTTTGGTCTATTGGCTGATACCCACGCTGTTTGCTTTCGCAATGATTTGGGTAATTCCATACTTTGCCGTGCATTACCAGACGCAGGTCGATGGGCAGTGGGTGAATGTGGTCAAGATTAATGGTTTGATTGAGACGAAAGAATCCGCCGAGCATAGCCGTTGGCTGATATATCGATTCCACTTCTTCCTGTACCTCTGTCTTTCGGGGCTGATGATGCTTGTGAGTGCGATTTTCTTCAAATATGCCGACCCGAAAAAGTTCGGAGTGTTTGTTGGTATTTCGATTTTTGTGGTGTTGGAGATAACCTATTTTGTTGACTTCCACTCGCTGTATTCCGGTAGTATCTACGACTACCTGACCGCCGAAAATTGCCGCGTCACCATCTTCCAACTTGCTCTCGGTCTCTCGATTGTGGCTGTATGTACCGCAATCTCTTATAGAAGGTTCTGTCGTCTAACTCTCAAATAATTACCAACTATGGACTTCAAAGAAAGCAAGCCGATATATATGCAAATAGTCGATAGGATTTGCGGCGAAATATTGACGGAAGTTTACAAGGCGGAGGAGCGCATCCCCTCGGTGCGCGAATATGCCGCCAACCTCGAAGTCAACGCCAACACCGTGGTGCGCTCCTACGATTTTTTGCAAAACAAGGACATCATCTTCAACAAGCGCGGCATCGGCTATTTCGTCTCCGACGGCGCGGCTCAAAAAATCCTCCAAATGCGCCGCGAAATGTTTATGAAGGAGCAACTCAACGAATTCTTCGACGAAATCGACATCCTCAAAATACCGATTGAGGAGATTGTGGAACTGTACAACAAACGGAATAAATAACAACTACGAAAAACGCTAAAAATTGAAAACTATAATTTTCGTGTTTTTCGTAGTTTAACAAAAGACATAACGATGAAAAGAATAGCAATTTTCGTTGCAATGGTGGCTCTGATTGTCGCCTGCAACCCCTACGGCAGCGAGATTCCTCGCGACCTTGTCGACAACTATTTGGACATCAACACCGGTGAATGGAAACTCGGTCTGTATGAGGAGTTTGCAATCTACCAAAACGATTTTTGGGACTACAAGTCGGTGGCTGACAACCAAATCGTTCTCGTCAAAAAAACTGGCGAAACCACGACCCTCAACCTCAAAAGTTTCGACGAATGGGGCAGAGGGACGACCTTCTCAATGTTTGTTAATGGTACACAATTATGTAAACATAAAACGCCGAGGGCGATTTATGATTCTCAAACATCAATGTACCAATTGGATTTCCTTATGAAACATTGGAGAGATTCGTTGCCGACCTTCAAGAAACACGAATACCGCATCGACACTGCCGTCGTGCGGCTCTACCTCCGCAACACGGCGCAGGGTGCGTCGGCATTTGGCAAGCGCAGCGTCAATAGGCGCAAAGACATTCAGGTGCTCAATTACCTCGAATCCAAGAATGTAATCGCGTATCCCATCGACTCCACCGACCATTATGGCTACCGTTACGAGTTCAAAATCCCTGTAACTGGCGTGTCGGAAATTCCTATGGCAAACCTTTTCAACTATCGTAATATGGGTTGGAACTCCGAAGCCGGCAAGGTGATGAATTACGTCGTTGAGCCTGGCGATACGCTGATGTTTTTCGGTTGGGAGGATGGCCTCGGTTTTTCGAGCGTCAATGCATACGGCAATGTCGAAAGTTCAGGCGGCGACAATTGGGTGTTTAATACAGAGAAACAACTCCTCGTTTGGGATGATAATCCGAACGAATATAAAGAAATTACTGACAATATGTATGGTTCAAGGTTATATAAGGACACCTACCTCACCAAACGCCACTTCAAGGATTTGAACTATTTGCTGTCCTGCGACCCAAATTCTGACTCCCTGAAAGCCGTTTTCCCGATAAGCGAGGACGAGATTTTCAAGACTGTTACGGTCTATGATTTTGTAATCAACTACATCAAGCAACACGCCGACACATTGCCCTCCACTCCTGAAAATTTGGCGCAGCATCCGGATTGGATTGTCGCAGAGGCATCTAATAACGAGCCAACAGAAGTAATAAGACGTACAGTAACAACTAATGATGGCAAAGAAATACACGAGGTCGTTAGTAGTTCCCCAATTACCGAAGTACGCAAAGCCAACTATCTCATCAATCCTGAATTCATCAAAAAATTGGGATTGAGCGACGACTTCATCGAATTTTACCGACTGATGCAAGCGGTACAATTCTACGACGATTTTTCGCCTGTAACTCCGATGCAAGATTTTGAAAAACAATCTATTATGCGGAATATCACCAAGGCGGATTACAAGCGTTATTTGGAGGACAAAATGAGGTGGGTGAAGGAATAGAAAAATTTTTTTCCAAAAAAACTGTAATATTTTCGGACATTGGTTGTCTAATATATGTAGTAGAGACGTTGCGCGCAACGTCTCTACATATATGATGACAACAAACAATAATTACAAACAATTAAACACAAACAAGAATGAAAAGACTTCTGACAATCGTATTCTTGCTTCTCTCGCTGACTATCTCGGCGCAGAGGGTAATCGAGAATCCTGTAATTGGTGTCCGTGGTATGGGCGCGTGTACGGGTTTCTTCATCGACAAAATCGTCCTCAACAAGGACGTAACCAAGTTTTATATGACCAGCTACCACGGTTATGCGGAGGGCAAGTTTCTCATCGT
>JAGCRY010000086.1 GCA_017964465.1 Bacteroidales bacterium | reverse complement strand
TAACTTTGCAGCGTCAAAAAAACAGGGACACTGCCCGATGGTGTAATTGGCAACACGTCTGACTCTGGATCAGAAGAGCCCAGGTTCGAACCCTGGTCGGGCAACTAACAACAACAGAATTTGACAAGAGGTCAATTCTCCAAAGAGAATTGACCTTTTCCATTATAAAACCAACTAAACCGGCACGAAAATGGAAAAAAAGAACATACTCGTAGTGGACGACAGCATATCAAACCTATTGTTAATCAAAGACATACTGTCTAGCAACCCCGAATACAACGTCATCAACGAAAAAGACGGCGAAAAAGTGCTCGCGCAACTCAACGCCAACAAGATAGACCTCATACTATTGGACATAATGATGCCCAAAATAGACGGCTACGAAGTATGCAGGCGCGTAAAACAGGACGCCGGATTCAAAGACATCCCCATCATATTCCTCACGGCAAAAGTAGATGAAGCGAGCCTCCTGCGCGGCTTCGAGTGCGGCGCGGTCGATTACATCAAAAAACCGTTCCTAATATCCGAACTCCTCGCCCGTGTAAAAACCCACGTGACGCTCAAAAAAGCAAACGAAAGGCTCAAAAACGAACTTTTCAAGCACTCAATAACCCAACAGAGCCTCATCGTATCGCAAAACGAACTCACAATCCGCAACAACATCGCGCAATACTTCCTCACAGACCAAGGCGACGAAGTATATCCAAAACTCCTCGAAGAAATCCTCAAATACATCTCGATGGACTACGGCGCGATTGGCTACATAGACAATATCGACGACAACAGCGACATCCACGCCAAGCACCTCATCTGCCCCTCGATATACTCGGGCGCGATAGAGAGCGACGCCAACTACATCTTCGGCATCGACGACATCGGCGACGTGGCACTCGCCATCATCCGCCGGCAGACAATAATGCAAAAAAACAACGTCTCACGCCTATTCTTCACATCGGCGGAAGTCAATTGTATGATAGCATCACCCATCATCTATCACGAGAAGTTGGTAGGCTTAATAGTCTGTGCATCAAGGGAAAACGACTACGCCGAAAATTCCAAACAAAAACTCCAAAACATCACGAGTTTCGTAGCCCCAATCATCTACAACCGCATCCAAAAGACAGCGGAAAACGCCCGCCTCGTCAATTCAATCGCCGAAACGCAAGAACAAGAACGCGCACGATTCACCAAAGACATCCACGACGGACTCGGCTCTTCGCTCACAAGCCTTGCCACATACATCAGCATCCTCAAATCGGGCGCACTCGACCCGCAGGAATACAACAAAACCCTCGACGAAATGCTCGAAATCATCAAAGAGACAGCCGAAGAAGCCCGCAACATTGCCAACAACCTTATGCCCGGCATCATCGACAAATACGGCCTCATCGAAAGCATCAAGCACCAGTACAACAAACTCTACATCACGAGCAAAACCACCGAACTCAAACTCGACACCGCCCACTTCACCGCCACGGCAACGCCCGAAATGCAGGCGGAGATTTACCGCATAGTCTGCGAACTGTTCAACAACGCCTTCAAATACTCCCACGCCACGCAGATAGCCCTCACCCTCGCCAACAACGACTCCACAATGTCGCTCACGTACCACGACAACGGCATCGGCTTCGACGTCGCCACAACGATGGAACACATCAAAGGCAAAAAGACCTCGGGCTTATTCAACATCCACGAGCGCGTAGAAAAACTCGGCGGCACAATCACCCTCACATCCGAGCCAAAGAAAGGAATGACAATGGAGATAACAATAAAGGAGGAAGATTAATCATCAAAATCCGGTGTGAACCCATCGAGTTCGTCATAATCATCATCGTCATCAAAGCCAAAATCGCCGTCGAAATCATCCTCCGCATCATAGAAACGGTCAATCTCGCGGCGGTCTTTCTTCGTCGGGCGACCTGCGCCACGGTCGCGCACGCCAAACGACACACGCGCCATATCGCTCATAAGTTTCAATTTCAGCAAATCGTCCTGCGAAGTAGTCTCCGTAATATACAACGGCACCTTCGCCGCACCTACCCTCGATTTCAACAACGCCAAAATCCTATAACTACGGAACACAGGATTGGCCTTAACGGAAACCTCGTCGCCCTCCTTGACCTCACGCGCCGGCTTTACAGCAACGCCGTTTACCAAAATCCTGCCCCTGCCACAAGCATCCGCCGCCTGCGACCGAGTCTTAAACAACCTCACACAAAACAAAAACTTATCGACACGCATTTTAGTTGAGAGATTAAAGTATAGAGATTAAAGATTAAATCAATTATGCATTATGAACTATGCATTACGCATTATTAAACCTATTCATAGCGCGTTCAATGCCTTCCATTACAAAAGCCTGAATAGCCTGATTGGTGATTTCGGTGCGTTTGGCGATGGTGGCGATGTCGTCGTCGCTCCATTTGCCGAGTACAAAATCCACCTGTCCGCCGCGTGGAAAATCGTTGCCGATCCCAAAACGCAGACGCGCATAATTCTGAGTGCCAAGATGTTCGGTGATACTTTTGAGACCGTTGTGCCCTGCCTCCGACCCCTTGCCGCGCATCCTGATAGTGCCAAACGGCAGTGCGAGGTCGTCAACGATGACGAGGACATTCTCTAACGGGATGTTTTCCTCCTTCATCCAATAATTGACAGCCCTGCCCGAAAGGTTCATATATGTGGTCGGCTTGATGAGTACCAACTGCCTTCCACGGCACTTCGCCTCAGCCACCGACGCGAGACGTCCAATATTAAAAATAGCGCCCGACTCCTTCGCAAAGGCGTCGAGCACCATAAAACCAATATTGTGTCTCGTATTCTCGTACTCGGCACCAATGTTGCCAAGT
>JAGCRY010000085.1 GCA_017964465.1 Bacteroidales bacterium | reverse complement strand
TATGGGACAGTTTATCGACAGAGAGAATTATGGATTCAGGAGCGCAATCAACAGTGATTTTGTTGACAAATCGGGTCTGTTGAATATTCTCAACAGGAATTTGGGCTCTGAAAACAGATTTATGTGCATATCCCGCCCGCGACGATTTGGCAAGTCGGTGGCGGCGGAGATGGCGTATGCGTATTACGACCGAAATTCTGATTCAAGGAATCTCTTTGAGGGTTTGGAAATCACCAAATCTCCTGATTACGAGAAACATCTCAACAAATACCCGACTATTTTCATCGATTGGAACACCTTTGCCAACGTCCCCGACAAAGACAAACTGAAAGAGGCGCAAAAAAGTGTCATTGCCGATTTGAAACAATCGTATGACATACTGGAAGAAAAAAATTCGCTTAGCAAAGCCCTTGCCGAAATCAACCTAAAAACCGGCGACCGCTTTATCCTAATAATCGACGAATGGGATATGCTTGTCAGGGACGTTACACAGGAAATTCAAGACGAATATGTAGATTTTCTGCGCTCGATGTTCAAAAGTGCCGACGCAAAAAAAACGTTCCTACTCGTTTATATGACTGGCATTTTGCCGATTATAAAGATTAAAACTCAATCTGCACTAAACAATTTTAGAGAATACAGCATTATTTACCCCGCCGAAACAGCCAAATATTATGGCTTCACCGAACCAGAAGTGGAAAAAATCTGCAAGGATCACGGTATGAATCTCGAACTGATGAAACACGCTTACGACGGCTACATCATAGGCGAGGAAAAATCGATGTTCAATCCGAACTCGGTGATGATGTCAATCCTGTACCGCACATACGACAGTTTTTGGTCGCGGACGGCATCTTTTATGGCAATCGAAAAATATCTCAACATCGACGCCGACCAAGTGCGCACAAAAATCATCAGTATGATGAACGGCGAGGAAGTAACAGTAAGAGTGTCAAGTTTCCGCAACGACATGAAAAATATCGAGACGAGCGACGACGTGCTTACATTGTTGGCTCATCTTGGATATTTGTCCTATAATCCTGAAACTAAGAGCGTTAGGATTCCAAATACGGAAGTAACAGAAGAGTTTGAAAACGCAGTTCGTTTTGCAGGTTGGAACGAATTGTCCAAGGCGGTTGGTCAGTCGCTCCAACTTTTGGACGACACCATCAATCTCCGCGAAAACAAAGTGGCACGCGCCTTCGACGACTACCATTTTGAGGCGTCGTCACTGTTGGAGTTCAACGATGAAAACTCAATGCGATGCGCCATCACATTGGCATATTATGCCGCAAAACCGTTTTACAAGATTTTCCACGAACTGCCTACGGGCAAAGGTTTTGCAGATATGGTTTTCATTCCGCTGCCCAAATCGACCCGCCCCGCCATTGTGGTTGAATTAAAATACGACAAAACCGCCGATTCCGCCATAGACCAAATCAAACGCAAAGAATATCCCAAAAGCCTTGTCGGTTTTTCAAAAAAGATTGTTCTCTGCGGCATCAATTACAACAAAACCACCTCCAAACACGAGGTGGTAATGGAGGTGATTGATGGGGAAGAAAATTAACAAAGAATTATGCTAAACCGCTTCAACTACGAATACTTTTCGCACCCTTCTCACGACGTGATGTTCCCGATTGGGAAGACGCCGGCGAGCATCGATTACATTGCGTTTTACGTATGCGAGGGCGGCTCGGTGGACATCAAAATCGACGGCAAAAGTTTCATCCTTGCCGCCAACACACTGTGCGTCGGGCTGCCCGGCTCGATAATCGGCATCGACCAAGTGTCTGACACCCTCAAAGGCTTCGGCGCGAAAGCGTCAATCCTCTTCATCGACGAACTTTTCATCCCAAACATCGGCGGCTACTACACGCACATCAAAAATTCGCCGTGCATCAAAATCAGCCGCCAGCAACTATCAACAATCAAAAAACTCACCGAAATCATCAACGGCAAAATCAACTGCAACGAGGGTCAACTCTCGTTCCTCGTGGCGCAAAACCTCTTGAACAGCCTTGTTTACGAGATAATTTCGTGCTACGCCAACGAAACCGCCGAAACCCAATCGAGCCGTCAGGACGCAATTTTCAGGGAGTTTATGCAGCACGTTTTCCGCGACCACAAGACCGAGCGCACGCTTGAATATTACGCCGGAAAGATGTGTATCACAACACGTTACCTCAGCGCAACCGTCAAAGAAAAAACCGGCTATACTGCGACATATTGGATAGACAGTATGGTGACGGCGGAAGCCAAAAACCTCCTCCGCACCACCGACCTGTCAGTCCAACAAATCGCCCAAGAAATGAACTTTGCAAACGCAAGTTTCTTCGGTCAATATTTCCGCAAACACGCCGGAATCACGCCTCTGAAATACCGCAACGGGGGCTAAAATCCAACCTCGTCGGGATATTCGCCCGAACTACTGCCGAGGTCGAGGGCGTTGATTTGCGCCATATCGGATGTGGAAATCTCAAAACTATCAATCTCGATATTTTGTTTCAGACGCTCGGGTTTAGCGGATTTTGGCAACGGCAAAACTCCATTCTGCAAACACCACTTGATGCAAATTTGGGCGATGTTCACATTGTATTTTTGAGCCATCTGCGCGAGCAAATCCACCGAAAACATCTTGCCCCTGCCGAGCGGACTCCACGCCTCGACGAGGATATTGTTTGACTTGCAAAAATCCACAACCTCCTGTTGTTTGTAGCCGGGATGATATTCAATCTGATTGACCATCGGGCGGACGTTAGCAACTTTGAGAAGCGGCTCCAAATGATGCACCCAAAAATTGCTCACGCCGATAGCCCTGATTTTGCCAGCCTTGTGGAGGTCTTCGAGGGCGTGCCACGTCTCGGCGTTTATCAAATCCCAATCGGCATAACGCTTCGGCGACGCGGGCCAATGAATCAGATACAAGTCGAGATAGTCGGTTTGAAGGTCGGCGATAGTCTTCTCAAAAACCTTCATCGTCTTGATGTAGCCACGCTCCGACGCCCAAACCTTGCTCGTGATGAACAAATCCTCACGCCTGATGCCAGCATCCTTCACAGCCCTGCCGATGAGATGCTCGTTGGCATAAAAACCCGCCGTGTCGATGTGCCTGTAACCCATCTTGAACGCCGATTTAAGGGTTTCCACGATTGAATTGTAATCACGATTGTCCCAAGTGCCAAGCCCAATCGCCGGAATCGAGACGCCATTGTTAAGAATGAAATTTTCCATAATAATCCAGTTTTTTTATCAATTAACAAGCCTGATTTTGCCCGACAACTTGAACATCGCCGCAACACCCGCAACGCCCACAACTGTCAGAATCACAGCCGGAAGGTAATTCCCATATACGAAATATCCGCCCGCAAACAGGAACGAATATATGGTAATAATCCCGACAAAAACGCACAGAATTTGCACCGGCATTTCCCATTTACGATTCTCATTGTCAATCGGTTTGCCATCGGCGGCGGCATCAGCCACTACCCTACTCCACCCAGGTCCGCCCGGCTGCGTAAGTTTGTAAAACGAGCGCAGAGTCTCCGTGTTTTCGGGTTTTGTAATGAATACCGTCAACAACCAAACCGCCGACACCACAGCCACCGTAACCAACAGCCGCATCGTGGAATGGTCGAGTACCTCAGTAGCCATACAGCCGTCCGGCACCACAAAAACCATCACCAACGACATCACGAAAGCCGCCGCCATCGCCACGATTTCGGTGATTGCATTAATCCTCCACCAAAACCACCTCAACAGATACACCGCGCCAGTTCC
>JAGCRY010000084.1 GCA_017964465.1 Bacteroidales bacterium | reverse complement strand
GTCGTTTTCAGAAACGAAACCAAACGCCTTTGAAATGTCAAGTGTTAAGTCTTTCATTACAGTTATTTTGTTAATCAATGTTGTCCATACTAATACGACCCCAAATATAACAACATTTTTCCAATCATAAACAAAAAAACACTGAAAAATCAACAAAATCTTCCGGCAACGTTTGCAAAAAAAATGCCGCAGGGCGATTTCATGGAAAAATCGGCTCTGCGGCTTTTTGATATGATGTTGTTGGTTTTAGTTTATTTGAGTGACTTGGTAATCTCGTCAAGCACGAACTTCTGCTTGGAGTCGTTCTGGAGGCCTTCGACGGTCTTCTGCAACTTCGTGAGGTCATCCTTGGTGCCAATTTTGGCAATCACCCTTACAGCCGCAGTACGTCCCAACCAGTTGACGTTGGGGTCGGCTGCAAGGTCTGCCATCAGCTTCACCCACTCGCTGTCCTTGTAGAATGTCGCCATGGACTTCCAAGCATCTATGCTGCTCTCGGCACGGTTAGAAAGCTCGCCGATGGACGTCCAGTAGGGAACTTTGTCGGTGCGAGGCTTTTTAGACAGGTAATTATATGCTACGTCGTATGCCTTCTTGCTGGTATGCTTGTGGAACGGGTAGTCGTACCAGAAGCCGTATATACCACTCATGGCATCGCCATGCGAAGCCTCCTGTGCAGGGTCGTTAAGCACTTTCTCGAGGTCATCGATGAGCGACTCGTCCTCCAGTTCGCCCGCGCCACGGAGCGCAACGCCGCGTACAGTTTTGTCGGGATCGTTCATCAACGCCCTTACTGCGTCAACAACACCATCAACGCCCTTGCTCCAAGAGTTGGCGAGCGAAACGGCGGCCACCCTGCGTACCTCGGGGTTGTCACTCTTGGACTGTGCTATGACGTAGTTAGCGGCTTCTGGAGCCTTCCTGAGTTCGTTGCTGATGGCGCGAATGCCTTTCTTGATGACGTATGGATCCTTCTCGTCCTTGAGTACTGCGACCACCTTCTTTACATTGTCGCCAGACTCGCCAAACAGTCCGCCAAACTTCTCCATCACCTTGCCCCTTACCTGCGGAGCGGCGTTTGAGAGCATCTTGGTACGGAACTCGTCGGTTGTGGACGGAAGCTTGCACTTCCTGTTGCTGAGCGTCCTCAATGCCGAATCGACAGCATTGTTCTTCAGGTCGAGGCTCTTGGGGTCAATCTCCGCCTTGGCATAGTTGAGGAACAGCGCCTCATATTCTTCCAAAGTAATCGGCTGTCCCTCGGGCGTCTTTATGAGAGAGAGCATTCCTGCCTCGGTGAAAGGGACTTCCTTGCTGCCGGAGTTTTCACTGCCGCCGCAGCTTGCGAGCAGCATGCTTGCACACAATGCGCCAAATAGAATTTTTTTCATTTTTTATACTGATTGTTTTAACAAATTTTACTTCACCATCTTGTTGTCAGGCTTCTGTGCGCCGTAGCCGTTCACCTTGCCAAAGAGATCCTTTGCCTTCTCCCACGGATATTTGTTGCAGTACATTGTGGGGCGCACAATCTCTGTGCCCTGCTGGTTGAGACCGAATGCGCGGTTAACCTGGTTTGCGGCGGAATTGGCGTTGTAGGACTGTGAAGCCATGATTTGGAGGCTGAGGAAGCCTTTGAGGTAGCTCTGGTCGATGGCGTCCACAAATGCCGATTCAGAGGACGGCAATTCTTTGTTGCCTTCATATTTAGGACCAATCTGCTCTGCCTCCTCGATGCGGTCGGCGGATACAGAAATTGAAGCGACACCAGCCGAAGCAATTTCGAGGTCGCGTTTGTTGGCGAAGAAATAGTTGTTATACAGGTTGCTCTGTTTGAGAGCCTCCATTTGCTTGTTGGTTTCATAATATACACGCTCCACGCCACAGTTGCTGTTGCAACCGAAAATGTTGTTGTGGACGTCGATTGTGCGGATGCCATTCATGAAGCGGAAACCCTGTCCCATTTCATCCAAAACCTTTGTGCGTGTCCATGAGAAAAGGACGGTGTTGTGGTGGAAATCCAAAGAAACCTTGTCAATGTCCGCATCCCTCACATTGCCTTTGATTTGGCATGAAGCGTAACGGCAGGCAATGAAGATGTTGTTATAAACCTCAACATGACCCTTGCCGACGAGGGCTGCGATGCCGTAATCGCGGCAGTTAACAAAAATGCAGTTTGCAATCTTGACGTTGCCCTCAACATCCATGTGCAATGCGTACTGGTCGCCATTGAGGTAGCCTTCCTTGGCGCATGTCGGAGATTCTCCGAGGGCGATGAAACGACCGGTCAGAACGCCGTCATTCGGGGTTGATGTAACGGGGTCGTTCACATTCTTGACGCAATAGAGATTGTTTTCGCCAAGGTCGAACACGAAGCCGTCGATTATCACGTCGCCCTCCGGTCCTGTGTAGCCGTATGCCCTACGCGCATTCCAGTTGAACAGCGGCGCGATGAACTTCTGCTCCTTGGGCTGGAATTTTGTGATGTGCTTGATGACGTCGCGCTCCGTGAAGTCCGGGGAATATCCACCATAGAGGCTGAGGAATTTTCCACGCTCAGTGGACGAGTTTCCGAAACGTCCGATTTCGATGTAGCCACGGTCGAGGTTGCCGAGATAGTTGCCCTCGGCGACAAGAATCACGTCGTTGTCCTGTGCGAGGTCGATGGCTTTCTGGAGGTCTTTGAGCGGCGTTGAAGGAGATTTGCCGTCGTTACGTGCGCCGCCGGTCGTGACGCTCACATAGTAGGTGGTTCCTTTTGCAGAGTTAGGACGAGTCGAATTTGAAGAGGACGACTGTGCATTCTGCTGTGTAGAGCTCGATGAGGAGCTGCTGCTTGATGACGAACTGCTGCCCGAATTGCCTTTCACTGCGCCAGTGGCAGCTTCCTTAGCCTTGTTGAGAAGGTTTTTGCCAAGCTGTGCGCTTGCGTCTCCCGCCGTGGCAAACATCATCGCCGCAGCGGTCAAAATCATAATGATTCTTTTCATGTTCAGATTTGTTTTATTGTTTGTTACTGTAAATTAATGTCAGTTTTTTTTCTAAAAAATTCATCCATTTCATAACGCATAAAAAATCTTATATATTGTTGCATAAAAAAACGGGCAGCGAATAATCGTTGCCCGTTTTTTTTAGATTTTTTTTTCAAGTCTTGCCCTTGCCTACTCCAAAGTGTAAGCCAAGTCGCCGTCCTCGTCAACGAGGAGTGTCAATGTGGTTGCACGGCCAAAAACAATGCCTTGGAACTCAACATAACCATCTTCCTCGTCAGGATTAACGAAGAAACGGATGTCCCATTCTGCGTTCTTGTTTGTGACTGTAACCCTTACAGCTTCACCGTTGTCCAAGGTCTCGTCGCCCATGATGTCTTCCCATTCGTCATCTTCGGATGCCGACATCATAACGCCATAGAAATCAATGCCGCTCTGGTTAACAAGCCTGATTGTGCCTTGCTGAGCGAAACTTGCTGCACTGCAAATGAATACCAATGCAAGTGCCATGAAAAATTTTTTGATCATGTTATGAAAGTGTTTTGTTTTATGAAAAATTTTCACGGCAAAAGTAGCGATTTTTTCAGACATGAAACATTAATTCTTTTTTTTAAAAATATTAAAAATATGTTAAGACGCAGATTTATGCCCATCATTTCAAAAATGTTTTCTTACATTTGTGCAAAATATCTACTAACCATTCACAGGAAAACTAATGGATCAAATTTTTTCAAAAGCATGGGAGCTCTTCTCGAAACACTGGAAGTTCCTCATGGCAGTTGTGGCGATTGGCATGTTAGTGCCATTGCTGATATTTTTATTGCCATATTTCACGATGATGGCTTCTGCAATAAGCTTCTCTGACGCCCATGCAAACCCAAATTTGGCGGTTGGCGGTTTCTTATCATCAATGATAGCATTTTTCGTCCTTGGATTCATCATGTCAATCGTCATGATGCTGACACAAGTCGGGCTTATGAAATCCGCGCTCATCATCACCAAAGGCGGCACTCCAACCGTCCGCGACCTTTTCCTCGACTTCGACACGTACCTCAGAGGCTTCGGTGCGGGTTTCCTGTGCTGCTTGATGGTATTTATGGGATTTGGATTATGCTTTCTACCCGCCTTTATATTCGCCTTCTTCATTTCCATGACACCATTCATCATTTTCGACAACCCGAAAATAAGCGCAGTTCAAGCCATCGGCAAATCCTTCAAACTCATAATGACAGACTGGAAAAATTCAGCAATCATACTGTTTTTGGGTGGTATCATCCTGAATATGACATCAATGTTCGGCTATCCATTCGTATTCATTCTGGAAGCCGTTTTGTACCTCAAACTAAAATCTGAATTTGAAAACCCGACACGGCCAAACTACTATCAGCAACAATATTACCAGCAACAATATTACCAGCAAAGACCACCTCAATACAACCAACAACCACCACAGCACAACCAACAACCACCACAAAACAACCAACAACCACCACAGTACAACAAATAGAACAATGACAAAACAAGACTTACGAATCATATACATGGGCACGCCCGATTTTGCGGTAGGTCCATTGAAAGCATTGACAGACAACGGATTCAATATCGTAGCCGTCGTTACCGGCGCAGACAAGCCACAAGGACGCGGCAGGAAAATCATCCCAACACCCGTGAAGGAATTTGCCGTTGAGCATGGAATCCCCGTCCTTCAACCCGAAAAACTCAAAGATCCCGCCTTCGTGGAAGAGTTGCGCTCATTTAAAGCCGCCCTTCAGATTGTCGTGGCGTTCAGGATGCTGCCCGAAATCGTTTGGGCGATGCCGAAGCTCGGCACATTCAACCTCCACGCCGCACTCCTGCCTCAATACCGTGGCGCAGCCCCGATTAACTGGGCGGTCATCAACGGCGAAAAAATGACAGGCGTGACGACTTTCTTCATAGACAAGGACATCGACACAGGCCGCATTATGCTTCAACGCGAAGTGCCAATCACAGACGACGACAACTGCGGCACAATCCATGACAAACTCATGGAAACCGGCAGCAAACTCGTCGTGGAGACCGTTGAACGCTTGATGAAAAACGACATGAAGCCCATCGAACAGGAAAGCCTCATCAAACCCGGCACAACCCTCAAACACGCCCCAAAAATCTTCAAGGAGGACTGCCGCCTTGACTTCAACAAGCCTGTTTCCACGGTCCGCAACCTCATCCGAGGCCTCAGCCCCTACCCTGCCGCCTTCACGACAATAAACGTGAAAGGCAAGGAAATGACGATGAAGGTCTATGCAGCCGACGCCGAAAAGACCGAAAACCACCCCGCGCCAGGCAAAATGGAGACCGACAACAAGAAATTCCTAAAAATTTCATGCCAAGACGGATGGCTCTATCTCACTGAGGTTCAGTTGGAAGGCAAAAAAAGAATGAAAATTGTTGAATTTTTACGCGGAATAATTTTGGAGAATTAAAAATTTGTTTATATCTTTGCGTCGCAATTCTCGGGAAAAACACTTTCCATAAGAAACGCGACGATTTTTGACGGTCCCATCTTCTAACGGTTAGGAAACAAGATTCTCAATCTTGGAATTGGAGTTCGATTCTCCATGGGACTACAGTTTTTCAAATGAATTTTTATTTTATTGTTGGTCCAATCTTCTAACGGTTAGTAAACAAGATTCTCAATTTTGGAATTGGAGTTCGATTCTCCATGGGACTACAAAAAACGCCGCTTGAAACAGTTTCAAGCGGCGTTTTTTTATTTGGTGATTTGGTGATTTATCGATTTTCGATTTTCAACCTTCATTTTTTCCCTCCTGCGCCTGCCGAGAAGTTGAACATGCCTTTTACCTGTGACACGGTGTAGTTTGCGGGGGCTTCGACGAGGGTTGTTACCCATGTGCTGCCGTTTTGGATGCAGGTCTGCTTCATGGAGCTTATGAGCCCAAAAGGCTTGTGCTGCGACTTTTT
>JAGCRY010000083.1 GCA_017964465.1 Bacteroidales bacterium | reverse complement strand
GTCTTGGGCGCAATTGCTTTCACTGGATACGGCTCATATTTGAAGACAGGATTCCGCTCCTCGCCTGAATTTACCACAAACGGCATGTTGGCAAAGGCATGGCGGCGGCTCGACGGCAAAATTTTGTTGTACAAGTCGGGAACTGTCGGCGCGGCTAATACTGGATTGGAGCCATACAGCGAATTTTACGCCTATCAAGTCGCCAAAGCAATGAATATCAACGCCATACCATACGGACTCAGCAAATGGAAAGGCCGTCTATGCAGCACGTGCGAATTGTTCACATCCAAAGATTTGTCATTCGTCCCCGCTGGAAACATCATCAAATTCAAGGACATCAACACTTTGGTTGACTACTATCAACAAGAATTTGGCGACGAGTTCTTCAATTCTCTCATTGATATGTTTGTCTTTGACGCCATAATCCTCAACCAAGACCGGCATTTGGGAAATTTTGGCTTCATGGTTGACAATCATACAAATAAAATCGTAGCCCCCGCGCCAATCTTCGACAATGGACTGTCGCTGTTTTGCTATGCAATGGATGACGACATCAAGAATTATAAAAAGTATTCAAAAACCATCCGTCCAGCATTATATCCCGACTTTATGACTATGGCATCACAAATCCTCACCCATCGCCAACGCGCAATGTTACAGCGGCTTACGAACTTCCATTTCAAGAAACATCCGCGCTACAATCTCCCCGATTCGCGTTTGGAGTTCCTTTCTATGTGGGTGCGCGAAAGGGCAAAAGCATTGCTGAAAGCATAAAAATAAAGGGAAAGACTCATGCGAGCCTTTCCCTAAATTCATAATCCGTGTAAAACAATCTTATTAATCCAACTTGTCAAGTTCTGCCTTTACGCGAGCGTTGTTGGCGGTGTCGCCGAGCTTGTAGTAAAGCATCTTGAGGTTTTGAAGCGGGTTCTTCTCAGTCGGTTTTGCCTTGTGAGCCTTCTCAAACCATTCGCAAGATTCCTTCCAGCAAGCGTGGATTTCCTTGTCCTTGGCTGCAGCCTGGCTGCCATCCTTGTCCTCAGACATCGGGATTGCGTCCTTCTCAATCTGATAGATTTCAGCCTTGTCGTAGCTCAAGATACCGAGCATGAAGTTGCCGTCATAGTTGTTGGCGTCCTTGGAGAGCATCTGCTTGTAGCAGTCGGCTGCCTTCTTCTGGTTTGCAAAGAAGTCTGCCTTTGTAGCCTCTGCAACCTTCTGTTGTGCAGCGATTTCGCCTTCAACGCGCTCCTTCTCTTTCGGGTTGTTGCGCTGACGGAAAGCCTCTTTCTTCAACTGAGAAATCTTGTCAACATCTGCCTTATACTTGTCCTTCAAAGTGCCATAGTTGTTAACATAGATGCTCGACTTAACGCTGTAGAGCACGAGGTTGTCGGGGTGTTCGCTGATGGCGGTGTTGAGGTAGTTTTCAGCCTCGTTGTACTTTTTCTTCTCGAGGTAGTAGTTGATTACGTCATAGAGAAGCTGCTCCTCTTTGGGATACTTCTTGTAGGCGTCGGAGATAATCTGGAAAGCCTTAGCCTCGTCTTTCTCCTTGGTAATCAAATAGATGTAGTGGTAGCAAGAGCTGATTTGGTAGTTAAGACCGGCAGCAGACCTGAACATCTTCTCTGCCAAAACCTTGTCACCGTCCTCATTAGCACAGAGAGCCGCATAGTATGCAATCTGTCCGTCCTGGATGATTGTGTCGCTCTCGGCGCGGGGGAAGTCGCGGAGTTCGAGAGCCTTTGCAAAGTCCTTGGATGCAGACTTGTACTCTTTGAGCATGTAGGAGTTGATGCCGTTGTTATAGAGGGCGTTGCGGAGGTCTTTGATTAACTCCATAGTGGGCTTCTTGTCCTTGTATGCGCCCTTGGGGTCGAGTTCAGCGGCCTTCTTGTAGGCATCCACAGCCTTACTGAGCGCGTCAGGATCGGCTACGTAAGTCTCCTTCCAGAACTGAACCTGGTCGCCCTGGATGTAGTAGTTGACGGTGGGATATTCCCAAATCTCATATTCACCCTCAGTCTTCTTGGATGTCGGAGCACCCATGATGAGTTCGAGGTTGTTGAAGAGGTTTGCATCAGATTTCGATGCGGGCATTGTAGCGTAAACGCCCTTCGTATTGGCTCTGAACGCCTCGACGAGAAGTTTGCCACGGGTCTCCCATGTCTTGGACTGTGCGCCTTTCTTAGCGTCGGCAACGTCCTTGCTGGAGGCCTCCAACTTGGTCTTGTAGGTGTCAATGGTCTTCTTCGCATCGCCGCCCTGAGCCAGAGCAGTGCCGCAGAACATGGCTGCGACCGCGATTGTCATTAATGTTCTTTTCATTGTTTTATGTTTAGTAAGTTAGCTATTTTCGGTGTTTTCCGGCGCCGGAGTTGAAGTGGTTTCTACTCCACTTTCATTAGTTGCATTTTCGGGCGCACTCTGAACATCACCACTCTCTGTGCCCTCCGTGTTTTCATCTTCCTCGTCGCTCTTCGGCACAACTGCGATGGAAGCTATGGAATCCTTGCGCTTGCCGAGGTCGATGAGCTTCACACCCTGAGTAGCGCGTGACGCAACGGGAACGGTCTCGCCCTTCACACGGATTGTGATGCCGGACTTGTTGATAATCATCAAGTCGTCGTCGTTCGTGACCTTGTCGATAGCAATCAGGAGGCCGGTCTTTTCGGTGATGTTGATGGTCTTCACGCCCTTTCCGCCGCGCGATGTCACGCGGTAGTCCTCGAGCATGGAGCGCTTTCCATAACCATTTTCAGACACAACGAGGATGTTCTCGTCCTGATTGTTGACGTCAGCCACAACCATGCCCACAACTTCGTCGCCTTCGGGTACTGTGATGCCCTTCACGCCCGAGCCTGTCCTGCCTATAGGACGTGCGTCGGTCTCATTGAACCTCACAGCCTTTCCGCCCTTCACAGCAAGAATGATGTCGTTATTGCCGTTTGTAAGGTTTGCGGCGAGGAGTTCGTCGCCTTCACGGATGTTGATGGCGATGATGCCGTTTGTACGCGGGCGCGAGTACTCGCTGAGCGGCGTCTTCTTGATGATGCCGTTCTTGGTACACATTATAATATAGTGGCTGTTGACATATTCGGGGTCGGTGAGGGTCTTGACGTTGATGTATGCCATGACCGAGTCGTCACTCTCAATGTTGAGGACGTTCTGGATGGCGCGACCTTTTGAAGTTTTGTTTCCTTCAGGGATTTCATAAACCTTGAGCCACAGGCACTTGCCTTTCTTGGTGAAAAACAGCATGGTGTTATGGCAAGTTGCGCTGAACATGTGGCAGATGAAGTCCTCATCACGTGTCGTGCTGCCCTTTGAGCCTTTGCCGCCACGGTGCTGAGTCTTGAACTCTGAAAGCAAAGTCCTCTTGATGTAGCCGAGTTTGGAGATTGTGATGACAACATCGTCGTCGGCATAGAAATCTTCAGGATTGAAGTCCTCGGAAGCGGCGTATTCAATGGAAGTCCTGCGCTCGTCGTAGTATTTCTCCCTGATTTCCAGCAACTCCTCCTTCACGACTTGCATCTGTTTGTCACGGCTTGCAAGCACTTCATTGAGGTAGTCGATGTATTTCATGATTTCATCGTAGTCGCTCTTGATTTTTTCACGCTCGAGGCCTGTGAGCTTCTGGAGACGCATCTCAAGGATTGCACGCGCCTGAGCGTCGGAGAGACCGAACCTCTCCATCAAGCCCGTCCTTGCAACGTCCGGGTTTGCGGACGACCTGATGAGCGCGATGACTTCATCGAGATGGTCGAGCGCGATGAGCAAGCCCTGGAGGATATGAGCCTTCTTCTGTGCCTGTTCGAGTTCATATCGTGAACGGCGTACCACGACGTCGAGCCTGTGATCCACGAAACATACAATCAACTCCTTCAGGTTCAACAACTTCGGGCGACCCTTCACGAGCGCGATGTTGTTCACATTGAAGGTTGTCTGGAATTGTGTCAGCTTGAACAACTTATTGACTACCACGTTTGCAATCGCACCCTGTTTGAGCGTCACTACAACGCGCATACCCTTGCGGTCGGACTCGTCGTTTGCATGGACAATGTCCTCAATCTTCTTCTCATTTGCGAGGTCGGAGATGTGCTTGATTTCCAGAGCCTTGTTGACCATGTAGGGAATTTCGTCAAAAATAATCTGCGGCTTGCCCGACGATGTAGTCTCGATATGGTACTTTGAGCGCAAAACAATCCTGCCGCGCCCCGTCAGGTAAGCGTCCCTAACGCCCTGATAGCCATAGATTATGCCACCCGACGGAAAATCGGGGGCTTTGATGACCTTTATGAGGTCCTCGATGTCAATGTCGTTGTTGTCGATATAGGCGACAATCGCGTCGATGGAGTCCGCGAGGTTGTGCGGTGCCATGTTTGTAGCCATGCCGACGGCGATGCCCGACGCACCATTCACAAGCAGCATCGGAATCCTCGTAGGCAGCACGGTCGGCTCCTTAAGGGATTCATCGAAATTCGGCACGAAATCCACGGCGTCCTTGTCGAGGTCGATGAGGGTGTCCTCGGCGATTTTCTTGAGCCTTGCCTCGGTATAACGCATTGCGGCTGGCGGGTCGCCATCGACAGAGCCGAAGTTACCTTGCCCGTCCACGAGCGGATAGCGCATGACCCAATCCTGGGCGAGGCGCACCATGGTCATATATACCGAACTGTCGCCGTGCGGGTGGAACTTACCCATGACCTCGCCGACGATTCTCGCCGACTTCTTAGTGGGGCGGTTGTTGAACACGCCCATCTCGTTCATGCCGAAAAGCACGCGGCGATGAACGGGTTTTAGTCCGTCACGGACATCGGGCAGCGCCCTCGATACGATAACCGACATCGAATAGTCGATGTAGGCGTTTCGCATCTCTTTGTCTATGTTTACTTTAACGATTCTTTCGTTTGTATCTTCTGACATAATTAAGGTTGATTTACTTTCTATGTACTTAGTGTGCAAAATTAGCAATTTTCTTTGAAACCACCGAAAATTTGCGGCTCATTTTTTGATGTTTTGGGGGATTTTGCCATTTTCTTAAGTTTTTTTAACAAATTCCACCCGTATTCGACAGCCCGCATTTTTCAATGCATAAAAATCATCAAACCAAAGCGTTAGAATGCCGATTTTTGTAAAGTATTATTTTATGGAAACAATAAATTTGTATGAGATTTTGTAAGGTTTAAATTACAATTTAAAACTTTTTATATATAAAAAAGCAATTTTAGTAACGAAATATTTGCATATTTCAAATATATTTTGTATATTTGTATTGCTGATTGAAAAATTGGCTTAACAACAACTTTTAAATTTTTAATACAATAACAACCATTTTTTTTATTACAACAACATTTTTTTATGACAACAACAACTTTTTAGACAACTTTTTTTTTAACAACAACTACTTTAAATTTTTGAGAATTATGAGAACTATTAATTTCATCAAGAAGAGCAAGTACATTGTGCTTTTGATCGGTGCGAGCCGATACAACACGAAAAAGTACTCCGACATCCCAAACGTGGAGACTAACATCCGACTCATGAAGGAAATGTTCATGGATCCGCGCTATATCGGTGTCAATGAGCGAAATATCATCGTTTCGCTCAACGAGGATTCTAAGACCATTGCGCGTAGGATTACCGACGCGAAGGAGATGGCTAAGAATTCCGACTACACGCTTTTTGTGTACTACAGTGGTCATGGCATAATCAACCCTGACAACTACAAGCTCTATTTCGCAACCTCCGACATGGATGTCAACTACCTTGACTCCGATGCAATCGAGGCTAAGTCTGTTTTGGAGAAGATCAGCAGGTCGGCGGCTTCCCGCAAGATTCTTGTGGTGGACGCCTGCCACAGTGGTGGTATCCATAACGCAATGGGCGACGCGCCCGAGACTGCGCTCATGAAGAATTTCGAGGGTGTTCATTATGTGTCCGCCTGCGATGAGGATTCTACCGCGCTCTTCCCGAAGGACGCGCCCGACGCGCCGACGTATTTCACCGGTGCGCTCATCGACCGCGTTCATAATGGCATGGACACCGACCGCGCATACATCACGTTGCGCGAGGTCGTTGATGACATCGCCTACGACTTCAAGTACAGGCAGAATTTGCCGGTGCCTCAGCAGTCGAGCGTTTTGAATGCCGACCAGATGCCGTTTGCATTGAATGTCAATGCGAACAGCAGCGCGGCTTCGTCCGCTGCTCCCGCTCACGAGCGCAAGAGCGCAGCACGCAAGCACAACGCAAAAATCACTCGCGTTGGGTTTGCAACTGTATTTGCGGCTGCTTTGACGTTCTTCGTGTTCAAGAGTGCCAACAATGGCGACAGTCGTGCCAATGACATGGAAATTCCTGTGGTTTCCGTCGTTAGCGACAACAAGGCTGCCGACAGTTTGTTCAACAGGTACGTCTATATGGCTTCAAGGTATCTCGAGGGCGGCGACTTCGACCCCGAGGACTTCAAGGATTGCATCGCTAAGGCTGAGGCCATCAAAAGTGGCGACGCCAAGGTGCATGAGTTGAACCGCAGGTTTGAGGCTACTTACAGGGGTCGCGAGTAATCACGCTCGCCGAAAATTGTGCTTCCGATACGGACGATTGTGCTGCCGCACTCGACAGCAATTTGATAATCGCCAGACATTCCCATGCTGATTTGGGTGAAGCACTCCCCTACCTCACCGGCGTAATTTTCTTTTATATAATCAAATACTGACTTGACGCTCAAGAATTCCTTGCGGATTTCCGAGGCGTCATTTGTGTTTGTGGCCATGCCCATCACGCCACAGAAGCGGATGTTTGTCAGCTCGTTCAAAATTCCTTCCGACAATAACTGTTTAAGCTCCTCTATGTCGAATCCCGATTTTGTTTCTTCGTTTGCAACTTTAAGTTCAAATAGGCAGTCCACTACCCTATTGTGTTTTGCGGCTTGTTTGTTAACTTCCACGGCAAGTTTTAGGGAGTCGATGCTATGAATCATATAGACAAACGGAATGATGTATTTTATCTTGTTTGTCTGCAGATGCCCAATCTGATGCCAGCGGATGTCCTTCGGGAGTTCGCTGTATTTTTGTGTCATCTCCTGGACTTTGTTTTCGCCGAAGTCGCGGCACCCTATATTATAAAGTGACATGATGTCCTCGACGGGCTTTGTCTTTGAAACCGCGAGGAGAGTGACATTTTCCGGCAATTGTTGACGGATTTCGGTATATTTTTCTGCGCAATTCATAACACTAATCAAAAAACGAGCTGTCGAAATTTAATGGAAGGATGTCGTTTACACTATTGACAATCAAGCATTTGTCCCTGCCGGCGAGTATGAGGCGGATTGGGGATTTATAGCGTTGTTCGGTTTCCAACAAGACCTGACGGCATGAACCGCATGGAGTTATCGGATTCTTGACGATTTGACCCTCGAAAAATGCTGATATTGCGATTGTTAAGACCTTGTTTTCAGGGTACATGGAGTTTGCATAGAAAACAGCGGTCCTCTCCGCGCACAATCCCGACGGCGAGGCGGCGTTCTCCTGGTTTGTGCCGTTTACGATTACGCCGTTGTCGAGCAATGCAGCCGCCGAAACGCTGAATTTTGAGTATGGAGCGTAGGCGTGAGGCAGAAAATCTTCTGCACTTTTCACAAGTCGGCGGTCGTCCTCATTGAGTTCTTCTTTGTTACATTCAATGACGTCCGCCATTATCTTGATTGTCTTCATATTACTCATTTATAAAAAAAACCGCCGGATGAAGATAAAAACATATTATGGAAACAACGGTTTCATCCGGCGGAAAAAAAATAAAACTATGAATAAAACAAAAAAAAGTAAGTTCTTTTCTTATTTCTTCAAGGCTTCAGCCATGAGCCTGCCGAGATCTGCGGGCGATTCTGCGACGTGGATGCCGCACTCGCGCATGATTTGCATCTTTGCGGCTGCGGTGTCTGCCTTTCCGCCGATGATTGCGCCTGCGTGACCCATGCGACGGCCTTTCGGTGCGGTCTGACCGGCTATGAAGCCTACGACGGGCTTTGTGCCGTTTTCCTTAATCCAATATGCCGCGTCGGTCTCCATGCTGCCGCCGATTTCGCCAATCATGATGATGCCCTCGGTGTCTGGGTCAGCCATGAAGAGCTTAACGGCGTCGAGTGTGGGCGTGCCGATGATTGGGTCGCCACCGATGCCGATAGCCGTGGTCTGTCCGAGTCCTGCTTTCGTTACCTGGTCAACTGCTTCGTATGTCAATGTGCCTGAGCGCGATACGATGCCCACGTGGCCTTTCTGGAAGATGAAGCCGGGCATGATGCCGACCTTTGCCTCCCCTACTGTGAGGATGCCGGGACAGTTAGGTCCGATGAGACGGCAGTCCTTGTCCTTGAGGTATTCCTTCACCTTCACCATGTCTTGCGTCGGGATGCCTTCCGTGATACACACGATGACCTTTATGCCCGATTCGGCTGCTTCCATGATTGAATCCACAGCGAATGCCGGCGGCACAAAAATACAACTTACGTTTGCTCCAGTCTTCTCGACAGCCTCTTTTACGGTGTTGAAGACCGGACGGTCGAGGTGGGTCTGTCCGCCCTTTCCGGGTGTCACGCCGCCAACGACCTGCGTGCCGTATTCAATCATCTGACCAGCGTGGAACGTGCCCTCGCTGCCTGTGAATCCCTGTACTATGACCTTGGAATCCTTATTTACCAATATACTCATTTCTGTTTGATGTTTTTATGTTCTATTACAGAAAACAAAAATACGGCAAATTTTGTAGCCATAAAAATTTTTTTCAATCTTTTTTTAATATTTTTTGTGGGTATGATATTTGTTTCTTACATTTGTGAAGTCTTTTGAAGGACAAAAAGCATACAATAAGAACCCATAAGATAATGAATGAGTCTATACTAACTGCGTTGATGCAGATGTTTGCGATAGCCGCCTCGTTGGATCCCAAGG
>JAGCRY010000082.1 GCA_017964465.1 Bacteroidales bacterium | reverse complement strand
TGCAATTTTTTTGCCATGCTTTTCGGGGGGCAAAGTTATGAAATATTTTTTGAACTGCAAAATTTTTTTTGAAAAAAACTCAAAAAAATCACCGCCTTATATTTTATATAAGGCGGTGGTTCTTTTTTGATTGCAATTCTATGTCGTTAGAATATGTACTTGATGCCAATCTGACCACGCCAGCGGGAGTAGTAGTCGGCGTATGAGCGCATATTGTAATCGGCGGGATGGAGGAATTGGTACTGACCTTTGCCCGCGTATGTGATGGGCGAGTAGTAGCCAGATGTTCCCGAATAGCGTCCCCATTTTGCGCTGAACATATTGGAGATGTTCATCACGTCGAATGAAAATTCGATTGCGTGGGTCTGCTTGCCGGCCTTGAAACTGAATCTCTGTGCGAAATGGAAGTCGAAGTGGTTTTCAAACTTCTCGTTGTCGGAGTAACGCTCGAAGTATTCGCCCCTGTGGTCTGCCAAATAGTCTTCCGATGCAATCCACGCTTTCAAGTTGGCGCGTTGCTGGTCTTCGGTGTATTTGTCGTTGGCCTTGAAACTCATCTTGTCTATTTGTGCGTCTGTCGGGATGAAAATCAGGTCGTTTTCGTTGGAGCCTTCGCCGTTGAGGTCGCCATAATAATATATGCTGTATGCACTGCCAGATACGCCGGTGTAGATGAGTGAAATAGTTGATTTCCAATGTCCTGCATATTCCTTGGCGTAGGTAGCCGAGGCTGTGATGCGGTGAGGAATGTTGTAGGCGGAGAATCCAAGTTCAGGCTTGTTGGGGTTTTGGTAGGTGTAGTTGTAATTATAATTTGACTGAGCAACGCTCGAACTGCCGTTGTTGACTGACTTAGACCTCGTGAATGTGTATGACGCCGAGAGGTTGAGACCACAATTGAAGGTCTTGCTGCCACGGAGCGAGAGGCTCGTGGAGTAGCCCTTGTTGGTATTGTCGAGGAGGTACATATTGCTGAGGGTCTTGTTGAAGTAGTCGTCGGTTGTGGTCGGTTTTTCAAACGTAGGACGGTTGTCGAAGCCAAGGCCATATTCTTGACCGAATGTGCTTCCTGTCATGTGGCGTGTCCAGTTGCGATATACAACGTCGTTGATTACTTTGGAGAGCAACCATTCTGCCGTCCAGTCGATGCCGCCAAGTTGGAAGTCGAAGCCGAGGTTGAATTTGACGCTCTGTGCAAATTTGAAGTCGTCGGCAAAAACGTTGACCGTCTGGCTACCCGACGCGCTGAGTGTGCTGTACATCGTTTCCTGTTCGTTTGGATTGACGCTCAACACGGCGTTGCCGAGGTTTTTCTTTTCGTCGAAGGTTACGAGTTGTATGCCGGTGTTGGAGAAACTGTTGGAGAGCCATACAAACGGAATCCTGCCAGAGAATACGCCGACGCCGCCACGGAGGGTGAAGTTGCCTTTCTCGTCAAATTCGTAACGGAATCCGGCGCGGGGCGACCAAAGAGGTGCGCTGCTGAGTTTCTGGTTGGTCTTTACATTCCAACCAACTTTTTGTGCGTAGGCGTTGAAGTCGGCATTGTCGGCGGGGGTGTCGAAGAATACGGGGATGTCTATCCTGAGGCCGTATGTTACGTCGAAACGGTCGCTTATAATCACTTTGTCCTGAGCGTACAAGCCAAATTGTGCCGCGCCAAACTGTGCCGCCCAGTGCTTGTCGCCGGTGATTTTTTCGTTTGCCATTCCAAAACGGTAGCGGCTGAGCGTGTTGTAGGATTGTCCGTCTTTTTCATACGTTGATATGCCGTCCGCAAATTTGTAGAAGTCGTCGGGCGATGAGAAATAGTATGAGCCGTATGGGTCTTGGATGAAGAGGTTTTTGAATTTGTAAAATTCGTTGTGAGTGCCGAATGTGAGGGTGTGCTTGCCGGCGTAGATTGTGAGGTTGTCGGTGATGGTAAGGATGTTTTGGTCGAGGCCGTTGGCAGCCGAACTGCGCTCCGTGCCTAATGATACCGAGCCGCCGCCCACGTTGTTGACCTGAATCATCGGCGCAACGCCGTAGGGATCGCGTTTGTCGCGTACAATTACGTATGACGCTTTCAATTCGTTGGAAACCTTGTCGCTAAAACGGCTTTGGAGTTCGCCCGCGATGGTGTTGGTCTTGGACGAGAAGTCGTAGGCGTATGATTTGGAATCGAGGTATGCTGCGGTGCTTGTGCCGCTGAGTTGTTTGGCGTTTACCATACGCCAACTTACTGATGCCTTGTGCTTTGTGCTGATGTTCCAATCGAGTTTGATGCCTGCCTTGTCGGATTTTGTATAGTTGTCGAGGTCGGAGAAACTGTCGTTGTAACCTTTTGATTTGAGGACGTTGAGGATGTTTTGCGCCTCGGTGGCATCTACTTTGGACGCCGACGAGCCGAGTCCGTAATTGTTGGGATATACCTTGTCGGTGTGTTCGTAGTTGGCGAAGAAGAAAAGTTTGTTTTTGACGATTGGTCCGCCGAGTGTGAATCCAAGGCGGTATTCTGATTCGTCGTCGTATTTTTCGCTATTCTCGCCGTTCATCATCTCATAGCGTTTGCCGATGAGGTTTTGGTTGTTGAAATCATAATAAATGCTGCCGTGAAGGGTGTTGGTGCCCGACTTGGTGATTGCATTGATGGAGCCGCCCGTAAAGCCGCTCTGTTTAACGTCAAACGGTGCCACGCTCACTTGGATTTGGTCGAGTGTCTCGATGGAAATCGGCTGTGCGCCTGCTTGTCCGCCGTTGGAGCCGTTGGGGGTGAGACCAAAGACATCGTTGTTCATCGCGCCGTCCACTTGGAATGCGTTGTAACGGTTGTTGACGCCGGCAAAAGACATTGCGCCGTTGTTGGAGGTGGAGATGAGGGGGTTGAGCCTTGCGGCGTCGGCGATGGAGTGCGACATCGATGGCATATTCTCGATGTCCTCTGCCTTCACGCGGCTCGATGCTCCGGTCTTCGATGCGTCAAATTTGTTTTTGGAGACTATGACAATCTCCTGCAATTCTTTCGCCTCGTCGCTCAGAGAGGCGTTGAGTTTGAAGGTTTCGCCGAGTGAGAGGTAGATGCCGTTCTGTTTGTAGGGCGACATTCCCACAAACTGCACCGTTACTTCGTAGGGGCCGCCCGGCTTCATGCCTTGGATGATGTAGCGTCCGTTGATGTCGGTGATTACCGCGTATTGCGCGGATGTCTCGGTGTGCACCGCCACTACTGTTGCGCCGGGGAGAGTCTCGCCGTCGTCGCCGCTCACTACGCCCGTGAGCGAGGATGTCGTTACTTGCGAGGTCGCGACGCCCGCCACTAACAACATTATAAGCGTAAGAATCAATGATTTGAATGTTTTCATATATGAAATTGCTTTGTGTTTGAAATTATGCCGCAAATTAATACAAAAAATTTAGATTTTATGTTTTTTTAATATTTTTTTTACGTTATATTGTGCAAATATTTCGCGAGAATGTATTTTCTTTGCATCAGAAATTATAATTGTATGTCAGCAAGCCAATTAATATCATCTGGAATACCGACTATAAGTCCGATGGAGACCGTCAAAAAGGCTCTCCGCACTATGGACGGCTATAAGTATGAGCATCTTCCCGTTGTATCGGAAGGGATGCAGTATGTGGGGGTTGTGTCTGAGGATTTGCTCCGCAACGCCCTCAATGCTAATGCGTTGGTGGAATCGTTGACGTTGGAAAAACCGTCGGCGGTTGTTGATTTTGATGTTTATGGTGTGCTTCGTTTGATGTCGCAGCATCATTATTCTATACTGCCTGTTGCCGACGCCGATGGCAAATATCTCGGCTGCATCACCCGCGAAAGTTTGATAGAGCAACTCGCCGACTTGACGGCTGCTCACGTGCCGGGCGGCGTGATTGAGTTGGAGACAGAAAGCCGCAATTTTTCGCCGGCGGTGATTGCCAATGTCGCCGAATACAATTCTATGAAAATCCTCTCGATGCTCTCTCAGCCGCTTGGCACTCACGGCGTGAGGGCTGTCCTCAAACTCAATGGCCACGAGACCACGTCCGTAATCCAAGGCCTCGAACGCAACGGCTACCGCGTCCGCAATGTCCGTGGCGGCGATTCTAAATACAACGATATGCTCGAAGAGAGGTATGATGCGTTGGTGAGGTATATGAAGGTGTAATCATCCCTGAATATTATCCACATACACCTCGTCGAAGCCGGCGATGAGTTCGGCAATGCGTTTTTCGTAGTCGGTGCGTTTGATTTTGACATCGAGGGTGATTACATACACCTTTTTTTCGTCTTTCATTGTCATCTCTATATTATAAGTGTCGATGCTAAACCCCGCCGCCTTCATTTTGTCGAGGATAGAATTTACTTCATAACGCGATTTGGCGGTGATGGCGAGCGAGACGGTCTTTTTGCCCATCTTGCCGAGTATAAAATTGAAGGTCTCCAATCCGATGAGCACCAGCACGGTAGTAGCCACCGAGAGAGCGTAATGTCCGCCGCCGCAAGCCATACCTATTGCCGCCGTCACCCAGATGCCCGCCGCCGTGGTGATGCCGCGCACTATATGTTTTTGGAAGATGATAGCGCCCGCGCCGATGAAGCCGATGCCCGTTACGATGTTGGCGGCAATACGCGCCGGGTCGAGCGAATAGTTGGTCTTGTCCAATAGCGGCAGGTCGCTGTCGAAGCCGTGGATAGACATTATCATAAAAATCGCGCTGCCCAACGCCACAAGAAAATGCGTGCGAAATCCAGCCATCTTAGACCTGTATTCGCGCTCCAATCCGATGACGCCGCCCAGCAACGCCGCAATGAAAAACCTCAGTAAGTGTTCGTATTCCATAATGTTAGATTCTTTTGACGCAAAGTTAATTAAAATATGTGGAAAAAACAATTATATTTTATGGATGATATTGCAGCGTATGTTTTTTTTACTTTAAATCCGCGCTCTCACTTTGCCTACTCTGAAAACTTATTCATATCTTTGCACCGTAAAACAATAATCACCAAAACCAATTTAAACATGAGTGGATTAAGATTTCAGGTCGTAGGCGAGGCCTTCAAGAAGGAGGCGAGGCCTGTTGACGCGCCGGATGAGCCCACGTCGGGCTATTTTGGCAAATATGTGTTTGGCAAACATCAGATGGCTAAGTACCTTTCTAAGGACACCATCAAACAAATCAACCAGATAACAAAGTCGGGCAAGCCCCTCGACCGCAGCATCGCCGACCAGGTGGCGGCAGGCATGAAGCAGTGGGCGATGGAACTTGGCGCGACCCACTATACGCATTGGTTTCAGCCTTTGACTGAGGGAACCGCCGAGAAACACGATTCCTTCATTGAATACATCGGTGCGCCCGGCGAAGGTGTCATAGAGGAATTTTCGGGCAAATTGCTCGCACAGCAGGAACCCGATGCCTCAAGTTTCCCGAGTGGCGGTTTGCGCAATACATTCGAGGCACGTGGTTATTCTGCATGGGATCCATCGTCGCCTGCGTTCATTGTTGACGACACACTTTGCATCCCCACGATTTTCATTTCGTACACTGGCGAATCTCTCGACTACAAGGCTCCGCTCCTGAAGGCTTTGTCTGCGGTTGACAAGGCGGCAACAGATGTGTGTCAGTATTTTGATCCAAAAGTCAAAAAAGTGTTCTCATATCTCGGATGGGAACAGGAATATTTTCTCGTTGATGAAGGTCTCTATGCCGCACGTCCCGACCTCCTTCTCACAGGTCGCACACTCATTGGCCACGAATCCGCAAAAAACCAACAGCTCGAAGACCACTATTTCGGTGCAATTCCTGAGCGCGTGCAGGCGTATATGAAGGAAGTGGAGTTTGAGGCGTATAAATACGGCATCCCCTGCAAGACTAGGCACAACGAGGTTGCGCCCAATCAGTTTGAACTTGCTCCGATATTCGGTGAGACAAACCTCGCAAACGACCAGAACCTCCTCATCATGTCGATAATGAAGCGTGTAGCTCGCAAACACGGGTTCCGTGTTTTGTTCCATGAAAAGCCATTTGCCGGCATAAATGGTTCTGGCAAGCATAACAACTGGTCTCTCGGCACTGATACTGGTGTAGGTCTCCTCACGCCAGGCAAGACCCCTGAGGAAAATTTGCAGTTTGTGACATTCGTTGTGAACATTCTCATGGCGGTCTATAAAAACAATGCGCTCCTGAAAGCCTCCGTGATGACTGCAATGAACGCTCACCGACTTGGTGCGAATGAAGCGCCGCCCGCGATCATTTCTGTGTTCCTCGGTACGCAGCTTTCCACCCTCCTCGACAAACTCGAAAATGCATCGAGTGATGAGGGCATCATACTTGATGACAAGAAAAAAATGTCACTCGGCATTGGCAGCATACCCGAAGTTCTTTTCGACAACACAGACCGTAACAGAACCTCGCCTTTCGCCTTCACTGGTAATAGGTTTGAGTTCCGCGCAATGGGTTCATCTGCAAACTGCGCGTCGGCGATGATTGCTGTAAATACGGCAGTTGCCGCACAGCTGTCGGAGTTCAAGAGTACTGTGGATTCAAAGATTGCTGCCGGAATGTCCAAGGAACACGCAATTTTCGAGGTCATTAAACAATACTTGAAGGAGTCGAGGGCGATACGTTTCGATGGCAACGGCTATTCTGACGAATGGAAGGCAGAGGCTTTGAGGCGAGGTCTCGACTGTGAGACGTCTGTGCCCAAAATTTATGACGCATACACCACGCCTCAGTCAATCGAGATGTTTGCCAAGACTGGAGTGTTCACGGAGAAGGAACTCATTGCACGAAATGAGGTCAAGTGGGACATCTACACGAAGAAGGTCCAGATTGAGGCGCGTGTGCTTGGTGATTTGGTATTGAGTTCCATTGTGCCTGTCGCCACGAAGTACCAGGCGTTGCTCCTTGACAGCATGAACAAAATGGTCAATGTTTTGGGACAGGAACGAGCCAACAAACTCGGTGCACAAAACATCAAGACCATCGAGAAGATTTCGGGCTACATCGACAGCCTCACGACCAATGTTGAGGCTATGGTTGCTGCCCGCCGCAAGGCAAACCGCATCGAGTCGGAGAAGGACAAGGCCATTGCCTACCATGATACTGTGCTCCCGTTCTTCGATGTAATCCGTGACAATGTTGACAACCTTGAACTCATTGTTGACGATGAGATGTGGCCGCTGCCGAAGTATAGGGAGTTGCTTTTTGTAAGGTAATCAGCCTAAAATTATCAACATAATGATTATTATGCCGCCACGATTATATTTTCGTGGCGGCATTTTTTTGTTAACAACTTTTAACCTATAATTATTCTACATTATTCTTTGTTTTGTTTATTTTTGCAACACAATCAAAATAGACCTAAGATGGCAAAACTTAACAACATAATACGCAGCAGATGGTGCGGAATACTGATGGCGATATTGACGGCAATGGGCTTCGGGGCGTGCCATAGGACGCAGAAGGTTGTCATTGACGACAGCAACGCACCTATTGTTGATACCATCGGCTCCAAAAAGCCTCCCCGAATCCGTGATCACGGCGAAATAATTGCACTTTATGGTGTGCCTCCGTCTAAGTTTAAGAATATGAAACAACAAAATAATAATCTCCAAAACAATTAATCAAAATGAATAGAATTAAGAAGTATTTGACAATGAAGTGGTGCGCAATGGTTTCGGCACTACTTGGAGCTCTTGGATTTGCTGCCACTGGTTGTGGCGATGATGCCTATGATGCAGACTTGTATGGACAGCCATACGCCAAATTCAAGATTGAAGGTGCTGTCCTCAATGAAGAAGGGAAGGGTGTGGAAGGTGTAAAAGTCTATGTTCAACGACATTACGGCGATACCGCTACGACCGACCAAAATGGCAAATATGTGTTTAATGCCAAAAGTATGGGAAGCTATCGCTTATTGTGGGTGATGGCGGAAGACCCGTCTGGCGTCTATGCTGCCGATTCCGTAGGACTATCGCCACAATATGAGGGCGGCGACGGTGATTGGTACGCTGGTAGTTGCTCTACCACGCACGACTTCACGCTCAAAAAGAAACCCGCCGAACCCGCAGAGCCTGAGAATACCGAGGAACCTGAAACTCCGTCAGAATCCGAATCCCCCGAAACTCCGTCAAATCCCGAAGAATAAGATGGAACTTTCACTGAAAAAACGCATTGGTCTCGAACTTGCCCGCAGCCTCAAAAATAACCGCAAGAAGCTCCACGAACTCAAGCAGTTGTTTTGGGAATGTACGCTGCGGTGCAATCTTCATTGTCGTCATTGCGGCAGTGCATGTCTGCCAAAATCTCAAATCAAGGATATGCCCGCCGATGATTTTCTCTCGGTGATTGACAAGCTGACTCCTCATGTCAACAATCATGAACTTATGATAATCATTACTGGCGGCGAGCCGTTGCTACGCGACGACATCGAATATGTTGGCAAACAACTCTACAAACGAGAATATCCGTGGGGTTTTGTCAGCAACGGTATGCTGTTGACTGTTGACCGTCTCAAAGCGTTGATAGACAGCGGACTGAGGAGCGCGACCATAAGTCTCGACGGCAACGAGGACGACCACAATTATATGCGCGGCAACAATGAAAGTTGGCGGCGTGCCTTCAATGCAATCAGACTTTTGGGGATGACTTCGGGACTCAATTGGGATGTCGCCACTTGCGTAACGCCCAAGAGTTTGGATGGTCTTCACGAACTGAAAAAAAAGTTGTTTGATGTTGGCGTGGAGAATTGGCGAGTATTTTCGGCATTTCCGGCTGGACGAGCCGCCGAAAATAAGGAACTTCTTCTCGACGGTGCGCAGATGCGACGCCTGATGGAATTTATCAAGGAGTGCCGTGCCGAGGGCAAGCACGTAAGTTACAGTTGTGAAGGCTTTTTGGGACGCTACGAGAGCGTCGTCCGCGACTTGTTTTACAGTTGTGAGGCGGGAGTTTCGGTGGCGTCGGTGATGAGCAACGGCGACATTTCGGCGTGTCCGGGCATCAGGGCAGTATTCAGTCAGGGCAATATTTATAAGGACGACTTTTGGGAGGTATGGAACACCAAATTCCAAAAATTCCGTAACCGCGAATGGGCAAAGACTGGAATCTGCGCCGACTGTAAATTTTTCCGCTACTGCGAGGGCGGCGGTATGCACCTGCACAACGCTGACGATTCGCTGATGATGTGTCATTTGGAGAGGTTGAATAGTTGATAAAAAAATCCTCAAAAAAATTTGCACATTCAAAAAATACTTCATACCTTTGCGGTCTGAAAATACGAAAACATTTTACATAACATAACAAATGAAAAAGAATACGCATCCTGAATCATATCGCCTTGTAGTTTTCAAAGATATGAGCAACGAACAGACTTTTATCACTAAGAGTACTGCCAACACAAAGGACACTATCGAGATTGATGGCGAAACTTACCCCTTGGTAAAGCTTGAAATTTCGAGCAGCTCGCACCCCTTCTTCACCGGCAAGATGAAGCTTGTGGATACAGCTGGTCGTGTCGATAAGTTCAAGAAGAGATACGAAAATACGTACTCCTCTAAGAGCGGTCGCTAAGATTTTTGAGCGCGTCGCCGTATGTGCGGAGGTGCAGACGCTCCGACAAAACTACAAAAGAGCCCGTGGCAATTCCGCCGATGGGCTTTTTTGGTTTGCCTACACTTTAAACTTTCATCTTAAAACTTTAATCTTTTGTTATGAATCTCATCCTCTCCGACGACATAGAAAACCGTATGGATCTTCTGCCGCTCACTTTCACACGTCCGGCAGCCGACCTGCGCGTGGGCATACTCACCATCCACGACAAATGGCAGACCATCAGCGGCGAACAGACATCGATGCTCGGCGACCCTTATCTCCGCCTCAAATACACGCCCATCATCGAGGACGACAATTTTGTGGTGGATTCGCGCCTGTTGCCGACAAAAGAATTTTTCAGCGAAGTTGCCACGCTCCAAAAAGGCGAAGGCATCGAGATGGACGGTTACCTCGTGGCGGCTCGTCTCGACGACGACGACGCAATCACATTCTACAACGACCGCAAGTCGTTGTCACTCAAAATAAAACACCATGATACAATCTCCCGCATCAACAATACTTGGGACATCTTCACCCTCAATGAACAGGAAATAGAGCGCGACTTCCACCTTCTGACCGACGGTCGTAAGAGTGCGGAACTTTCTGACACCAACCGTTACCTTCAACGCGAGAGAATCTTCGTGGAGGAAGGCGCAAAGGCTGAATTTGCAATCATAAATCCCGCTGGTGGATACGTCTATCTCGGCAAGGATAGTGAAGTGATGGAAAACGCCGTTATCCACGGCTCGTTGGCATTGTGTGAACATTCATGCATCAAAATCGGCGCGAAAATATACGGCGCAACAACGATGGGACCACACACAAAATGCGGCGGCGAGGTAAACAACTCTGTCATCTGGGGCTACTCCAACAAGGGACACGATGGATTCCTTGGCAATTCGGTTTTGGGTCAGTGGTGCAATCTCGGCGCTGACACCAATAATTCCAATCTCAAAAACAATTACGCAGAAGTGAAACTTTGGTCGTATGCAAAGCACCGTTTTGTAAAGACAGGATTACAATTCTGCGGACTCATTATGGGCGACCATTCCAAGAGCAGCATCAACACGATGTTCAATACGGGCACAGTGATTGGTGTTAGTTGCAACATTTTCGGCACGGGCTTTCCGAGGAATTATGTGCCGTCGTTCTCGTGGGGCGGCGCGGATTCGGGCTACGAGCAATACCCTCTCAAAAACGCCCTCACCACCGCCGAAATAATGATGGCAAGGCGCGACATTGCTCTTGATGATGTTGAAACTGCCATCCTTACACACGTTTTTGACGAAACCCAAGAACTCAGGAAACGCCTATGAACGTCATAAACCCAATGTCGCACGTGATACAGATTCCCATTGGTGACGAATCTCCAAAGATCGACTGGAAATCCGTCGGCAAAGAAATCCCCGTGCTGCCGCTAAAAAACAACGCACTCCTGCCCAACAGCGTCCTGCCCATCCAGGCGGGTCGCCCGACGTCGGGCGAGGTGCTCAAATTGTCGTTTGAAAAACAGATGTATTTTGCGGTGATGACGCAAGCCGACCCCGACAAAAACAACCCTACGGTGGAAGACTTGCTGCCATACGGCACGTTGTCGAAGGCTGCCAAGGTGTTTGAAATGCCAGACGGTTCGGTCTCTGCGCTTGTTGTGGGTATGGCGCGTATCAAACTCACCGCACCCGGCTCTTTTAACGATCCCGAAAAACACTATCTCACAGTTCAATACAAGCCATGCCGTGACATTATGCCGGAAAAGGACGATGAAGAATTTAAGGCAATAATGGCTTCCATAACGGACTCTGCGATGCGCATCCTCGAACACCGCGAAGATGTGCCGCCGGAGATGGCTTTTGCTGTAAAAAATATTGATTCGCCATCGTTCCTGATGAGTTTCGTGGCGGCTCATACCGAAATAAGCGGCATTGAGAAAGCGTCATTGCTATCCATCAATTCCATAAAAAAACGTGCCACCAAATTTCTTGCGCTTCTCGGCACTGAGGAGCAAAAACTGAAACTCAAAGTGGATGTAGCCCAGCGCGTCAAACAAAAACTTGATAAGGATCAGCGTGACTACATCATCAATCAACAAATTAAAACTCTCCAAAAGGAACTTGGCAACGATCCTACATCGACGCAAATTGTTGAAATAGAGGAACGTGCCAAAACCAAGGACTGGCCTGAGCACGCGAAAACGGCGTTTGAAAAGGAAGTGGCGCGCCTCAAAACCCTCAATCCTCAGTCGCCTGATTTCGCCACTGAGCTCAATTATGCCCGTACCATCCTTGACTTGCCGTGGAACACTTGCACCGACGACGATTTTACAATTGCCGATGCCCGCAAGACCCTTGATGATGACCATTATGGACTTGAAAAAGTCAAGGAACGCATACTTGAATACCTCGCCGTCCTCAAACTCAAAAAGAATCTCAAATCCCCGATACTCTGCCTTTACGGACCTCCCGGCGTCGGCAAAACGTCGCTCGGCAAGAGTATTGCAAAGGCTTTGAACCGCAAATACGTCCGCGTTTCGCTTGGAGGTTTACACGACGAAGCCGAAATCCGTGGACATCGGCGCACTTACATCGGAGCAATGCCGGGGCGCATCATCCTCAATATCAAGAAGGCAGGTGCGTCAAATCCAGTTTTTGTGTTGGACGAAATAGACAAAATGGATTCAAGTTTCAGAGGAGATCCGGCATCTGCAATGTTGGAAGTGCTTGATCCAGAGCAAAATTCGGAGTTCCATGACAATTTTCTCGACCTTGACTACGACCTCTCGAAGGTGATGTTCATAGCCACTGCCAACAACATAAACAAAATCTCTGACGCACTCCTCGACCGTATGGAACTTATCGAGGTTTCGGGCTATGTGACGGAGGAAAAAATTGAGATTGCTAAACGACATCTCATTCCCAAAATTCTCGCCGACCACGGTTTGAAGTCTGACGACCTTATCCTGCCCGACGAAACGTTGAAATTGTTGATAAACAGTTACACTCGCGAATCTGGCGTGCGTGAACTCAGCAACGTGCTCGCGTCCCTCGCCCGCAAGACCGCTGTCAAGGTCGCATCGAGTGAACAATATTCTGCTACCCTCACGCCCGACGACGCGCAACAGGCTCTCGGCATCCCAAAATACATTCACGATGAATATTTTGAGACGCGACAACCAGGCGTAATTCCCGGACTTGCGTGGACTTCAGCAGGCGGCGAACTTCTATACATCGAGGCAATACTCAGCAAAGGCAATGGCACTCTCAACATCACCGGCAATCTCGGAAAGGTAATGAAAGAATCCGCTGAAATTGCACTCAACTATCTCTGTGCCAACGAGGATGCTCTCGGCATCGATCACAAGATGTTTAAGAAAAACGACCTCAGCCTTCATTTTCCAGAAGGCGCAGTGCCGAAGGACGGTCCAAGTGCGGGCATCACGATTTTTACGGCATTGGCATCGCTTTACACACAACGCCCTGTAAAACCGCATATTGCAATGACAGGCGAACTCACCTTGACCGGTCGTGTACTTGCAGTTGGCGGCATAAAGGAAAAAATCCTCGGTGCCAAACGCGCCGGCATCAAGCACATTTTTATGTCAGAACAAAACCGCCGAGACATCCAAGAAATCAACCCTCTCTACATTGAAGGTTTGGAGTTTCATTACGTTAATACGGCAATGGAATTGATTCCTATGGTGCTGGAAGAACAAGCGGTGGAAAACAAACGTCCATCCAAGGTGAATAATAAAGAAAACAGCATTTGACGATAATAGAATATAAATGGACAAGACAATGATAATATCGCCGTCGATACTTTCGTGCGACCACGCCAACATCGAAAGCGAGGCGCACAAAATCCAATCGAGCCAAGCCGACTGGGTTC
>JAGCRY010000081.1 GCA_017964465.1 Bacteroidales bacterium | reverse complement strand
AGGCCATCCGTCCTACCACGATGAAACAAGTTGTAAGCCAGAAGTGGGACGAGCAACGCCTTTATGAAATCATATTCAAGCGCACGCTTGCATCGCAGATGTCGGATGCCGTCATCGAGCGCACCAATATCAAGATTGAGGCGGACAATTGCGGCGAACAGTTTGCAGCGAGTGGCGAGGTTGTCAAGTTTGAAGGATTCCTCAAAGTGTATTCTGAGGGTACAGACGACGAAAGCGACAAGGACAATCAACTCCTGCCCAACATCGTGGAGGGCGACAAGGTGGATTTGCAACTATTGGAGGTCAACCAGAGATTCACCCGTCCCAATCCGCGTTACACCGAGGCAAGCCTTGTAAAGCGTCTCGAAGAACTTGGCATCGGTCGTCCGTCAACATACGCACCCATCATCACAACAATTATAAAGCGTGGCTACGTCATCAAGGAAGACCGTCCGGGCGTGGAGCGTCAGTACATAAACCTGACATTGAAAAACGGCAAAATCTCTCGTCAGACCAAGACCGAAAATACCGGCGCGGAGAAAAACAAACTCTTCTGCACCGATATTGCTATGGTAGTCAACGACTTCCTTTCCAAGCATTTCACCGACATTATGGACTACAACTTCACCGCCACGGTGGAGAAATATTTTGACGACATTGCATCCGGCGACCTCGAATGGACCAAGATGCTCCACGACTTCTACACCCCCTTCCACGAAACCACCAAACAGAGCATCGAGGAAGGCGAGCGTTCGTCGGGCGAGCGTGTACTTGGCAACGACCCCGCCACCGGCAAGGTTGTTTTGGTGAGGATTGGACGATTCGGCCCAATCGTACAACTCGGCGAAAACGACAACAGCGACGATGCAAAACCTGTATTTGCAAGTCTCCGCAAAGACCAGCACATAGAGAGCATCACCCTTGAAGAGGCTCTCGAACTCCTCGACAACGAGACCGGCGGCAAACTTCTCGGCACCGACCCCGCCACCGGCAAGAATGTATATGCACGTGTGGGACGTTTTGGACCTATGGTGCAACTCGGCGACAACGAGGGCGACGAAAAACCGCGTTACGCCTCCATCGTGAAGCCAGTTACCATCGACAACATCACCCTCCAACAAGCCCTCAAACTCCTCGAACTCCCGCGCACCGTGGGCGAGTACGAAGGCAAGGTGATGAAAGTTTCGGTAGGACGTTTTGGACCCTACATCGCCCACAACGGCAAGTTTATCTCCCTGAAAAAGACCGACGACCCGATGACCGTTACCTACGAGCGTTGCATCGAGTTGATTAAGGAAAAGTTGGAGAAAGACAGCAAAAACCTCATCCGCGAGTTCAACGACAACCTCCGCATCGTCCGCGACCGTTGGGGACATCCCACTGTGTGGTACAAGCGCAAGTATTACAAGATAGCCGCACAGACCGACCCGACCACGCTCACGGAGGAAGATTGCCTGAAAATTGCAGGCGCAGCGCCTGAAAAGGAAAAGAACGCTGCGAAAAAAACTGTTACAAATAAGAAGTAAATGACAAGATTGTCTCACCACACAAATACTTGGGTAACATGAAACGAATGTTGATAACACTGATCGTCATGGTGGCAATGACGGCGATGGGTCTTGCACAGCAAGATCCTCATTACAGCCATTTTATGTTCAACCAGGCTGGTTACAATCCGGCCTTCTGTGGTACCGAGGGCATGATAAATGCCGTTCTCGTATATCGCAACCAGTGGATGGGCATGGAAGGTGCGCCCAAAACAGCAAATTTGTGTGTTGATGCACCTGTGAGGGTGTTTGGTACACAGGGTGGGGTAGGAGCTACCATCACAAGTGATAATATTGGTTTCGAGAAAAATTTCAACGCCAAATTAGCATACGCTCATCATATTCAGGCGGGTTCTGGTGTTTTGTCCATCGGTGTTGATGCCGGTTTGTTCAATAAGAACATAGAAGGTGACTGGCAGTTTCCTGACCAACATGAAGCAATTTTTGAGGGCAAGGTCAGAAAAATGATATTCGATTTCGGTGCAGGTATATATTATAATGTGAAGAACCTGACGCTCGGTGTATCATCGACTCATGTTGCCGAACCCAAACTTGATTTCTCTGAAGATGGTGAAACTTACCTCGCAAGACATTATTATTTTGTCGGATCATACAATATTAATTTACCAAACACGTTATTTGATTTGACACCCTCAGTAATATTGATGTCTGACGGAAAAACAATGCAAGCCGACATAAATATTAATATTTTATACAATAAAAAAGTATGGGGTGGCGTTACTTATAGAAACGAAGATGCAATAACACTTCTCGCGGGACTTACGATAATGAATGACATCAAGGTCGGACTCGCATACGAAGTTGGAATTTCAAAACTTCGCAAAGCCAATTCAGGATCCTTTGAGTTTGTGATAGGCTACAGTTTCATGCCGGAGCGCAGTAAGCCAGCGCAGAAGGTCAGAAGCGTAAGGAACCTGTAAGGAGATAGAAAATGATTAAAAACAATTCGGAAAATATAAGAGTATTATGAAAAAGTTAATGATTTTAACAGCCGCATCGGGATTACTGCTCCTCGGTGCTTGCAAAAAGGGAGGCAACGGCGAACTTGTCGGCGCGGGCAACCGCCCCACGAACTATGCCGAGTCTGACCCGTATGGAATGGTTTTCATACCGCAGGGCAGTTACAATATGGGACCTAACGACCAGGATGTCCCCTTCTCTATGACGGCGCAGTCCAAGACTGTTACTGTCGATCCTTTCTGGATGGACGACACCGAAATCACAAACAATGAGTACCGTCAGTTTGTAGAGTGGGTAAGGGATTCAATCGCAATGCGCATGTGCCTTATCGCTGGCGTTGGCGAGGATTCAAAGGGTGGTAATATGTTCTCGATGCACGTTGACGAGGACAAGGTCGATCTTAACGAGTACGACCCCAACAACCCCAAGACCTGCTGGCTCAACTGGGAAAATCGCAACAAAGTTTGGGACAAGTCGGGCAAAGGTGAGGAGCGTCAAGCTATTTCGGACGCCATCAAAGACCTCTACCTTATTAAAGAAGAGCGTTTCAACAAGCTCCAGGAAATCGACACCCGTAAACTCATCTACGATTACTACTGGGTTGACTTGAAGCAGGCAGCTCTCAAAGAAAACCGCTACAACTTCAATGAAGACTTCACTGGTGGTAAGTACGAAGGTACAATTATCGACGCCAAAGGTAACGTCGTTCCGATCCAGGACCGCCGCTCCTTCATTATGGACGGTCGCATCAACGTATATCCCGACACACTCGTTTGGATGAGCGACTACACCTATTCTTATAATGAGCCGATGGCAAGAAAATATTTCTGGCACGTTGCATTTGACAACTACCCCGTCGTAGGTGTCAACTGGAAACAAGCTACAGCATTCTGCATCTGGCGTACTGACTTCCTCAACAACTATCTCCGCGCCAACCATCAGCCTATGGTTGAGCAGTACAGGCTCCCAACCGAAGCAGAATGGGAATATGCAGCACGTGGCGGACTCGCACTCTCGATGTACCCCTGGGGCGGTCCCTACACGAGGAACAATTCAGGCTGTTTCATCGCAAACTTCAAACCCCTCCGTGGTCGTTATGCTGACGACGGCGCCGCAAGGACAATTGAAGTCGCTACCTACGCTCCCAACGAGTATGGTCTCTACGACATGGCTGGTAACGTAGCCGAATGGACTTCAAATGCGTTCGACGAATCTGCATACAGCTACACCCACGACCTCAACCCTGACTACAGCTACAATGCAATGGCAGACGACCCGCCAGTATTGAAGAGAAAAGTAGTTCGCGGTGGTTCTTGGAAAGACGTTGGATTCTATCTCCAGGTCGGCACCCGTACATACGAGTACCAGGATACAGCTAAGAGCTACATCGGATTCAGGTGTGTAAGGTCCTACATGGGACGTAACGCTACAGATTGGGATTATGGCAACTTCTAAAATCATTTCATAATACTCCATATCAATATCGCAATGCGGGCAACCTTTAATGGGTTGCTCGCGTTGCGATTGTTTTTGCTTGTATATCAATGTGTTAGCGACAATAATTGCGATGCTAAATTGTAGAAAAAAGTTTAATCTTAAAAAAAATTAAAAAAAAATTGCATAAAATTTGTTGCTTTCATAAATAATATATACTTTTAGCGTTTGAAAATCGACGGTCAGAGCCATGCGCCTGACTGCCTCGTAACTGTACAATAAACAATTAATTAAATAACAATTTAAAAGTAAAATTATGGTAGCATTTAACAAAACCAGAAAATTTCAGAACATTTTCAACAAGGTGAACTGCTGGGGCGCCTCCATCGTGATGGTAGGTGCATTGTTCAAAATTCAGCACTACCCGGGCGCATCTGTCATGCTGATGGTCGGCCTTCTCACAGAGGCTGCAATCTTCTTCGTTACCGGCTTGTCTCCGGTTCCCGAGGAGTACCATTGGAAGAACATCTTCCCTGAGCTCATGTTCACGGAGGAGGACGAGGAAGCCGCCGAGAAGCGTGGCGAGACCCTTCCCATCTGCACCGTAGATCCTTTGGCTGGCGCAATGGACAAGAGCAACTCTGGTTACCAGTTGTTCTACAGTGGTGAAGTTTCTGGACCCAAGAAAGCAAGCACCTCTGGCGAGTCGCTCTCTGCATTCGATAAGATGCTTGAAAGGGCTGGTGGCGAGAACTTCTTTGACAAGCTCGGCAATAACCTCAAGAACCTTAGCGAAAACGCTAAAGATCTTCGTGAGGTATCTTCAGCTGCCGCTGCTTCTAAGACATTCACAGACAACATTTCGGCTGCTTCCACAGCAATCGCTTCGTTCAACTCTTCTGCTGAAGACATGGCTAACACCATGGGTTCTGTTCAGGGCCAGATCACGAAGCTCGGTCAGGTGGACTTCTCCGCTCTCACCGACGGCAACAGGGAATACAGCTCCAACATCTCCAAGCTCAATAAGAATCTTGGCGCTATCAACGGCGTATTTGAGCTTCAGCTCAACGACTTCGACTCTGTTATCCAAGGACTTAAAGATTCTGTTCAGGGTGCAAAGATTTACTCTGCAGAGGTCAACAAGCTCGGCAAGAACCTCCAGGCCTTGAACAATGTTTACGGTAACATGCTTACAGCATTGAATGTTAAGACGGCCTAATTCGCCTGTGCGCATCTGGCACACATCTTACATTCTGAATCAAGCAACAACATTTTGTTAACAAAGTAAAATCTTTAATTCGAACATAACATGAGTGGAGGAAAAGAAACACCAAGGCAAAAAATGATAGGTATGATGTACCTATTCTACACTGCGCTTTTGGCATTGAACGTTTCTGCTGAAATCCTTACCGCATTCACGATGGTCGATGGCTCTCTGCGCAAGACAAACGCGATTACAGAGGGTGTAATTGACGGCACACAGAACGAGTTCGTAAAGGCAATGGTCAACGACTCGGCAAGTGTTGTTAAGTACAAGAATCTCGCGGATGAGGTAGTAGCAGAAGCTGACAAGGCCTTTAAGGAAATTCAGCATTACAAGTTGGCGTTGGTAGGTACCCTCGAGGGTATCTATGACGCTGATTACACAAAGCCGTTCGAGCTTTCGGACACAACTAAAGACAACAGCATCGAAAAAACTTTGCGTGAATCCAAGGTTGCAGACATTCCCGATGCTATGAACAAGGATTTGAAGGACATCGACGACCTCCTTACCAAGAAGGACGACAACAATGTCGGTGGCGAAATCTTCATTATGAAAAAGCAGGGCGAAGCAGTTGAGAAAAGCCGTACAAATTACAAGGATTTCTTGATTGGCATAATCGAAAAGGCATCCGATACAAGTGCAGCTTCTAAGGCTGCAATGGAAAGCCTTAAGGAAAGCCTCCAGCAGATGCTCTCTACCGAACCCATGAAGTCTGAGAACGATGAGGGTGAGATTGTGCCGTGGGCTAATTCTAACTTCGAGCACTTGCCCGCAGCTGGCGTTCTCACCCTTATGACCAAGATGCAGGCAGACGTTAGGAACACAGAATCCAGCGTTCTCTCTTACCTCTTGAGCCAGATTGGTAAGACCGACATGAAGTTTAACGCCATCAAGGCCGTTGTAAACGCTAAGTCAAGCTACGTACTCGTAGGTCAGCCCTACAAGGCAGAGATCTTCATTGCAGCTTACGACTCTACACAGAATCCCGACATTCTCGTTGGTGGCTCGCCGATTCCTGTTAACCAGGGTGTGGGCGTATTCACCGGCAATACAAGCTCTCCTGGCCCAAGGTCCTTCGGCGGTGTCATCAAGCTCAAAAACAAGAGCACCGGTGAAATCAAGGATTATCCTTTCAAGGGTGAATACGAAGTAGGACAGTCTTCTTTGTCTGTATCTCCGACCAAGATGAACGTACTCTACATTGGCGTTCCGAACCCGATTGACATCACAGCATCTGGCGTTCCCGCTGAGAAACTCAATGTTTCCATCTCCGGCGGTTCAATTTCTAAGGCAGGTGCAGGTTCCTACATTGCACAGGTTAAGGCTCCCGGCAAGGCAGTCATCAGCGTAACAGCATCCGTTGACGGTCAGACCAAGAGCCTCGGCAGCAAGGAATTCCGTGTAAAGCGTGTACCGGACCCTGTTGCAAAGGTTGCAGGCAAACGTGATGGTACAGTAACAAAAGCAGAGCTCGCAGCTCAGGCTGGTGTAAAGGCTGACCTCGAAAACTTCGACTTCGATATGAAGTTCAACGTTGTAAGCTTCAAGGTTTCTGCTACCATCAAGGGCTTCTCTCAGGATGCAACAGCTAATTCGGCAGCGTTCACAGCACAGCAGAAGCAAATTATCTCGCAGGTTCCCTCGGGCGGCAAGGTTTACATCGAGGATATCAAAGCAAAAGGTCCTGATGGCTCCATCCGTTCGCTCGGTACTATTGCCTTCAAAATCAAGTAGTAGGCACACTGCAAACATTTCTTAAAAAAATATTGTAGATTGATACAATATTTGACCCGTAAAGAGAGTTTTAATAATACAGAGGTTTATTAGAACTCTCTTTACTTATGTAGTTGCACATTTATAGATATAAAAATTATGAAAAAAATTCTGTTTCTGTTGGCAGCGGCTGCCATTTTGCAGTGTGTAAATGCCGTTGAGACCCATGCCCAGGTCTTGCTCGGTCTTCCGTATGAGAAGATACACACTATCAATAGAAAGCCTGTTCCATATCAGTACGTCAGGGAATCGGATGTGATGTGGTCAAAGATAATTTGGCGTCGCATCGAGCTTACCGAGAGGGCAAATCATCATCTCTATTTCCCCACCGAGCCGCAGGATGGACGTATGAGTTTCATCGACGTGCTTCTTGAGGGCATTCACACGCAGGGTCTCACAGCCTACAATGAGTCGGGTGGCGACGAGTTCGGCACGATTATGACCGAGAAGGAGGTTCACGAGGCTATGGGCTCTAATCAGCAGACCATGGAGGTGGAGAACCTCGACGGTACTATCGACACCAAGATTATCGACAACCGTTACCAAAGCTCTGAAATCAAATCTTACTTGATGAAAGAGTTGTGGTTCTTCGACAAGCAGCGTTCTGTAATGGAGGTTCGTATCATTGGTATCTGTCCTATCAGGGTTTATTACCGCCCCGAGGACGAGGACATGGAAAAACCGCTCCAGAAGAAGACGTTCTGGGTATATTACCCCGAGGCGCGTAAGATTCTCTCAAATGCAGAGTGTTTCAATGCCAAGAACGATGCTGCTCGTCTTAATTTCGAGGACATCATGCAGAAGAGGTATTTCTCAAGCTACATTTTTGCAGAGTCAAACGTTTATGACAACCGTCTCATCAACGAGTATGCACAAGGTCAGGAATGTCTCCTCGAAGCAGACCGCATCAAGGAACAGATATTCAACTTTGAACAGGATCTGTGGGAATACTAAAACATGCGTGTGTTTTAATATGCGACACAAATGATTATTAATTGCTAAAAATGCGGACATACCAAACGTAAGTCCGCATTTTTTGTTTATAAAAGATTTTAGATATATGAGATTCAAAAAAAATACATTTTGCTTGCTAATAGCAGTCGCATGCATGATGGTTACTTCCTGCGGAAAAGACAGTTCCGATGGTGGCGATGACGTAAATGACGTTAATGGCGGCGATGACACAAATGAAATTAATGGTGTCAATGAAATAAATGACAACCACGATGTTTCTCCAGACTTGTCTTCATACGAGATTATAAATGGCAATCATTTCATGTATGCCGGCATTCCCGATAAGTATAATACCGGCTGCGACCCCAACACTTCGTTTGCCACCATCAACGAGGATGGCTACGCAGGCGAGCTTTATGTACGGGTACAGGTGTCCGACGGCGTGAAGTCATACGTGGTGCAGGGAGCAAGGATTGACGCATTGCCTGACGAAATCACCGTGAAGGATTATGACTTTTCTGACGGCAAGATGAGGACTACGCAGCCCGATATAGTTGCCAATGTAAAGAAAATCCATTTCGTCAACTGTAAGTTTAATGGTTTTGCCAATGCCAAGCCCTACGAAACCAACAAGATGTATTTCACGTTTGAGCACTGCACTTTCACCGGCGGTGTCAATGAGGTAAATATCACCCTAAAAAGTTGTAGGATAGGCGGTTTTATAGGCGACGCGATGAATCCGCTCAAAAATTTTAATTGTTACGACACTTTTGTCTGCGACCTTCTGCCTGCCGCCAATGTTACTGGAACGCACATCGACGGTATGCAGACGTATGGACGCGAGGGCTGTGAGGGCGGCAACATTATGTTTGATAATGTCAGGTTTGAATTTCCGTCGATACATTACGACGGTTATGACGACAATTGCAACGCCTGCATTATGTTTCAGCTCGAATATGGCAACGTGAGCAACTGCACGTTCCAAAACCTGT
>JAGCRY010000080.1 GCA_017964465.1 Bacteroidales bacterium | reverse complement strand
GTCATTTGGCGCAAAGGTAATAAAAATAATTGAAGTGTGGACTGATTTTGTTGAATTTTTTTATCCCAAAAACATCTCCGTGGGCATTTCGTCAATCATTCCAACTTCTTTTGCCTTCTGATACAGGAATGTAATCGCCTCCTTGCCTTCCGCGCCCAAATCAATGCTGAAATCATTGACATACAGCCCGATATGGCTTTTGATGACGTCATCTGACAGTTCGCGGGCATAACTCCTGATGTATGGCATAGCCTCGTCGGTGTGCGCGTAGGCATATTCGATGCTGCGGCGTATGATACGGCTCACTTTGCGGGCGGTGTCGATGCCAATGTCGCGGCGGGCGATTATCGTGCCGAGTGGGATAGGGTGGTGCATCACCTGTTCCCATTGCTCTCCAAAATCTATAATCTTCACCAATCCGCGCTCCTTGTACGTGAAACGCCCTTCGTGTATCAAAAGTCCGCAATCATAATTGCCACTTAAAACCTCGCCCTCAATCCTCGAAAACAGCATCGGAGTCTTGTCCTTGGCATCGGGATAAAATACTGAAAACAAGAGGTTTGCAGTGGTGTTGACGCCAGGAATCAAGATGCGTTTTGTCGCCATCTCCTTCGGGTCAAAATATTTGGCGGCAACGAGCATAGGGCCGTTGTTGCGACCGAGAGCCGCGCCGGAATCGAGTGTTACATATTTTTTCCAAAGGTCAATGCCGTAAGCGTTGCTACTGATTTTGGTGATTTCGGGAGCGTCGTCCGATGCGGCGTTTTTGTTCAAAACGTCAATGTCGTGCATCGAAATCTCAAAATCAATGCCTTCCAAATCAATCTTCTTGTTGGCAATGGCATAAAAAATAAAAGTGTCGTTTGGACACGTGGAAAACGATAATTTCATAAACAAAAAATATTTTTGCACCGCCTGCGGCGGCTTCCTTTTAAACAAAAATTAAAGCGAATTATAAAGAATAAAAACGAATTACTAACAAAAAAATCGTTTGTAATTCGTTTTAATCCAATTAATTAATCCACCTAATTAATTCGCTTTAATTTGTTTCAATTCGTTTTAATTTACGTTTAAAAACCTCAACGCCGTAAGGCGTTGCGCAAATTCACGTTAAAACTTGATGCGTTCCACCATTTTTTTGATAATCAACGTCATACGCGGTTCGGCGGCGTTGGCGGCTTGCTGCACTTCTTCATGGGTGGGTTTTTCGGCGATGGAGCCGCCGCCGAGGTCGGTGATTACCGACAATGCGAATACCGGCAGACCGCTGTGCCTTGCAACAATCACCTCCGGCACGGTGCTCATACCTACGGCGTCCGCTCCGGCGATGTGGAAAAATCTGTATTCCGCCGGTGTCTCAAATGTTGGGCCTGTTACGCCGATGTAAACGCCCCTCTGCAAATGGATGTTGCACTCCTCAGCCACTTCAAACGCCAATTTGATGTAGCGGTGGTCGTAAGCCTCGCTCATTTCGGGGAAGCGTGGACCGAGTTCGTCGATGTTGGGGCCAATCAAGGGGTTTGTGCCAAAATGGTTGATATGGTCGGTGATTACCATAATGTCGCCGGTCTTGAATGTCGGGTTCATACCGCCCGAAGCGTTGGATACTATCAACAACTTGATTCCCAATGCGTTCATCACGCGGACGGGGAACGTTACCTGTTGCATTGTGTAGCCCTCGTAATAGTGGAAACGGCCTTGCATAGCGACCACTTTTTTGCCGCCGAGGTAGCCGAATACGAGTTGCCCCTTGTGTCCCTGCACTGTGGATACGGGGAAGTTGGGTATTTCCTTGTACGGCACGGTCTTTACTACCTCGATGTCGTTGGCGAGGTTGCCGAGTCCTGTGCCGAGGATGATGCCTATTTCCGGCTCAAAATTGACGCACTGTCGTATGTAGCCGGTAGTTTCTTTTATCTTCTGTAACATATTTCAATATTTCGTTTTTGAGTTCGTGTTCGTCGTCAAATACAAAATTCACCTCGATTGGCACGTAATAAAGCCGCTGCCTAATTTCGGGAGCAAAATCCATTTCGTTGAGCCTCATTGCGTCCTTTTCGGTGGTAACAATCACCTTGTTGCCGCCCGGCAGCGATGCAAAGGCGTTGCTTATTTTGGTGATGTCTTTTTTGCTGAAATTATGATGGTCTTTATATTTGATGTGCGTTATGTTTTTGGACAATTGTCCGCTTACATAACCCTCTATGGCCTTGGTATTTGCAATGCCTGTAACGAGCAAAATATGCGTCTCTGCCGTTACATCGGGCGTGTCGTTGCCGTCGGGGAATACCGCCTTCAACGGCATATAATTGAGATTGGTGAAAAAAATCGATTGACTTGGCAACAATCCCACGTGCTTAGCAAATACGCGGCGGTCTATCGGCTTGACGTCGGGCGGGCATTTGGTAACGATTACAATATTGGCGCGGCTACTTTCCTTGGCGGATTCGCGCAGGTCGCCCCACGGCAAGAAATGATCTTCAAAAATCGGTCTGTTGTAGTCGATGAGCAATATATTGACAGCGGGCGAAACCTTGCGGTGCTGATACGCATCATCGAGGATAATCATCTGATTTTCAGCCTTGTTTTCTTCGGTGATTCGTCTGATGCCCTCGGCGCGGTCTTCGCAGACAACCACGTCGGCAGAGCCGGCAAATTTTTGCGCCATCTGTTTTGGCTCGTCGCCTATTTCGGCTACCGTGGATTGAGGCGTGGCACGGACAAAGCCCTTGGATTTGCGCTTGTAGCCACGGCTGAGGATCGTTATCTTAAAATCGTCCTCCAACATCTTTACAATGAGTTCTGTGTGAGGAGTTTTGCCCGTGCCGCCTACGGTGATGTTGCCAATGGAAACCACAGGCACATCAAACCTATACGACTTCAATACCTTGTTGTCGTACAAGGAGTTACGCATCGACACTACGCCGTGGTAAATCCAGGAAAACGGTATGAGCAAACTGCGAATCATAAATAAAAATTTAAGCGAATTAGAACGAATTAAAACGAATTTCTTTGACAAAATCCGTTTTAATTCGCTAATTCGTCAAAATCCAAGTTCTAATAAATGTTCTTAAATTACGTTGAAATAATGATTAAAAAAATTAATTGTTTTTCCTTGTGCGTTTAATTCTTAGTAGTCAAATTGTTAACAACTTATTCTCTTAGCCTGTTCGGCGATAAATTTCAATAATTCCTTTTCGTCCTCCAATGTTGTATGACCATTTTTTGCAATAATCTTGCCATTTGCCACGACGAGGCGAATATCCAAGATGTCCTTGTTGAAAACAAGGTGTTTTACAAAGTTGTTTTGGTCGAGTTCAAAGGGCGAATTGTTTTCAAATACAATCAAATTGTTGTCGCCGTCGCCTTTGAAGCCGTTGGTTTTCAAGTATTTGTGGACAGCATTGAGACGCTTGTATGCATTGCGGAGGTCTATTTCGCTGTCTGTCCTGATTGCCTGAAAATATGCGTGCCTCATTGCGTCTGGCATCGACACCGACGAAAAATCCGAACCCAACATCACTATGTCGTCGAGCCAAATCGAATTGAATGGCTGTATGCCGCGTTGGAAATTTCCATACGGATTGTGCGCAATCCACACCGGCTTGTTTTTGATGTAGTCGCGCTCGGTGTCGGTGATAGCGTTGCCGTTTGCCAAAATCGTTGACGAATAATCCATCAGCCCCGCCTCGTAAAACCTCAGTATGACGCTCCTTCTGTGGTCGCGCATAGTGTTGGTCTGGTCGATGTTGTCTTCGGCGGCGTTCACGAGGAGTCCCGTCTTGTACTTTTGACAGAGTTTGGCAGCCTCCTTCACGAGTTCGCCACTCGCAAGGTACGACGCAGCAATGCCCATCAATCCTTGGTTGGACTCGAGATAATTGGCGTTTTCCTTGATTTCGCGCTCGGCGATTGCATATCCGTCGGTCTCCGACGCCGCAAAACTCTGCAACGTCTTGATGCCCAACTTATTGAAGGCGGCATTGACGATTGAGAGCGACCCTTCTATGAAGGTCTGCGACTCGTTGCGGCAGATGGCGAATGTGGTTCCGTTGCGCACCGCATTGAGAGCCGCATACAACGCCGAGGCGTACAGCAACTCCTTGTCGATGCACTTGTCGATATTCCAAATAATGTCGCTGACGTACCTAAAATAGGTAGCCTCCCTCTTGGTAAACACTTTTGCCTGCGCCGCGAGCGATAGCCCCGGCCGCATATAAGCGTCTGCAAAAGAGTGCATTATGTATTTGCCAGAGCAATCCACGAGGGTATCGCCCGGCTGCGGTTCATAATTGTCGGCAAAGGTGAGCGTCTCGCTCGCCTCCGATACCACCACGTCAGTCTTCTTAAATTCGAGTGTGTCGTGGTGTATGTACGTTCCGTTTTTGAGTATCAACGACATTTTTGGGGGTGTTTATTGGTGTTGTTCCCTGAGCAAATCGAGGACGGTCTTCACGGGGCTGAATGTCTCGATTGGCACTTCCACGAAGATGGTAATCCAATCCGACATCGCGCCGTTCCAAAGTCCGGGACGCTCGATTGATTTGAGGTTGCGGCCGTTTTTAGACTTGTGCGAGATGAATCCAGTCTGCGGGTCGGTGTATTTGCGGAGGTCAAATTTATTGCCTTCGCAGTCCGTCACGTCGCACACGAGATCCACGGGGTTGAAGTGAGTAGCCTTCGACGCAATTTCCGCGCTCTTGGGGTCGTCCTTGTTGATTTGCGACGATTCCACAATCTGCAACGATGTGGTGCCGTCGGAGTTTTTGGCCCAGAACGGACCGCCGCCCGGCTCGCCTTCGTTCTTCACCATACCGCAGATGCGCAAGGGGCGATGGAGTTTTGCAAGCATCACGCTCGCCTTCTCTGCATCGGAGAGGTTGAGGAACGATTCGTCAAATTCGCAGCAAAGTTTTTTGGTGATGAAAATGTATGCCTCGTCAAGTTGTTGCGAGGTCGGGTTGTTTTCCAACACCTTTATATAATCGGCGATGTTTTCCTTGGTTTTCAGGAGATAACCCGCGAGAGCCATCTTGTACTTCACCGTTGCGGCTTTGCGCGAATCGGGCATTACATTGTCGATGGTCTTGATGAAAATGATGCGGGCGTCGATGTCGTTGAGGTTTTCAATCAACGAGCCGTGTCCGGCGGGGCGGAAGAGCGGCGTGCCGTCGTCGTTGCGGAAGATGTTGTTATCTTCATCCACAGCCACAGTATCTGTAAACTCCTTCTGCGTGGAGAAGTTGATGTCGAGTTTGCAGTCGAACTTCTCCTCGAATGAAATCCTCGCCTTGTCAACGAATGCGGTAAAAAATCCCAGGTGTTCGGGCGAAACGGTGAAATGTATCCTCACGTCCTTGCCCGACTTGGCGTATTGTATGCCCTCGGCGATATGCTCCTCCACGGGAGTGCGCGAGGTGTTTTTATAACGGTGAAATTCTATGAGGCCTTTGGGCAGGTTGCCGTAATTGAGCCCGTCCTTGGAAATGACGCTTTCCACAAGTTCCTTGGGCTTGTGATCCTGCAACATCTCCTTCACTGACTTGCCATATTTGCCATAGACAATCTTTTGGAGGTTGTCGTAGAATGCAAAACGGTCGATGTTGTCGATGAAACGGCGTGCGGGGTTTGTGGGGTCGTTGAACTTCTGTTTTTGCTCCGGGGTGTTGTTGTACTCCGATGCAAATACAAACAAGTCCTTGAACATCCTCGACGCTGCGCCCGATGCCGGCACAAATTTTACTATGCTCATCCCGTCCGCTTCGTCGGCGTACTTTTGGGCATATTTGTTGATTTCTTCCTCGCTCAGGCACCTGATGCCGTCATTTGCGGTGGCGGGCCTTACGATTGCGAGGTATGGAAACCCCTTTTTGTAACAATCGATCTGTCGATCGATTTCCTCTGTGGCTATTCCGCGCTCGGCGAAACATTTGATATCGTTTTCTGTGTACATACGTGTTTTAGTTTTAGTTTTCTCCGGTTATTTTTTACATCAAAAAAGTCCGGGGGTAAAAAAAGACCGGACTTTTTTCAAAAAATAACACTTAAAATCAAACAAGATATGAAAACAATTTTAGTTTTTAGCCAATACACGCATTGTAGGCGGCATTGGCAAGAAAACGGCGCAATCACTGCGGTTCGTGTTTTCTATGCCACAAATATAATGTAGGTTTCTGTTATATGCAAATTTTTTTAAAGTTTTTTTGCAATTTTTTTTCATATCAACCACTAAAAGCACGAAATCAAGGGCTCTAAAACCTTGCCGTCGTGGTCTCTGTGTCGAAACATTTGACGGTAACGCTGTCGCCGGGCTTCACGGAGTGCATAAAGGCTTCTTCCTTTTTGGGGAATTGCTGTTTGCATTTGGCAGTCAGCGTGTTGGACTCCTCTGTGAGGTTCATGTCGGCGGATTTGGCGCGTGCGGCGTAGTCGGCGGCCACCCAATAGACAGTGCGGTGCGCAAAGTCGTCATTGCCGAAGTTGTTGGCGTTCACCATATAAATTGCGGCAATCAGGAGCAATGGCGCGCCGTTTTTGGGGTTGGCGGCGGCGGATTTTTTAGCCATCGACACGGCGTCGCGGTATTTGTTGAGGTTGTTGGCAACAGTGGCGGCTTCGTAGAGGTAGTCTGACTGTTTTTTTGTGTCGGTCTCCATCTTGACAGCCTCGCTGTAATACTTGGCGGCGGCGTCATAGTCTTTTTTGCGCCTATTATAACGTGCCAACGACGCGGCGGCTTCGGCGGTCGGATTCTGTTTGTAAAGACGCTCGGCGCACTGCGCGTAGAGGTCGTTGCCATCGGCGGAAAATACGTTCATTGTGTTGGTGAGTGCCGACACTTCGTTGATATTTTCTGGCAGTTGGTACACCTTTATAAATAGTTCGTCGAATGTTGGCTTTGATGTGGCGTTTTGCGCTGCCACCCTTTTTACGTAACCAAGCATCAGATCGATGTTTTCGCCGTATTTTTCGCTCTTGTTGGGGCGGACGCGGTAGGTGGTCATTATCACCGGCGCAACGTCGTTGAAGAATTGCTGATTGTCGAGTTGACCTTTGGCAAAAAGATTGCAGGCGGTCTGCAAATACGACGTTACAGAGCCAATGTCGGGGTCGTCGGCATTGACGGCTAACGACTTGCCTATCAAGTGATAACCCTCAATCTTGGCGGTGTCGCTGCGGCGGTATTTCATCACGTCCAGCCCGTAACGGCTCAGCACGTTGGCTTCCTCGCCGAAGTATTTGATTCTCTGCATATAAATCATCCCAAGCGTATCAACGTAGGCGTTTACGAGTGCGTCGTTGTCCTCACCCGCCTTCTTTATCAAATCGTGGTATATCTTCACGCCGTCGATGTAGATGTTTTTGCTGAATTGCGGGCAATTCTTAAAGACTTTCCAATACGATTCGCGGGCGTCGCTGTACGCCTCCACGTTCACAAACTCCTTGTACATAGAATATTCCTTGGCGCAATTGTTGTCCTGCGCGGCAGC
>JAGCRY010000079.1 GCA_017964465.1 Bacteroidales bacterium | reverse complement strand
TGTCGTGGATGCTTACGCACGACGTCTCCAGGTGCAGGAACGCCTCACCATGCAGATACGCGACTGCATACAGGAAACTTTGCATCCGCTTGGCGTGGCTGTGGTCATCGAGGCGCACCACCTCTGCATGATGATGCGCGGTGTCCAAAAACAAAACTCCGTGACCACCACATCCGCCTTTTCGGGCATTTTCCTCAAAAGCAAGGCGACGAGGGAGGAGTTTTTGAGCCTGATACAGAGGTCGCTGAGGTAAATGAATAATTCTTTTCACTTTTTGAATAGAAAATACGCAAATCATTTTTCTATTTCCCAAAAAAAATATAAATTGCGCGGCGAAATAATACAAAAACACGAAATCAAGAAAAATGAAACCATTGAATATTGCCATACTTGGCTGTGGCACTGTGGGGGGCGGCGTGGCGCAGATTCTTACGCAGCAGAAAGAGTTGCTCTCCAAACGTGCCGGTCGCGAAATCAACCTCAAAGTAATCGCCGAGCTCAAGCCTCAGGCGGCTATTGAGCGTTTTGGTTTGGATCCGAAATTTTTTGAACACAACAGCATCGGCGAAATCCTCGACGACCCGGAAATCGACATCGTTATCGAGACCATGGGCGGCAAGAGCGATTTTGTACATAACACGTGCCTCGAAGTATTGAAGCGCGGCAAGAATCTTGTCACCGCCAACAAAGCCCTGCTTGCAGAGCGTGGCGCCGACATCTTCCAGGAGGCAGCTGATCGCAATCTTCAGCTCGGCTATGAGGCTGCCGTCTGTGGCGCAATTCCTATTATAAAAGGTATAAAGGAATGTTTTACTGGCGACGTCATTGAATCCGTGAGCGGCATTATGAACGGCACGTCCAATTACATCTTGACTCAGATGCAAGAAAAGGGTCTTGATTTTGGCGCGGCTCTCAAACTCGCTCAAGAAAATGGATATGCCGAGGCAGACCCAAGTCTCGACCTCAACGGCGGCGACGCTTCCCACAAGTTGATTCTCCTCTTGAAACTTGCTTTCGGACTCACAGTGTCGATGGACGAACTTTCGAGGACGGGCATACAGTTCATCACCAAAAACGACATGGACTTCGCCAAGGAAATCAATGCTTCCATTAAGTTGATTTGCTTTGCTAAACTCGTTGACAACCAAGTATATGCAATGGTTCGTCCGATGGCAGTGAAGAACGACAACACACTCTCCAACGTAAACTACGCCGTTAACGCTGTACGTCTTGATGGCAAGTATTCAAAGACGCACTTCCTCATCGGCAAGGGCGCAGGCAGCACGGAGACTGCTATGTCAATTGTTTCCGATATTGTCTTCATAGCCCGCCACGGTGAAGTTCCTGCATACAACGAGGAGGCAAAATACACACTCGGCGACAGCAAAAAGCTCTCGTTCCCGTACTTGATTTCTTTCAAGACCAACAATCTGCCCGGCACCACTGGCATCATCACCACAGCCATTGGCAATCAGGGTATCAACATCGAGACTGTTGGACACAACCGACTCGATGACGAGAACGGCACAGCTGATTTCCCCATCGAGACTGAAGAGTGTACGTTTGAAGCCATTGAGAAGGCTGTCGCTGAAATTCGACGTCTCAAGAGTGATCTGCTCCTCGACGAGCCGAAAATTATCCCGATTCTGTATTAACTTAAATCATATCAAACATGAGCGAACAGAAATATTTTTACATAGAGAACGGCAATCAAGTTGGTCCTGTGACAGCAGAGGATCTTCTCGGCAAGATTGACCCAAACACGGATATTTGGTGTCCGGGCATGACTAATTGGGCACCCGCCAATACGGTGCCGGAGATTTCGGCATTGCTTGGCGGCGCGTCGGCTCCAGTACCGGATGTCGTGAGTGCAGATTCTTCGCCTTACAGCGGAGGCAACTCGCAGAATTATGGCAACCCCGACTATGCTAATCAGCAGTCATCCGACGCCAATTTGCAGCAGCCATACGGCAATCCTCAACAGCCATACGGTAATCCTCAACAGCCATACGGCAATCAGCAGCAGCCATACGGCAATCCTCAGCAGCCCTACGGCAATCCTCAGCAGCCATACGGTAACCAACAGCCATACGGTAACCCACAAGGTATGCCAACTGGCAACAAACCTGACAACTACCTCGTTTGGGCTATTGTGAGCACGTTGTTTTGCTGTTGGCCTATTGGCATCGCGAGCATTGTGAACGCCGCTAAAGTGGATGCGGAGTGGAACAAGGGCAACTATGCGGAAGCTCAGAAATACTCCGAAAATGCCAAGAAGTTTGCCACAATTTCTGCAATTGTAGGAGCTATTGGCCTCGTTATTTATTTCGTCTTAGTTTTTGCAGGCGCGGCAGGCGGCATGTAATGCGACATTTCGAACACAAGATTCTATGGATATTTACAACCATTGCCGTCATCGTGTTGGTGGCGGTGATGGTTGTTCTTTACCGCGACAACAATCCTTTGGAGAGCAACTGGTTCCCTAAATGTGGCTTCTATGTCATGACGGGATACAAATGCCCAGGTTGTGGCGGTCAAAGGGCTGTACACTATTTGCTGAATGGCGAATTTAAGGAATCATTCAAGCAAAACCCGTTGTTTCATATCGCGGCTCTCTATATTATAACGGTGTTGGTATTGAAAACACCGTTGTTTTACCCGCGTCACAAAAAGGTTTTGTACGCCCTCACTGGCTTGCATGCCTGCATAATATGGTTTGTGGGCATCATTGCCTTCTGGATTTTAAGGAATATATGATGGAACGCGGACGGCTCGTCCGCTAAAAATACATAAAATAAAATGATGAAAAAAATATTATTCAGCATCGTGGCGGCTGGACTTATGCTCCCCGCCGTTGCACAAAACAATGGATTTCAGTTCACCACAATCAAGAAAAACCCCACTACAAAAGTTCAAAACCAAAACCGCAGCAGCACGTGCTGGTGTTTTTCTACGTTGAGTTTCTTTGAGGCTGAACTCTTGCGCATGGGCAAGGGCACATACGATTTTTCGGAGGCGTTTGTTGTCAATAAGACAATGATGGATCGCGCCACAAAGGCTGTGAGAACTCACGGCGACGTTTCATTCTCGCCGGGTGGTTTTGCGTCTGATGTGGAGTATTGTTGGAAGCATTATGGCATCATTCCGCAAGAGGCAATGCCCACGATGGGCAGTCTCCAAGGTCTCGAACTCCCCAACAATTCCGACCTTGACGACCTCGCAGAGGCATACGTAAAGGTAATCACCGACAAGGAGGACGGCCCAATCAGCCCGCTATGGAAACAAGGTTTGCAGGGTATCTATGATTCGTTCCTCGGCAAATGTCCGGAAGAGTTCACATATCAAGGCAAGAAATATACGCCAAAATCATTCGCCGAGTCGTTGCCCATCAACATTGACGATTATGTAACCATAACATCCTTCTCCCACGAGCCATTCTACTCAAAATTTGCCATCGAAGTACCTGACAACTGGCGTTGGGCTTTGGCTTACAATGTGCCGATGGACGAGATGATGCAGGTGATTGATTATGCAATCAAGGCAGGCTACCCGATTGCGTGGGGCGCGGATGTTTCGGAGCAAGGATTCTCGCGCAACGGCATAGGTCAGTTGCCGGATGTCAACAGCCCCAATATGAGTGGCACCGACATGGCGCGTTGGACTGGATTGACCTATACATCCGAAAAGCGTCAGTTCCTCACCTCCAAGCCGTTGCCCGAAATCACCCCCACACAGGAAGAGCGTCAGAAGGGGTACGACAATTGGGAGACCACCGACGACCACGGCATGTTGATTTATGGTCTCGCCAAGGATCAGAACGGCAAGGAGTACATCATGGCTCAAAATTCTTGGGGCACCGACAATCCCTATCAAGGCACATGGTACTTCACAAAGGCATTTGTAGCCATGAAGACCATCGACATCATGGTACACAAGGACGCATTGCCAAAGGAGATTGCCAAGAAGTTGGGAATTGCTACGAAATAGTTGTTCCTGAATATTTTGCTAAAAAATTCCGAAAAAAATTTTGCAGGTTCAGAAATTAACTGTAATTTTGCAGACCCGATTATTATCAACAGTTAGGTAAAGTTTTATTATTACAAAAACGATTTAATTAACAAAAAAGTGGATTCAGTTAGTTACAAGACAGTCTCCCTCAATGAGAAGACCGTTCAGAAGGAATGGTTGCTTGTTGACGCGGCAGACCAGACCTTGGGTCGTTTCGCATCCAAGGTAGCCATGCTTTTGAGGGGCAAGTACAAAGCCTCTTTCACTCCGCACGTGGACTGTGGCGACAATGTAATTGTCATCAACGCCGAGAAGATCCGTCTCACGGGCAACAAGATGGCACAGAAAGAGTACGTTCATTACTCTGGCTATCCGGGCGGTCAGAAGATTGAGATCGCTAAGGATTTCTTCAAGAAGGCCAATGGTCCTGAGAGGATGATCGAGAAGGCAGTACGCGGCATGCTCCCAAAAAACAAACTTGGCGACGCCATCATGCACAATCTCAAAGTGTATCAGGGCGACAAGCACAATCACGAGGCACAGCAGCCCAAACTTATTAATCTTAATGACCTCAGATAATCATGGCAGAATACATTAACAAAGTAGGCAGAAGGAAGGAAGCCGTAGCCCGCGTCTATCTGACCGCAGGCACCGGCGAGTTCAAAATCAACGGCAAGGAAATCAAGGAGTATTTCACCGTTCCGCAGTTCCAGAAAGTGGTATTGCAGTCGCTCGAAGCCCTCGGCGCAGTCAACAACTATGACGTAAAGGTCAATGTATGTGGCGGCGGATTCAAGGGTCAGGCTGAGGCCATCCGCATGGGCATCGCAAGGGCTCTCGTAGAAGTGAACCCCGAAGACCGCGTAACACTCAAAAAGGAAGGCTTCTTGAAGCGCGACTCCCGCGTTGTCGAGAGGAAGAAACCGGGTCGTCCCGGCGCACGCAAACGCTTCCAGTTCAGCAAGCGTTAACATTATGTTTAGTATCCAAATCGTCAAGACCGACGGCGCAAGTGATTGTCCTGTTGCTACTTGGCGGTTGAATTAAGTTGAATGTAAACAAACAAAAAACACAGAAATGGTAAGTTTCGACGAATTGTTAGACGCAGGTGTACATTTCGGACACTTGAAAAGGAAATGGAATCCTGCAATGGCTCCCTACATCTTCATGGAGAGGGGCGGAATCCACATCATAGATCTTCACAAGACGGCAGCAAAACTCGAAGAGGCAGCCGCCGCAATCAAGCAAATCGCTAAATCGGGTCGCAAGATTCTCTTTGTAGCCACCAAGAAGCAGGCTAAGGAAATCGTTGCAGAAAAAGTACAGGCTGTCAACATGCCTTACGTAACAGAGCGTTGGTCGGGTGGTATGCTCACCAACTTCCCCACAGTCCGCAAGGCTGTCAAGAAGATGCAGTCAATCGACAAGATGATTTCTGACGGCACTTTCGATCAACTCTCAAAGCGTGAGAAACTCCAGGTAAAGCGTCAGAGCGCAAAACTCGAAAAGAACCTCGGTTCTATCGCTGACCTCACCAAGACTCCCGCCGCTTTGTTCGTAGTGGACGTTTTGAAGGAGAAAATCGCCGTTAAGGAGGCTCACAAGCTCCACATCCCCGTATTCGGTATGGTGGACACCAACTCCAACCCCAACGACGTTGACTTCGTAATCCCTGCAAACGACGACGCTGCAAAGTCTATCTCTATCGTTCTCGACGTTATCACCAAGGCTATTGCCGAGGGCGTTGCAGAGCGCAAGTCAGACAAGGACGTTGACGGCAAGGAGACCAAGGTTTCGAGCCACAGCAAACCCCGCAAGACCCGCGCTCGCAAGGGCGAAGGCTCCAAGGACGAGGCTGCTCCCGCTGAGGAATCTGCCGAATAATTCCGGCTACCTTATATTAAGGTAATCAAAATCAAAAACAAATATGATGCTTCCTTCCTTTTGTAAAAGAAAGGAAGCATTTTTCTTAATCCAACAATCACAATAAACAAAAATGGCTGAAATTAAAGCAAGCGACGTTAAGAAACTCCGCGATCTTACCGGCGCAGGTATGATGGACTGCAAGAAGGCACTCGCCGAGAGCAACGGCGACTTCGATGCCGCAATAGATATTCTCAGGAAAAAAGGTCAGAAGGTGGCAAGCAAGCGCGCCGACCGTGAGGCTAAGGAAGGCTGTGTAATTGGCACAACCGCCGCCGATGGCAAGAGCGCATACGTTGTTTCGCTCAACTGCGAGACCGACTTCGTTGCCAAGAACGAGGACTTCGTAAAACTCACCAAAGACATCCTCGCAACTGCAGTTGCAGCAGGCGTAAGCGACCTCGAGGCTCTCAAGGCTCTTCCCTACGGTGCAAGCACTGTTGGCGAGGAAGTTGTACAGTTCAGCGGCAAGACCGGCGAAAAGATGGAACTCGCTTACTTCGGCAAGGTATC
>JAGCRY010000078.1 GCA_017964465.1 Bacteroidales bacterium | reverse complement strand
CTGTGGTGTATCCCAATCATAAGATTCTCGTCATCAGCATTTTGCTGCCGTTATTGACTGCAATTGCTGTGAGCATCTATCCCGCGCTCCATATCACGAGCATTCCGCCCGCGCTCGCCCTCAAAGGCAATATTACCGAATCCCACGATTCATTGTTGAGGTATATTTTGATAGGATTTCAGATTACGGCGTCCACGGTGTTGATTATTGCATCGTTGTTCATACATCGCAATATCGACTACATCAACAGCACCGACCTCGGATTCAATCGTCATAATCTCCTTAGTGTGAAGACCGATCAAAAAATCTCCGAAAGACGTGACGAGGTGCGCTCGCTCCTTCTCCAAAATCCCGACATCATCGACATCACTTGGACTCACGGCGAGTTGATAGCGCGTATGAGGCACAATGTAAGTATGCCCCTCGTCAATGGCGACAATGCACAAAATGTCGCCGTCGATATGGTTTTTGTGGCTGACAATTTCTTCAAGTTTATGGGCGTGGATATTGTGGAGGGGCGCGACTTCCAACCCGCCGACCACAAGGCGCAATCTGGCGTGTATATCTTCAACGAAACCGCCCGCCAAAAGTTTGACATCACTCTCGAACATCGTTTCCTGAGCGCATACGATATGGTGATGTGCGAGATTGTGGGTTTCTGCAAGGATTTCAAATTCAAGCCGTTGCAGTATGAGATTTCGCCGCTCGTATTTTTTATACCAGGACAGAATACTCCCGATTATGCCACCTTGGTGCACCTCTACATTCGCATAGCCGACGGCGCGGACGTCAAAAAAACTATGGATTTCATTGAAGACGCCCTCGCCAAAGTTGACCCCGAATTTCCGTCCATCGGCAATCCCGTCAAGACTTTCCAAAATGAGGTTTTGGGTTCCAACTACACCCAGGAGACCAATCTCACCCAAATGGTAACTCTCTTTGCCGTGATAGCGATTTTGATTTCGGTGATGGGCATATTTGGCATAGTTTATTTTGAGACCGAACGCCGCCGCAAGGAGATTGGCATCCGCCGCGTCAACGGTGCTACAATCCTTGAAATACTCACGATGTTCAATGTCAAGTTTCTCAAAATCACCGCCGTATGTTCCGCAATCGCCATCCCGATTGCCTACCTCTTGGTACAGAAATATTTCAGCGGTTTTGCCTACCACTACGCCATCAACGTCTGGATATTTGCCCTCAGCGTCCTTATCGCAATGGCAGTAACTGCACTCGTAGTTACCGCCGCAAGTTTCAAGGCAGCAAACGAAAATCCAGTGAAGACATTGAAGAATGAGTAGGGGAGGGGACAGATTATTTCACCTTCACGATGGTCTCCACGCTCCCCACGCCCAATTCTTCGGTGCGTTTAGACGGTGCTGCGCCGGCGGCGGTGATTGTGTAGTTGCCGGGGCGGAGTTTTGACGAGCCGTCTTCCTCCACGGTCATCAGGCGGTCGGCTGGTATTTCAAACGAAATCTCCTTGGTCTGTCCGGGTTGGATTTCTACACGTTTGAATGCCGACAACTGTTGAAGAGGCGCGGTTTCGCCGGCACCTGGCGCGGAAACGTATATCTGGACGGTTTCTGTAGTGGAAATGTTCGACTTATTGTCAACCGAAACTTTCACAGAAAGTGTCTTGTTCTTATTCCAAATGGCTGTGAGGTTTGAATACTCAACTTTTGAGTAGCTCAAACCATAGCCGAATGGATAGAAAATGTTGTCGGTCATGTATTTGTATGTGCGGTTCTTCATTGAATAATCCTCAAAATCAGGTAGTTTGTTACCGTCTGAGGGGAACGTGATTGGCAGACGACCCGAGAAGTTTGCATCGCCGAAAATCAGGTCTCCGAGCGCGTAGCCGCCTTCCTGTCCCGAATACCAAGCCATGATTACGGCGTCGGCTATTTCGGTTATTTCTCTTACATCAATAGGGCTTCCGCCGGTAAGTACAACGATGATGCCCTTGTTGCTGCTGTCGCCGTGGGCGTAGTTCCGTTTCTTCCTTTCTGCAATTTGACGAAGGAAGTTCATCTGGCTTTCTGGCAGTTGGAGCGAAGTGCGGTCGCCTTTTGTGCGTGAGTCTATAGCCTCGCCTTCCTCGCCTTCGAGGTTTCCATTGTTGCCCATTACAATAATTGTGTACTGGGAGCGTGCGGATTCGTTGATGGCATAGTTGATGGGGTTTGTTGTGGGTGCATTTTCCAGAACGCCCGGTCGGAAGTTGACAGCGGTGCCGTCGCTCACTTTTGATATAATTCCTTGAAGATAAGTGCAGTAACGGTCTGAAATTCCAAAATAATTTCCCATCAGCCAGAAAGCGTCGGCGGCTCCGGCACCCGTCACAAACAGGCGGTGGATATCCTTTTTGAGAGGCAGAATTCCATTGTTTTTGAGGAGCACCATGCTTTCAAGTGCGGCTTTTTTTGAAAGAGCGATGTGTTCGGGTTTGCAGATGTCTTTTTCAGTGAAATTGTTGTAAGGACAGTCGGGGTCTTTGTCGATGATGCCAAGTTTGAGGCGCGTCATAATCAATGGCAGAAGTGCATTGTCGAGGTCTTTTTCTGTGAGGAGATTTTGTTGAACAGCGTCTTTGAGTGCTTCAAACGAATGTCCACATTCGATGTTCAATCCAGATTTCACAGCCACTGCTGCTGCCTCTGCCGCAGTTTTCACAATGCCATGCCCCCCGAAAATGTCGTTTACGGCGTCACAATCCGATACGATGTGCCCCTTGAAGCCCCACTGATTGCGCAGCACGTCGGTTAGCAGGAACTTGCTGCCTGAGCAACTTTCTCCATACACCCTGTTGTATGCGCCCATGATGATTTCCACGTTTGCATCTTGCACAAGCATTTTGAACGCGGGCAGGTATGTTTCCCATAGGTCGCGTTTTGTGGGGTCGATGTTCGCTTCATGGCGGGTTGCCTCGGGTCCGGAATGGACGGCAAAATGCTTGCCACATGCTGCAACTTTCAGATACACAGGGTCGTCGCCTTGCATACCTTTCACGAATGACGTTCCGAGAGTGCCTGTGAGATACGGGTCTTCGCCGTATGTCTCCATGCCTCGTCCCCAGCGTGGGTCGCGGAAAATGTTGATGTTCGGTGACCAGAAAGTGAGTCCCGTGTAGCGTGAATAATTCTTGTTGCGGCGGGCGATATAGTATTTTGCGCGGCTTTCGGTGGAGATTACCTCGCCGATTTGTTTAATCAAGTCAGTGTCGAAAGTTGCGCCAAGTCCGATGGGTTGTGGAAAAACGGTTGCGCGTCCGTTCCTGCCTACGCCATGGAGACCTTCGTTCCAATAGTCGTAAGGCTCAATTCCAAGTCGTTCAATGCCAGGTGTGGCGTTCATCATCTGTGAAATTTTCTCGTCCAAAGTCATTTTTGCAATGATTTCTTTGGCTTTCATTTCGAGTTTTTGAGTTGATGGCTGCGCTGTCACTGCCGCCGTAAGCACCATAAGTGCGATTGCTGTTGTGAAAAGTCTTTTCATTATGTTGTCAGTGAAATTTCATAAAATGGTTCGTGAATTATTTTCCCCCAAATATAAAACTTTATTAATCCGATGACAAAAAAAATATATAATTCTGGAAAAAATATCTATCTTTGCGTCAAAACCAAAATGAATGGACATATCATCAAAGCAAATGAGAAATTTTTTTAAACTTTTAGCGGTTGCCATCGTGTTGCAGTCGTGCGGCGGTCGTGCGAATTTTGAAGTTGAACTCGGCGACATAGACGCTGATGTGAAAGTCGTGCGTTTTGACCGTGATTTTGATACCATCAGCCCGCAGGGTATATATTCGGCGTTGCCGGTTTTGACGCAGAAATACGGCGATTTCGTCAATCTATATTTGGAAGGCATACTCGAACTTCCTGCGCCTGAAACCGCCGACTATATGATTAAGTATGGAGATTTTGTGAATTACTGCAAGGTTTACAAAATCTACCACGACGTTGACACGGCTTTTCCGGCAGATGCCGACATCGCCGGACTATTCAAGGACGGCGCACGCCATCACAAATATTATTTTCCGAAGGACACGCTCCCGACAATTTTTACGGTTGTGACGGGATTTCAGGAATCTCTGTTCCCAAGCGAGGGTTTGCTGGCGATAAGCCTTGAGAAATACCTCGGTGCCGATTATCCGTCGTATGAACAGTTGGGAATAGAGAAATATAAACGCCGCCGCATGGAGAAGGCAATGATGCCCGTGGATTATTTCAGGACGTTGGCAATGTTGAATTATCCCAAATCCGACGCATCCGCCGAAAATCTTTTGAATGAAATGATTTATCAAGGGCGCATCCAGTATTTCTTGAAGTCGATGATGCCCTCCGCACCCGATTCGTTGCTCTGGGGATATTCCAACTACCAGTACCAATGGGCTGTGGAATATGAAGAAAATGTTTGGAATTATCTGATTGATAAAAAGATATTGTTTGAAATCAATCCTCTCTTAATCCGCAATTTCACGGGCGAGGGACCATTCACCAACGCTTTTGGCAATCAGTCCGCGCCTGGGGTTGCATCATTCTGCGGATTTGGGATTGTGTGTTCCTTCATGGCCAACAATCCAAACATCACGCTGCCTCAGTTGATGGAAATTCAGGATTTGCAGTCCATCTACAACCGCGCACGATACAACCCTTAGATTAATTCACAATTCGTATTTGCTATGCGTCGGTTGGGGTTTATAATAGTGCTGTCGGTTGTTTTGTGCGGATTTGCGAGGATTACTGTGCCGGACGACGGCGATTTTGTTTTGGTGTCGTACAATGTGGAAAACCTTTTTGACACCATTGACAATCCCGATACCGCCGACGAGGAATTTACGCCGGATGGTGAGCGGCATTGGAATTCGTACCGCTATTATCATAAATTGCGGCGTCTTTGGAAGGCGATTGCTGCCACGACCATTGAAGATTATCCTGATGTGATTGGGTTTTATGAGATTGAAAATCGGAAGGTTGTTTCAGACTTGCTGACGTGGACACCGTTATGGAAGGGACACTATCAAATTTTTCATAGGGAGAGCCTTGACCGCCGTGGCATTGATGTTGCCATTGCTTACCGTCCCGAGACATTCCGTCCGTTGGATTCGGCAGCTATTAGAATAACATTTGACGGCGCAGACTCCACGTATCACTCACGCGACATTCTTTATCTGAAAGGGCTTGTGAAAAAGTCTGGCGATACCCTTCATATTTTTGCCAACCACTGGCCGTCGCGTTATGGCGGGTATTCAGCCACGGAGTCAATGCGGTGTCGTGCGGCGTCGGTGCTGAGAAGCCGTGTGGATTCGGTCATGATGAGTGACCCAAATGCAAGGATTATTTGTATTGGCGATTTCAATGACAATCCCGACAATATGTCTGTGAATGAATTTTTGAAAGCATCCACGGATTTGAGTAAAATTGAAGCGGGAAAGTTGTACAATGTTTCTCATCATCTGTGGGTCAAAAAACAATTGTGGACATATTGGTATGATGGTCACGGCGATTTTCTCGACCAGGTGATTGCGTCGGGCGCATTGCTCGGTAATAATGGACTCCATTTTTCTGTGGATGACGTAACGCCCATAAATGACAGTTTTTTGCTCAATGAAGACGGTGGCATTTTCCGCACTTACCTTGGACCCAAGTATATGGGCGGCTATTCTGACCATTTGCCGGTTGTGGTAAGGATGAGGGTGGGGGAGTGACTTAGAATTTAAAATAAATTACGCCGCACAGATTGTATAAGTTCTTTTTGCCAGTATATAGCCCCTTGTATTTCCTGTTGACGTCATTGAGTCCGATGTTTGTCTCTATGTTGAAACGCACATGTTTGATTTCATATCCCAAACAAGGCATCAAACTTACATAGAAGTCCTTGATTATTGTTTTGCCTTCAAGAGGGTCCTTAGAGTCAGAGTCACCGAAGTAATAAGTGTCGTTGTCAGTGCAGCCGGAAAACGCAATTCCCAAACCCAACATCCATTTTTTCTTTGGGTTGTCAGGGTCATTGAGATGCACTTGGAACGTTATTGGAAAATCAATGAATCCGAATTGGTCAGCACTTCCGCCATCCCAACCACCGAACGGGTGGATAGCTTCTCTGCGAACCCCAATACTACCCATCAGTGAAAACATTTCGGAGAAGTAATAGTTGAGACCATAGCCCGCTTTGAGCGAAAGTCCCCTGTCGATAATTGTGTAATTTGTTTGACCGTAATTGTCGTACATGTCGATGAACAGTCCAGCACCAGCATAGAAATTGTGTTCAAACCTCTTGAACTGTGAGGTTGCCTGCGCATTCACGTTGACCGCACTGCACATCGACAATACAGTCAGTAGAATTAGAATTTTTCTCATTGTTGTGTGTTTTTGTTATAGTTTTTTGTTTTCATTAACTATAACACAAAAAAGTGTTGAAACCCTAAGAAAAATTTGAAAATTTATTTTACCTTTACCCTCCGAAAACAATAACAAATCACATTATGAAAAGACAAATAATCACATTATCAACGGTTTTGCTGTTGGGATTGGGCAGTGTAAACGCTCAGCAATATCCTTATCAAAACCCCAACCTCAGCGCGACGGAGCGTGCAAAAGACCTTTGCAGCCGTCTGACGCTCGAAGAGAAGGCGATGCTGATGCTCGACGAGTCGCCCGCAATACCAAGGCTCGGCATCAAAAAATTCTTTTGGTGGAGCGAGGCTCTGCACGGCGCGGCAAATATGGATCATGTAACAGTGTTTCCCGAACCCGTGGGAATGGCGTCGAGTTTCAACCCCGACCTCTTGTACAGCGTATTTGACGTGGCAAGCACCGAATTTCGCGCACAGTACAACGACCGTATGCTCAACGGCGGCGAGGATCAAAAATTTCACAGCCTGTCGGTTTGGACTCCTAATGTCAACATCTTCCGCGACCCGCGTTGGGGACGTGGACAGGAGACCTACGGCGAAGATCCGTACCTGACTTCCGTGATGGGCGTTCAGGTGGTGCGCGGTTTGCAAGGTCCTGAAGATTCCAAGTACCGCAAACTTTGGGCGTGCGCCAAGCATTACGCCGTGCATTCCGGCCCCGAATGGAGTCGCCACACTGCCAACTTGACCGACGTTTCGGCGCGTGATTTTTTGGAGACTTATATGCCCGCATTCAAGACCCTCGTTACCGATGCAAATGTGCGCGAGGTGATGTGCGCCTACCAACGTCTTGACGACGAGCCTTGCTGCGGCAACACCCGCCTTCTCCAAAAAATCTTGCGTGAAGATTGGGGATTCAAGTATTTGGTAGTCAGCGACTGTGGCGCGGTGTCAGATTTTTGGGAAAATCACAAGACATCCTCTGACGTTACCCACGCCGCATATCAGGGCGTCATTTCGGGTACTGACGTTGAGTGTGGTTTCAATTATGTCTATAAATCTGTCCCCGATGCCGTCAAGCAAGGTCTCCTGACCGAGGCGGAGGTCGATAAGCACGTAATCAGGTTGTTGGAAGGCCGTTTTGACCTCGGCGAGATGGACGATCCCTCGCTCGTTGAATGGAGCAAAATCCCCGCCTCAAAACTCTCCTGCAAGGAGCACCGCGACCTCGCGTTGCAGATGGCTCGTCAGTGCGTTGTCCTCCTCCAAAACAATGGCAACGTTCTCCCGCTCAAAAAGAACGCCGAGAAGATTGCTGTCATTGGTCCTAACGCCGACAATACTCCGATGATGTGGGGCAATTACAACGGTATGCCAAATACCACTGTCAACATCCTCGAAGGCATCCGCGCCAAACAGAAAAACATCGTTTACTTCCCCGGTTGCGATTTGACATACGACAAGGTATATGACAACCGCATCGCCACCGAGTGCACCGCCGACGGCAAAAAGGGTATGAAAGGCACTTTCTGGAACAACATCGAATACAGCGGAACTCCCGTTACCACAGAGTTTTACACCAATCCTGTGAAGGTAACTACGGCAGGTATGCACGTTTTTGCGCCCAACGTAAAAATCGAAGATTTTTCGGCGAAATACACCACCACTTTCGCGCCCAAAAATCCCGGCGAATACGTCCTCAACGTCGAGGGCTGCGGTCATTTTGAGGTTTACGTCAACGGCGAACAAAAGCAACGTGTCAACTCTTGGCGCACCACTCCCACCACCACGGTCATCAATGCCGAATCGGGCAAGAAATACGAAATAGAAATCCGTTTCCATCACGTAAAGACTTGGAACGCCAACCTCAAAATCGAGATTGCAAAGGAATATCCGATTAATTATCAGGAAATTATCGCCAAACTCAAAGGCATCAACAAGGTGATTTTTGTTGGCGGAATTTCGCCGCAGTTGGAAGGCGAGGAAATGCCCGTTAATGCTGATGGTTTCAAGGGTGGCGACCGCACCAACATCGAACTTCCCAAGGTTCAGCGCGATTTCTTGAAGGCGTTGAAGGACGCGGGCAAGACTGTTATTTATGTCAATTGTTCCGGCTCTGCAATTGCCCTCGAACCCGAAACCAAGACCTGCGACGCAATCGTTCAGGCGTGGTATCTCGGTCAGGAAGGCGGCACGGCGTTGGCGGAAGTGCTTTTTGGCGACATCAACCCCGCCGGCAAACTCCCCGTTACGTTCTACAAAAATTCCGATCAACTTCCTGATTTTGAGGATTATTCTATGAAAGGTCGCACTTATCGTTATTTCAACGACGCCTTGTTCCCCTTCGGCTATGGATTGAGTTACACCAAGTTTGAAATTGGCAACGGCAAGGTCAATAAGAGCGGCAAAAATATGGTAGTTTCCGTTCCCGTGAAGAACGCCGGCAAGATGGCGGGCACTGAAATTGTCCAAGTCTATATCAAGGATTTGCAGGACACCGATGGTCCCCGCATTTCGCTCCGTGGCTTTGCCCGAGTTGACCTCAAACCCGGCGAAGAAAAGACCGTCAACATCACCCTCACCCCGCAATCCTTCGAGTTTTACGACCCGAGCATCTACTCAATGCGCATCAAACCCGGCGACTACGAAATCTACTACGGCGATTCGTCAAGAGACAAAGATTTGAAGAAAATACCGGTAAGGTTTGAGATGTAGTTTTCAATGCATAATGCATAATTTTTCAGCCGTGCGAGAGGTTCGTGCGGCTGATTTTTTTGTTGATGTCTTAAAATACTGCGGCGGACGCAGCGATTTTTTTGAGGGTTGCGATAGGGATACCGATGCGCGAAAGCAATGATTCAAGTTTGCCGTGTTCGTTATATGGAATCGTAACTTGGTAAGTCATAAGAGCGGGTGCGTCTTTGGATGGCATTGGCTCAAATTCGTATATTGAATCCTCGGCTGGCAGATAGTCTGACGGAAGGCAAGATGGTTGCACAAGATGTATGTTTTGGTAATTGAGGTCGTTGTCAACATCCATAACATACACATAACCATCATTTGGGTTGGCAATTATGTCTTTTAATGGGATTTGGCGTGCTATGTATTGCTGCAACGTTGGCAACGACACCCTGACGACTATCCAACGGTTGAATTTGTCGTCTCTGTCCACCCAATAAAAAAGGTAATCGTCGCCCTTCTCGCTCACGTAGTGCGACAAAAATGGGCCGTCAAAGTATATCAAATCCGAAATGCAGCGGAATTTGCTAAAATCAAATTCTATCGGGAAACCTTCTATCTTGTTCATAATTGCTTCGTAATTTTAAATGTTTTGTTTAAATCGCAATTCTCATATTCGTACAAATCGAAATGACCATTTGGCGCGGGGAGTGTAACTTCTCCGTCCTGATTGCTGATGTTCCCTTCCGACAACGAATCTCCAATCGATAACGTTGCCTTTTGGTTGCTTTTCAACAAAGCCTTGAAAAACTTCTCCGCCTTTGAAACAGTTTCAAAACAAGACAATGCAAGCAACGACGTATTAGCCCTCTCGGTTGCAATGTCACGCAACATTCTTTTGGGATTGCTCATATATTGTGGAATATGATTTGGAAAGCCGGGTTTTGACGACGCAAACCGGCACGCCTCCATATTGTCAGGGGCATACAATGGCGGCATTTCATATCCTAATGCCGTCAAATGCTCCAACTCCCGTTGATATTTGAATCTTCGATTTGTCATTGGTTATTTTTTTGCAAATATATGAAAAAAAATAATTTGCTAAAATTTTTTTTCAGATGACAGCCATTTCATCGGAGCATCCAGTATTTACTGGTCAATTCCCCTCCTTCCCCTTTTTCTCTGCCTCTCGTTTCTTCTGCAACTGCCAACTATTAAACAGATTCTGCCACAGAATATAGAAACTGCAACCGACTGCGGAGAGGGGCGTGAGGTACGTGTGGGCGACCCAGATGGCGAAGATGGTGTTTTTTTGACCGATGGCTTGGCCGCAACTGATGCGGTCGTCGTAGCGAGAGCCGATTTTTTTGCCGACGATGTAGAGGACGATGCAGATTACAAGGCTCGCTACTGCCATCAGGATGTCGATGTGGTAGTTTTGGGGATTGTCGAGGATGGAGTTCATCATATTTGCCATCAATACCACGATGGAACACGCCCAAAGGTAAAATGACGCTGAATTGTATTTGACAAGCAAGCCGTTGAATTTTGGAATGAAATGTTTTACCAATTCCGACGCCACCATTGGCAGCACGAGGAGCGTGAATACCTTTTTCAAGATTGTCCAAACGCCCTCCAAAAACGTCAGCCCTTCCTGCGGATGTATCAATGGGAAAAACAATGGAATGATAATCGAGACTGCAATGTTGCTGATGATTGTGTAAGTGATTACATTGGAGCCGTTGCCGCCAAGTTTGTTGACTACAACGATGGCGGAAGTGGCTGTCGGGCAGAGCGTTACAACGAGGATGCTCTCGGCGAGTATCTCATTGAATTGTCTTACAGCCCAATATGCAAGCATCGACGCCGCCACCACAAATCCCAACAACAGGAAATGGACTTTTTTAGGTTTCAATTCACGCGCAGAAACCTTTGAAAACGATATGAACAGCATCGCAAAGAGGTTGTAGGGCAGTATTGCGGAAAACTGTCCGAAGAAATCGTGGAATACACAGCCGATTACGATGGCTATCGGCAACGCTTGGTTTTTGATGAATTGAAGTATTTTGTCCATTTTTGCTGATTTTTTGGCTTACAAAGATGCAAAGTTTCTGTTAATTCTAAGCAAAATAAATGACAATTAATTGTTTTGTTTGAAGCAAATTATTTATATTTGCGATGTATAATTGTTGTTGGCAATGGAAATGTTGGCTACATACAGGCAATTCATTGAGCGTCAAGGTCTGTGGAACGTTGGCGACAGGGTGTTGCTTGCCGTGAGTGGCGGTCCCGATTCGGTGGCTATGGCTGAACTTACGGCAAGGCTCGGCGTCGAGTTTGCGATTTCGCACGTCAACTTTGGTTTGCGCGGCGAGGAGAGCGACGGCGACGAGGATTTTGTGCGCCAACTTGCGCAAAAATACAATGTGCCAATATTTGTAACGCACGCCGACACAACACGTTACGCCGATATGAAAGGCATTTCCATAGAGATGGCGGCGCGTGAAATCAGGTACGCGGAGTTTGCCCGCATTATGGCTAACGATGGCTACGACGTAACCGCCGTGGCGCATCACCGCGACGATGCGATTGAGACATTTTTCCTCAACCTCCTTCGCGGCTCGGGCATACGCGGATTGACGGGTATGCGGGTGCGCAACGACAAGATTGTGAGGCCGTTGCTGTGTTTTAGTCGCGCCGATATTGAGGAATTTCTCACGATTAACGGTCTTGATTACCGCACCGATAGTAGCAACCTCGAAAATGAGTACGCCCGCAACAAAATCCGCAATATTGTGTTGCCCATAATCGACGAAATCAGTGAAAACGCCCGTCAGTCAATCACCGAAAGCATCGGCTATCTCGGTATGGCTAAGCGCGTGTATGACAATGCGATAGATAATGCCGCCGCCTCGGTGATTTCGGAAAATAACGGCGCAATCGTTGTTGACATTCCGGGCATCATAGGTTATGTGGAGTCTGAATGTCTGTTGTACGAAATATTGAACCGTTACGGATTTGGCAAGATGCAGTGCCGTGAGGTTTTCAGACATTTGACCGGCGAGAGCGGCAAGATTTTTTATAGCAACACACACCGCCTTGTTAAGGATCGCAATACGTTGATTATTAGCAATCTAAATGATGTAAAAGCCGACAGTGGCAGGGCACCGGTTGTGTTCAGGCGGTCGGATGTGGATGCCGGGAGGTTGGATACACATTCGTGGCATCTGAAGATGGAATTGATTGTCTGTGACGAATTTACGCCAGAGCGCGACCCAAAGACGGCGTATTTTGATATGGATAAGTTGTGTTTCCCGATGACTGTAACGGGGTGGGAGAGGGGCGACAGTTTTGTGCCGTTTGGCAGTAGTTGCCATAAAAAACTATCCGACCTCTTCATCGACCAAAAACTTAGCCTCGGCGACAAAAACAAAGTGGAAATCCTGCGCTGTGGCGGCAAAATCCTGTGGGTGATAGGCATCCGCGCTGGCAATCATTACCGCGTAACGCCTACCACACGACAGATTTTGAAGATTACAGCAACGCCGATTTCTGACTAAAAAACTTAGGCATTCTTGTAGAATTTGCGGTCGAGTTTGCCGTTGAAAGTGCGTTGGATTTTCTCCGCCTGTTCGTAGTAGAACGGCACTTTGAAACTCTCAACCTTGCCCTTGAAATACATTGCGATTTCCTTTTTGGTAACTTCCGTTTTGGGGACATAAACCAATTTGAGGGCTGTGCCGAGCACGGGATGAGGCGCGGCTACGCAGATGCAGTCGGCTATTTGCGGCATCGCAAGCGCAACACCCTCTATTTCAGTGGGATTCACCTTGAAACCGCCGGTATTGATGATGTCGTCGGCGCGACCGGCAAGGCGCAACATTCCGTTTTCGTCGATATGTCCGTAGTCGGAGGTGTAGATGGTGTTGTCGCGCATCACTTGGGCTGTGAGGGCTTCGTCGCAAGCATATCCGCTCATTATCGTGTCGCCCTGACAAGCGATGAGGCCGTCGGCGGTGATGATGATTTTTGTGCGGCTCGTGGTCTTGCCACAGCAACCTTCGAGACATTTGCCGTCGTTGAAATTGTAGGTGGCAATCAGTCCGCTTTCGGTGGATGCGTATGAATTGTAAAGGCGGCTGTGCGGCAGGGTTTCGCAGAGTTTTTGGATGTCGGCGGCTGATATTGCTGCCGCGCCGGTCTCTATGAAGTCTATTTTGTCGGCGTATTTTTTGAGACGTTCACCGCTGAATTGCAGCAAGATACGTATCGCGCTCGGCACGAGGAATGTGGAGAATTTTTTGTACGGCAATTCCATCGCTTCAAAGAAGCCGTTGATGTTTTTCATTCCCTCGGTCATAATGAGCGTGGCGCCGTTGATGAGTACGGGTGCAATTTTTGAAAGGCTTGCGATGTGGCTCATCGGGCCTGTTATTATGAACGCCGAATCGTGGTCAAAACCCTGAGCCTCAGTTACATTGAGACCGTTGCCGATGATTGCGCGATGACTGAGCATTACGCCTTTGCGCTTGCCCGACGAGCCGGTTGTAAACAGAATGTCGGCAATATCTTGTGCAGGATTGCAGGGTTTTAGAAACTCAACGATGTCTTGCAGGCTGTCTTCGGGGAGGTCTTTTTCCACGGGGATTGCCACCGAGCCGTTTAGGTGCAATGCCATATATTTAATCACAAAATCGATGTCCTGTGTGGCGCGAAATACTACCTTTTCGCCCTTGGGCAAGGATTCTGCCGCAGTCAGTGTTTGTTGCCACAATTCGCTGAATGTGAGCGACTTGTTGTCGTGTACGATAGCCGTCTTGTTGGGGTAGAGTTCGGCGTCGCGTTTCAGATAATCCTCTAATTTCATTTTGCTTTCAGTTTGGATTCCACGAGATTTACAAGGCTGTCAATTGTCATAAAATTCTTTGGCGTAGCGTCTTCGGAGTCGAGTTGAATCTTGAACTCATCCGACAAAATCGCCAATACAGTGGTTACTGCAAGCGAATCCATCTCGCTGAACAGGAAGTCGGACGACCAGTCAACAGTAGGGAGATTGTCTTCCAGGAGGTTAAGGATTTTTTGTTTCATAGCGTTATTATTTTTTCTTTAAGACTATTGATAATGATTGTAGCGGTTTAATTTTTTTGCCGTTTTTGAGCATCAATTCGCAGTATTTGGGCGTGTTTTCCTCGTGAAGTCCCACGAGCACGGTATTTGCCTTGCCGGATTTGATGAGGAGTTCAGCCTTGCGCATCGCTCTGTCAAACGCCGTATCTACTTGTGTATAAGTGATATTGTAGCCGTGGCATTTGAGGTAAATGGCAATATTGGAACTTATAGTATTGTGTGTGCTTTGCATAAAAAGAGTCGGCTTGGGTGCGGGGAGGTCGTCGAGTATTTTTTCCGAATTTTCCCAACAGCCGAGCGATGTAGCCGTAATGATTGCGTCAGGAACGTCGATGCCGCTCATTTTCAACGCTTTGAGCGAAGTGAGGAGCGAACTTTTCAATATTTTTCCCATACGGCGGGTTTCGGCGGGTTTGAGGTAATTTTTGATTTCGGCGATGTCGTCTTCCGATGTTATTTCGCATCGTGCGGCGATTGTTGGAGTGCAAGCATCCTTGCTTGCCGTCATATTTTTTGGCGGGCGGGGACGCCCGCACTCCAAAGGCGACGAGAAAATTATTGAGGTGTCGTTGCCGCCAAAACCAAACGAATTGTCCATCACGTATTTGTAATCAGGATTTTCTTTCATTTTTTTGATGCAGATGACAGCCTCTATTGCGCCCGCCGCGCTTGTGGTGTGTCCTGTGATGGATTTGGTGCTTTCCACTTTTGGCAAATTGTCGCCAAAAATCCTGCGCAAAGCCGCCATTTCGCTTTCGTCGTTGTTGATAGTGCCTGTGCCGTGTGCATTGACGTATTGAATGTCTATGGCTGAGATGTTGGCGTCTGCAAGTGCTTGCGTCATAGCAAGATATGCGCCTTCGCCGTTGGGCGATGATGCCGTCTGATGGAAGGCGTCGCAAGCATTGCCGCCGCCCGCAAAATAGCACAAAATCTTTGCGCCGCGAGCCTTGGCGTGTTCCTCGGTCTCCATTGCCAAAAATGCCGCACCTTCGCCGAGGTTGAGTCCGGCGCGGTCGGCTGCAAACGGTCTGCAAACTTCCCTGTCCAATATCATCAGCGATGCAAAACCCGACAAATGAAATTTGGTCAACGCCTCCGCGCCGCCTGCAAACACGATGTCTGCCTCGCCAGCCTCCAAGAGTTCCGCACCTTCAAGAATTGCGTTTGCTCCCGAAGAACAGGCTGTGGATATTGTGGTACATTGGTCTATAAAGCCAAAATGCTGCGCAATATTTTCAGTGCAACTGCCGCAGTCGTGTCTTAGAAGTATATCGGTGTGATTTTCAATATCTTGCCAATATTTTTCGGTCAAATCCATTTCGCCGGCGGTAGTGCCTGAAATGAGGAATTTTTTGCCGGGGGTGGTTGCTGAAATTTTGGCTTGGTTGGTGGCTTGTTGCAGTGCATAAATGCCGAGCAATGTGGTGCGCCCCACGTCTGTATTTGTGGGTATGCCCAATTGTTTTTTGAGATCTTCGTTTGTAATGTCCACTTCACCGACAGGAAACGGGAAACCCTCAAAATCAAGATGTTTGATTTTGGAGATTTTAGATGCCGCAATCATTCCGCAGCCGGTTATGACAATTGGTTTGCGCATTGGTGGTGGGCTTTATTATTTAGTGCGGTTTTTGGCGATGTAGTCAGCCATTGTGCCGATTGATTGGAAAATCGCCTTGCCTTCCGAAGCGTCGGCGAGTTTGATGCCGTAGTGTTTTTCCATCATCACGATGAGTTCGAGCGCGTCTATCGAATCGAGGCCGAGGCCGCTGCCGAAGAGCGGGTCGTCGGTTGCGATGTCCTCAGGTTTTACTTCTTCGAGGTTGAGGGATTCTATGATCCTCTCTTTGAGTTCTGCAATAAGGTTTTCCATTTTTATTTTGATGTTTTCTGTTCAATAAAAGTGCAAAAGTCGTTGATGGTAACTATGCCAGCCATTTCTTCGACTTTGATTAGGAATCCGAATTTTTCTTCAACGATTACCACAATGTCCGCCACATCAAGACTGTCGATGCCGAGGTCTTCCTTCATCTTGGCATCCATCGTAATCTTGTTGGCGTCTATTTCAAATTCCTCGCTGAGAAATTGCCTGACGGTATCTATGATTGTTTCTTTTGTCATTGTCAAATGTTTTGTCATAAAATTGGCACGTCGCCGCGCTTGTCTTTCGGCGCAAAATTACACAAAATTACTTTACTAACAAATATTTTGTTGTGAGCCGGTTGCGCTTATTTGGCTATTTTTTGTTCGATGTAGTTGCAAAAGTCGTTGAGAGTAACGGTGTTTTTCATCTCATCGGGTTGGATTTTGAAGCCGAATTTTTTATCTACAATCACTGCAACGTCCACCATATCAAGGCTGTCGATGCCAATATCTTCTTTCATACGACCTTCCATAGTGATTTTTTCGGGTTCTATTTCGAGTTCCTCGATGAGAAATTCTTTTACTATTTGTTCGATTTCTGTCCGTGTCATTTTCTTATATTTTTTTAATTACCAATGCAGAGTTTGTGCCGCCAAATCCGAATGAGTTGCTCAATACTGTATCTACCTTTGTTTCAACAGTTTGCGCGGTCAGATTGATTTTTGCGGAATATTCGTCGGGGTTTTCGAGGTTGATGTTTGGGGCTACGAAATTGTGTTGCATCATCAACAAAGAATATACAATTTCGCTTGCGCCCGCCATCCAACATTCGTGCCCCGTCATTGATTTTGTGGAACTTACGAGTGTTTTGCAGCCACCAAAAAGTTGGTCTATTGCCATTGCCTCATACATATCGCCCTGCGGCGTTGATGTGGCGTGGGCGTTGATGTAGTCGATGTCGGCGGGATTAAGTTGCGCATCTTTCAATGCCCTCGACATTGCTACTACGCATCCTTGGTCGCTTGGCTTGGAGATTTCTGCGCCGTTGCCCGAAAAACCGTAGCCCACGACTTCCGCCAATATTTTTGCGCCACGATTGATGGCGTGTTCGTATTCTTCCAAAACGATAGCCGCCGCGCCGCCCGATGGCACGAGGCCGTCCCTGTCGCGGTCAAATGGTCGGCTCGCCTTCTGCGGCTCGTCCATCCTTGCCGAAAATACGCCGAGCGCGTCAAATGATGCCACAGAATATTGGTTGGTCTCCTGTGCGCCGCCGCACAGCACTATGTCCTGCAATCCCTGTCGTATCATCATATAGCCCAACCCTATTGAATGACTGCCACTTGCACACGCCGCGCTTACGGTGAAATTGATGCCGCGCAAGTGAAAAATCGTGCTGAGGTTCATCGTTACGGTGGAGTTCATCGATTGAAACACCATACCGTATCCGAGCATCGCCGTGTCGTGTTCCGCCTCCATCGTCTTGTAGGTTTCGATGACGGGTTTGGCTGACGAATCGCTGCCAAAAATGCAGCCACATTCGTTTTGGGCGAGGTAGTCGTTGTCTATATTTGCTTGTGCAAAAGCCTGACGTGCAGCCATATATGCATACTGTGTGTGTTCCGGCATACCTACGCGGGTATGACGGTCGAGCATCTGTTTGGTGATTACGGGCTGTTCCACAATGCCCAAAAGTCCCGACTGGTATCCGTATTGGAGCCTTTCGGGGCTGAGACCAATGCCCGATTTGCCGTCGTAGAGAGAGCGGCATACAGTATCGAGGTCATTGCCCAAACACGACCAAATGCCAGCACCAGTTATAACAGCACGGTTGCTCATTGTTATTTTTTCTTTTTGGGGACAATTATTTTGATTATCAAATCGTCGTCATCTTCTTCATATAAGGCGTCGAGGGCAACGCCCGCTTCGGCGGCCTCTTTGCAAACGATTTTCACTGTGAGTTCCTCGCCGCGAAACTGCGCGAGTGCGTTGTCTTCGTATTTTTTCAGGCTTTTGTCGTCGCCTTTGTAGAGATATTGTGCGGATGCAATTTCTTCACCTTTGTATATTACGGTTATTTTGTCGATGAACAGTTTTGTGGCGTTCTTTACAACCATATTGTCTTCCAGTTGGAGTTTGGCGGAGACTGTCTTGGTAATCTCAAATTCGGTTGAGTTGTTTTGCGCATTGACTGTGAGCGTCGCCATCGTCATCAACGCCACCATCAACATCAGGATTTTTTTCATAGTTTGCAATTGATTATTAATTACGTATTCATTGGGATTCAATCCCTAAAAAATCATTGCAAAATTATATATTATTTTTTATTAGACCAAAATTAGTTTTTTCGGAACAGCCGCCAAATCCCCCTCAATATTGCGAGCGGCAGTGCATATACAATTGCCAATATGCACAATATTGTATTGAGCACGCTAATCCTCGTGAAGTCGGCGGCGGGGCGGAAGTGGCTCACGCGCTCTTCCTGCGGTGGATAATAAACATTGACCTCCGTGGTGAAAATCTTGACGCCGTGCCATCGCGGCAATACAAGGAGTTCCAATTCTGCCTCGTAACGCGCTGATATCAAGGACAATCCATAAAGTTTGTGGAGCGGATAGAGCCTGTATCCCGACTGCGTGTCGTCCAATTTGGTGAGGGTCTGCACCATAAACCAGAAATTTGCAAATTTGTTGGCAAACGAACTTCCCTTGCTGCGGCTTGCGTTTTGGAGGTCTTTGCGCTTGCCCACGATGATGGAGCCAGGATGCTCCGTGTTGGCTTCCAGGAAACGATGGATGTCCTCGGGATAATGCTGACCGTCGCCGTCGAGGGTGATGGCGTATTGGAAACCGAGTTCCATCGCCTTCCTGAAACCGCATCTGAGCGCGTGCCCCTTGCCCTTGTTGCGGTGGTCGGGGTATTCCACGATTGTGATGTGGTCGATGGAGCGGAGGATTTCGCCGGTGGTGTCGGTGCTGCCGTCGTTGACAACGATTACGTCGTCGCATTGAGCGAGGCTGCGCATCACCACGTCGCGGATGCTCTTTTCGTTGTTATAGACGGGAATCACAACGCATATCCCTCTGTCTTTGAGTTGGTTTTTCTGGTCTTGCATATCGTTGCAAATATTAACAATATTGGCTTAAAAATGTTGCAAAATTATGCAAAAAAACGCTGATTGCAAAATTCTCAAAAAAAACTCCAAAAAAACTTTGTGTCATTCTGAAAAAAATACTTACTTTTGCAAAGACAAATAATTGGCAATTAAAATTAAACGTGTCATTATGAAAAAAATTCTGTACATATTGGGTGTCATTGCACTTGTAGGCGGTCTTATTGGCTTGTTTGCGGGACACTGGTTTTTGGGATTATTGACGTCGGGTGGCGGCCTCGTGCTGATACTACTCACCTTCATCATCGGCAAGATGATGGACAAGAACATTCAAGATGGTTTCGACAAGGGCAACAGTCCCGATATGTCGCTCGAAATGAAAGTAAACCACGCCATTGCAACGGCACGGCAAAACAAATTCAAGGCGCAGAGCGAAATCCGCCGTCTCACTGCGTGGTGCAACGATGCAATTTTCAGCACATTCCACGAGCAATATGAGAAGGTGGGCGTTTCATACGACAAGGAAAAACTTCTCGACAATTTCGGCGAAATCAAGGAAAAATATGCCTCCGCATTGAGTTTTGAGACTTTGGACAAGTGCGAGCATATCGTCGGCGACTACAAGACCAAGATTGACGGTTACAAGGAGCGCATCAATATTTTCGACAAGCAACAGGAAGAATATACCGAATACAAGGCGAAACTTCAAGAACTCAAACAACAGGAACGTCGTATGAAAAAACTCGACGCTCACCAGGGCAAACTCGAAGACGCTTCAATGAAAGAAGGACTTTCAATCGTGGAGACCGAAGTAGAACATCGTCAACTCTCCGAAGGCGACCTCGCCCGCGAGATAGCCGAAAAAGAGGCTTACTACAAGTCGCTCGAAGAACTCAACTTCAAGTACAAGTAGGAGGAGAGAGGAAATCAACAAATCGTAAATCGTAAATCAACAAATCATAATTAATTAAAAGCAATGAGAAAACTTATCGTAGCAGGCAACTGGAAGATGAATACATCTGTTGCCGATGGTGTAGAATTGGCAAAGAAAATCAGCGCGTATGCAGAGCAGAAAAACTTGCCCGCTGGCAAGGAGATTGTAATCGCTCCGCCTTTCACGCACTTGGCATCCGTAGCAGCGGCCATCAACCCCAACAAGGTAATCCTCGCCGCTCAGGACTGCGCAGCCACCACCAATGGTGCCTACACCGGCGAAGTTTCGGCTTCGATGCTCAAAGGCATCGGCGTTAAGGCCGTCATCCTCGGACACTCCGAGCGTCGTCAGTATTTCAAGGAGAACAGCGAAATCCTCCTCAAAAAAATCAAACTCGCCCTCGCTGAAGGCCTCGACGTAATCTTCTGCATCGGCGAAACCAAGGAACAGCGCGAAGCAGGCGCCAACCTCTACAACAATGTAATCAAGGCTCAACTCGTTGACACCGTGTTCACTTTGACCGCCGACGAGTTTAAGCACATCATCATCGCCTACGAACCCGTATGGGCTATCGGCACAGGTCTCACCGCTACTCCCGACCAGGCTCAGGAAATCCACGCGATGATTCGCAAGGCTATCGCCGACAATTTTGGTCAGGCTATTGCCGACGACACCACAATCCTCTACGGCGGTAGTTGCAAGGCTTCCAACGCCGCAGAAATCTTCGCCAAGAAGGACGTGGACGGCGGTCTCATCGGCGGCGCATCGCTCAAAGCCGACGACTTCGGCAAGATTATCGACGCAAGGTAAAGATTTTTTTTAGGTTAAACATTTACTTATCATGGCGCAGTACCAATTTGTTGGGCTGCGCCTTATTTTATTGGTTGATGTATTTGATGTTATGACTTATTGTTTTCATTTCATCCCCTATATTTTTGGCTCACATAGTAGCTCAGTTCGTATTTCTTCATATCAAAGAGACAATATACGAATATAGTATTTCTTGAAACATAAATTAAGCCGGGTATTTTGTTGGAAGACAAAAAATAATCAGGTTTTTCTTTTAAAACAGCACGCATACCCTTTTTTATTCTTTTGCTTGACATTTGCGCAGGGAAAAAACAGTCATAATAATTGATTTGTCCTGGCTCAACAATAATACTTGCACCTCTTCCTTCGTCAATCCACATCAAATCAAACTTTAGTTCGGAAGTGTCAATATTGACTTCTCCATTTGACACTTCCAGTTTCAGGACATAATATGGATTTGGTCGATTAACTTTTTCAACAAATTGCTCTATCAGATTGTCATAATATGCAGTGTCAACTCTTGCAAACTGTTTAAATAATGCCGCTGCATTGTGGATTTCTACTGAATCTTCATCTTCGTACCCAAAGCATAATAGGCGTACAACCTCGTTGTCGCTTCCGTTTATGAGGATATTCATTCGGTCATATTGCATCTGTTTGTATGTTTCAATCAAAAGATTTTTGTACGACATACTATCCAAAAGTGCATATTGCTTTCGGATTTGAGCAACTAAGTCGTTTTCAGCGTGATGGTTTTGCTTGTGCGGTTTCCCAGCATCGTCATAACCATACGATACCTGCGCCTGTGCGACAACAGATACTGAGAAGGTAAGAATTATGATGAGAAATAACAACTTTAAGTGTTTCATTTGCATCTTTTGTTACTGTTTATTTTATTTTTAATGCAAAAATTGATATAGAGAAAAGCCTG
>JAGCRY010000077.1 GCA_017964465.1 Bacteroidales bacterium | reverse complement strand
TGGCAGGACGAAGATACTTTCGGGCAGAGCCTCAAAACAAGGGAGGGCGCACCCGCATTCATTTTCTACGAAGGACCGCCGTCTGCAAACGGTCGTCCGGGCATTCACCACGTACTCGCACGTACCATCAAGGACTCCGTGCTCAGGTACAAGACCGCAAAAGGCTTCCTCGTAAATAGGAAAGCCGGTTGGGACACTCACGGCCTGCCAGTGGAACTCGGCGTGGAAAAAGCCCTCGGTATCATCAAGGAAAACATCGGCAAGACAATCTCCGTAGAAGACTACAACAAGGCGTGCCGCAAGGCTGTGATGCAGTTTACCGAAGAGTGGCAGGACATCACCGAAAAAATCGGCTATTGGGTCGATATGGAGCATCCATATATCACATACACAAGCGATTACATCGAGACATTGTGGTGGCTTTTGAAACAACTCTACAACAAAGGCCTCCTCTACAAGGGCTACACCGTGCAGCCTTACTCCCCCGCCGCAGGTACGGGTCTGAGTAGCCACGAGTTGAATATGCCCGGCTGTTACAGGGACGTCAAGGACACAATGGCGACAGTGCTTTTCAAGGCCATCAACAACCACACCGCCGAGAGCCAAAAAGTGTTTGACTCTGAGGACGAGGACGTTAGGTTTATGGCTTGGACCACAACGCCGTGGACATTGTTCTCAAACACAGCATTGTGCGTGGGTCCCAAGATTCAGTACGTCAAATTGAAGACCATCAACCCCTTCACCGGTGCGAGAATCAGCATCGTTATGGCGAAGGATTTGGTGGGTAGTTACTTCAACGAGAAAAACCAAGACGGCGACTTCGACGCTTGGAAAGAAGGTTCAAAAGACGTACCCTATCACATTGTAAAAGAATACGTTGGCACCGACTTGGTAGGCATCCGCTACGAACAGTTGTTGCCCTACATACAACCCACCGACGGCGACGCATTCCGCGTAATCCCCGGCGACTACGTTACCACCACCGACGGTACGGGCATCGTACACATCGCGCCCGCATTTGGTGCCGACGACTTCAAGGTTGCAAAATTGGCGGGCATCGGTTCGCTGTTGCTTGTTGACAAGCAAGGCAAATTGGTGGACGGCTTGGGCGAATTTTCGGGCAAATTTGTCAAGAAAGCATACGACAAGACCGGCGAGACAGATGTGGACGTTGATATTGTCGTGAAACTCAAAAAAGAAGGCAAACTCTTCCGCTCCGAAAAGTCAACCCACAACTACCCCCACTGTTGGCGCACCAACCTGCCCATAATCTACTATCCGTTAGACAGTTGGTTCATCAAGACAACCGCCGTAAAGGAGCGTATGATTGCCCTCAACAAGACCATCAATTGGCAGCCACCGACAACGGGTTCGGGACGTTTTGGTCAGTGGCTCGAAAACCTCATCGATTGGAACCTCTCGCGCTCGCGCTATTGGGGCACACCGCTCCCGATTTGGCGCACAAAAGACGGCAGCGAGGAAGTCTGCATCGGCTCTTTCGAGGAGTTGATTACCGGCATCAACGAATCCATCGCCAAAGGCTTTATGAAGGAAAATCCGTACAAGGATTTTGTGGTTGGCGATTACAGCAAGGAAAACTACGACCGCATCGACCCGCACAAGCCCTACATCGACCAAGTGGTGTTGGTATCAAAATCGGGACAACCGATGTACCGCGAACCCGATTTGGTGGACGTTTGGTTTGACAGCGGCGCAATGCCATACGCACAGTTGCACTATCCCTTTGAAAACAAGGAACTTTTCGACAAGACCTATCCCGCCGACTTCATCGCCGAGGGCGTTGACCAAACACGCGGTTGGTTCTTCACATTGCACGCAATCGCGACGATGGTGTTTGACCAAGTTTGCTTCAAGAATGTAGTCTCCAACGGCCTTGTTTTGGACAGCAAGGGCGAGAAGATGTCGAAGTCTAAGGGCAACGCCGTTGACCCGTTCACGACAGTTGAGAAGTTTGGCGCAGACCCCGTGCGTTGGTATATGCTCACAAACGCCTCGCCGTGGGAAAACCTCAAATTTGACCCCGAGGGCGTCGACGAAATCCGCCGCAAATTCTTTGGCACACTTTATAATACATACTCATTCTTTGCGCTTTATGCAAATGTTGACGGCTTTACGTACAGCGAGCCGGACATCGCATTGGAAAAACGCCCGGAAATCGACCGTTGGATACTCTCGCTCCTCAACAGCCTCATCAAGAACGTTGACGAGAGTTTCGCAGCCTTCGATATGACAAGGGCGGGCAGGATGATTCAGGATTTTGTGACCGAAGACCTCTCCAATTGGTACGTCCGCTTGAACCGCAAACGTTTTTGGGGCGGCGGAATGACCGACGACAAACTCTCGGCATACCAAACCCTCTACACCTGCCTCGAAAAAGTGGCTCAACTGATGGCTCCTATCGCGCCGTTCTACGCCGACAAGTTGTTTAGGGATTTGAACAATGTAACAGAACGTTGCGTTACATCTGTACACATCGCCAATTATCCGCAGTACGACGCATCGGCAATCAACACCGACCTCGAAGAAAGGATGAACCTCGCGCAGAAGGTAAGTTCGATGGTATTGGCGCTCAGAAGAAAGGCTTCATTGAAAGTCCGTCAGCCCCTCCAAAAAATCCAAATCCCGATTTTGGATGCTCAAATGGAACTTCAATTGGAGGCTGTCAAAAAACTGATTCTCAACGAGGTAAACGTCAAGGAACTTGAATACCTCCACGAGACCGCCGGCATCCTCACCAAGAAGGTGAAAGCCGACTTCAAGGTGCTTGGCAAAAAGTTGGGCAAGAATATGAAGGCGGTGGCAGCAAGGCTCGCATCACTCACACAAGAGGAGATTCAGGAGTTCGAGAAAAATGGAAATATGTCGATTACAATTGACAACAATACAATTGTAAACGTCCTCACATCCGAGACAGAAATCACGAGCGAGGACATCCCCGGACGCTTGGTTGCAAACGAGGGCAAGATAACAGTTGCTCTCGACATCAACCTCACCCAAAGCCTCATCGACGAAGGCTACGCCCGCGAACTCATCAACCGCATCCAAAACATGCGAAAAGACGCCGGATTTGACGTCACGGACAAGATAACGGTGGAAATCACCACCCCCGACGCAATCAAGGGCGCAATCGCTAATTTTGGCGACTACATCTGTTCGCAGACCCTCACTCAGTCGCTCCTGCCCTCCCCCACCCTCTCAGGCGAAGGGGTTACGGAGACCGACATCGATGAAAACGTGAAGGCTCAAATAAGAATCACAAAAATCTAAACCTAATGAATGTATCAGCCGCCAAACGCCCGACAGGAGCGTCTGACGGCTGTTATTTTTTGCAACAACAATACAAACTTAAACTAAAATGTCAGAAGAAAAGACACGCTACACCGACGAAGAACTTGAAGAGTTCAAAAAGTTGATACTCGAAAAACTCGAACAGGCACAAAAGTCATACGACGACTATTCCGAGCAACTACGCAACCGCGACGGCAGCCTCATCGACAACACCGCCGACCAAGAGAACGCCCAAGAGAACCTCAGTCAGGAGAGCATCTCGATAATGGCGGGTCGTATGGAAAAATACATCCGCAACCTCCGCAACGCCCTCATACGCATAGAAAACAAGACCTACGGCATCGACCGCATCACCGGCAAACTCATACCCGCCGCACGCCTGCGCATTGTGCCGCACGCGACGTTGGACGTGTCAACCAAAAACAGCCTAAACGAAAAACGATAGGATTTGCCATCAATACCAAAAATTATTATTAACTTTGCAGCCGGACACAAAACGACTTCAAATTATATGAATCCTATACTAAAACGCTCGGCATTGGTCGTCGCCGCGATTATCGTGATAGACCAAGTTGTAAAAATTTGGGTGAAAACCCACATGTTTTTAGGCGAAAGTAGTTACATCAATTGGGACTTCGGCATCAAGCAAGCCCAACTACTCTTCACCGAAAACCCCGGCATGGCCTTCGGTTGGGCGTTGCCCGGCAACGGCGGCAAGATTGCCCTCTCGATATTCCGCATCATAGCGATCGCAGGAATGATTTATTATATACTGTGGGCTGTCAAAAACCGCAAACCTCACAAAGGCTTCATCACCTGTATGTCGATGATTCTCGCCGGCGCAATTGGCAATATGATCGACTGTATGTTTTACGGCATGGTGTTCTCGCAGTCAGGCTATTCCGCCAATTCTGTCGCCGAATTTATGCCCGCGATGGGCGGTTACGCACCATTCCTGCAAGGCAAGGTAGTTGATATGCTCTATTTCCCAATCATAGACGCCAATTGGCCCGATTGGATGCCCTTCGTCGGCGGCAATCATTTCACATTCTTCTCCCCAATATTCAACATCGCCGATTCTGCGGTAACAGTCGGCGTGGCGTTGATACTAATTTTCCAAAAGCGGTATTTCCCGAAGACCGAGGAAGATATTGAGGAAGAAAAGGCGGCGGCAGAAAAGGCAGAAATTGTTGAAAAATGAACAATAAAGAATCCGAATCTAAGGTCTCAGCCCGAGTGGTTTTATTCCCTTTATTGTTCATTACAATTTCTTTCAATAAACAACCATTTAGGAACTTAGGCGGGATTCGAACCCGCAATCTGTTATGGCTTACGCCCATCCCCCGCTCCTATGCGACCATCTAAGTTCTCACCGCAAATGTACAAATAATTTTTGAACAAACAAATAATATATTATCATTCCGCACACATCGCGTAGAGACGCACGGCCGTGCGTCTCTACCAACCAATTCGTGATTGAATTTCTACAACAATCCAATGCAATTTTGATCCCTTATGTTTGGATTTGTTACAAAATTCCGCCAATTTATGTTTGGATTTGTGCAGGATTTTGGCTGTTTTATGTTTGGATTTGTGCAAAATCTGCCCCCCACGCATACACCGGCCGTATAGCAATATGCAATCCGTTATGCTCCTCATCGGCAAAAACGCACTATTTTACAAAAATCAGACTTTCAAAACGCACTATTTTACATCCCCTACCTTATTTCACCTCATACTTAAACGTGTAAACACTGTCGCGTTGGGATTTTACGGTACCGGGGAACTCGTGGCGCGTGCCTAAATCTACAACTGTTACGTTGAATTTTACGGGAGCGGTGCGGGCAACGTCGTGAGAGTGATAACGGATTACACGGATTGTGTAAACGCCCTTGGTTGCCTTGCTCCAATATGCATTTTCCTGCGGGTTGTTGACGTGATGCTGACCGTTGGGCATATAATTGCCGTTGCGGTCGGTGTAGGTAACGTTGGCGTCAAGGTCGAACACGCCGCTGCCGCCGCGACAATTGGTGCGGTTTTTCTCCACCGAGAGCGTATTGCCGCAGGGGTCAATTATCTGCATGTCCAAATCGGCGTGGCAGTACCATTGGAGATTGATTTTCAGTTCGCCGGTCTTGCCTTTAAGGTCGCTGATGTTGTCCTGTTGTTTTTTCTTCAACGGCACTTCGAGCACTGGCTCAGAGACTTTGCGGTTGACCGTGGCATTGTTGTAGCCTTCCTTAGAGGCTTCGAGGTTCACATTACTGTTTTTCGGAATCGTGATTGTAACAATGCCGTTGGCGTCCGCCGTGTAATTTTTGCCGTTGTGCTTGACAATCGCGCCCGGCAATGGCTTTTTAGTGTCGGCATCAATTACCTTTATGGTTTTGGTCTCAACGTCTTTTTTCAGCGGAATCACAATGGTTTCGCCCACCTCATCAATTGTGGTCTTCAATTTTTCAGTTATATAACCCGTCTTAGACGCTTCTAAATCAATTGATTCTCCATCACTAATTTTTATTTTTACCTGACCATTGTTGTCCGTGGTGTAATCCTTGCCATTGAATTTCACCTTGGCACCCGGAATGGGTTTCTGGGTTTCGGCATCAATCACCTTTACAACCTTGTCATAACTGATTTTGCTGAGCGGAATGGTTATCACATTGTCGTTAATATCGGCAACCTTGCCTTTGAAATTGCCGCTTACGTAGCCTTTTTTGGAAGCTGTGATTGTGAGTTCATTGCACAAATCCAACTGCAACGACACAAAACCTTGATTGTCGGTAGTCAATACCTTGTCCAAGTATTTCACTTCGGCATCTGGCAACGGCTCTTTGGTTTCGGCGTCGATTACCTTGACAGTTTTGTCGGCCAAACCGCCGCTCATTCGCACAATTCTGTAATCATCTTCGGGATAATTCTTGAACTTGTCGCCAAAATGCACCGCCTGACATTCTTTTTGGGAATTGACAAAAGCCGAATCCACCGACCCGCCAAAAAGCACGTACCACAACGGCTGGCTGATGCCTTCAACGTCGAATTTGGCTGCATTGTCGGTTGTAAGTGACAAATCCACAGGGGTTTTGCTGCCAAAAGTGGAGACATCGAGATAATGAAAACCACAATTTTGCTGAGCCGCCGGCTGTCCCACATTGTCCAAAACCTGCACATGTACCGACCTCTTAATCGGAATCAGCAACAACAATGGCAACAAAAACAGAAGTATCCACCACGGGAATTTCCTGTCTTTCACCACCAAAACATATTCTTGGCTCTTGCCGTCTGAAACAAATTGTGTCATATCAAAATCTCCTCTTTGGCATTAATTGCCACTTAAAGTTTTATACCCATTACGGTTACATCGTCCATCTGACCGAGCGGTTGATGAGCCTTCCAATCCTCGAAGATAGTTTCGATTTTTTCCTTCTGTTCTGCGGTGCTGAGAGACGACACAGAAGCAAGCAATTCGCGTATCCTCGCCGAACCGAAACGACGATTGTCCGGACCGCCAAACTGGTCGCAGAAGCCATCTGACAACATAAATAGTTCGTCGCCGTCCTCGTAGTCGATGGTGTTGCGCTGGAAGTTGAGCCACTTGGGATAACGTCCAATCGGACACTTGTCTGCCTGATACTCAATAAGTACGCCATTGCGAACAAAATACAGAGAATTGAAAGCACCCGAAAACTGCAATTGCTTTTTGGCCTTGTCAACCACGATAAGGCTAATATCAAAACCTTCTTTGCTGTCGCCACCCATGGTCTTAATCACCTTGGTGCGCAATACTTCAAGGATGTTTTCGGAGGTCAATTCGTTGCCGGAGAGTTCGCTGATGACGTTGCTCAGGAACGACATCGACATCGTGCTGATAAGCGCACCCGACACGCCATGACCCGTACAGTCGCCAACGGTGGCTATAGTCTTGCCTTCTTTTTCGACAGCGTAGAAGAAGTCGCCTCCTACTATCTCTTTCGGCAGGTAGATTACAAAACCGCTGTTGAAAAGTTGTGAAATGCTCTCGAAAGGCATCATGGCAGACTGCGTATGCTTGGCGGCGTTGATGCTTTCCAATGTAGCCTGGTGCGCAAGTTCGATGGTGCGTTTCTGTGATTCGATGGTCTTTTCACGAACCACTCGTTCCGTGACGTCGTGTATGATGCCCTCAAAACCGGCGATTACGTTCTCGCTGTCAACCCATGTAACAAGGTTGGACTCCACATATTTTTCTTGTCCCAAAAGATTGACGAGTTTGTTGGAGAATCCGTTGATTCTGCCCAAACTTTTTATCTGGTTGACAAACATGTGGTAGTCGTAATCAATCTGGCACAATGTCTCAAAGAAGTTCTTGCCAATGACTTCTGTTTTGTGCTTGCAGCCGTAAAGCGCACATACTGAAGGACTTACCTCTACAATTTTTCCCGCAGTGTCGGTCTTGACATATACGTCGGTGAGGGTGTTGATTGTGTTTTCAAACTGCCTTGTGCGTTCGAGGATGGTCTGCTCGTAGTTTTTTTGCTGCGTAATGTCGCGGACAACACCTATCACACCCGCTACCTGACCTTCGCTGTTTCTGTAGAAAAGTTTCGTGGTTGACGACCATTCAACATTTCCGTTTTGACCAACTTCCTTCCTTTCAACATTGAACTGCGGTGTTTCGGTTTCGAGAATGTGGCGGTCAATAGACTCGAATTCTTCGCTCGCCAAAACACCTAAGTCAGCATCGCTTTTGTCAATTATTTTGTCCACTGAATCAAAACCGAGCAAATTGGCAAATTTTTGGTTTGCCATCTTGTATTTCAGGTTTTTGTCTTTGAGATAGACATTTGCTGGCAGGTTGTTGATGAGGGTGTTCATCACGTTGTTTTGCTCGCTAATCTGTTTTTCATAGCGGAGGCTTTCGCTGATGTCGTGGATTATCGAAATGCAGTCGATTGGGCGGTCGTTGGAATCGCGAAGGAACGACGACAGCACCTCGGTCATAATAATCGAGCCGTCTTTTTTGAGCATCGGCAGGCGCACCTTGTCGTGTCCGCCGCGAGCAAAACTGCGCTTTCCCGTCACGTAACTCGTTACAAGGTCGATAATCGGCTGACGGACAGGGGGCGGGAAAATGTCCACACAACGCTTTCCGAGAAGTTCTTCATA
>JAGCRY010000076.1 GCA_017964465.1 Bacteroidales bacterium | reverse complement strand
TTCATATCCAGCAACCACAACTTCCGGCTCTGCGCCCGGATGTATGTCGCCCTTGGACGGCGAGCGGCGTTTGAACTCCGAAATGATGCCCGTCGCGGAGTCCAAAAGGCTCTGTTTCAATGAGAAACAAGGACGCGCAAAAAGTTCGCGGTCGCGTATTTCGGGCAACGTCAATTGCCGTTTCAACAACGACAATTCCTGACGCTTGTTTTCGCAAATTTTATCTAAAATCGTCATTTTTATTAAACGTCAATTTGTGATTTTGGGCGGACACCTTGCGGTGTCCTTTTTTCTTTTAAACAAAAATTACCGTCAATTTTATCGTCAATTGTCGTCAATTTCTTTTTCAATTCCCAAAAAATTTTTGGTAATTGATGGATAAATTGACGGTAATTTTCGTTAAAAAACCTACAAAAAATCGCAAGAATTTTTGTTGTTATGAATTGAGGGACACGAACTTGCGGAATGTTTCGAGGGCACGGCGGCTTTCGAGAGATTCGCGGGCTTCGGCGAGACATTCGGTGGTCGGCTTGTCGGCGTTGATGCTCTTGATGGCAAAGGCGGCGTTGATGAGTACAACGTTTTTCTGCGCCTCGGTGGATGTGCCGTCGAGAACACTGTCGAAAATCTTTGCCGCCTCCTGTTTGGTGGTGCCGCCGTAAAGTTCGGCAGAGTTCACCTTCGGAAGGTCGTAGTCGGCGGGCGAACAGATTTTGTCCAACTGATTGGACGCAACCTTGAAATCGGACGTCAACGAAATTTCATCGTAGCCATCAAGACTTGTAACAATCGTGTAACCAATGCCAAGTTCCTGACATATTGAATGATAGAGTCTCAACTGTTCCAAATTGGCAGTGCCGAGCATTTGGTATGACGGGCGGCTTGGATTCACGAGCGGTCCCAACAAATTGAAGCAAGTCGGCACCTGCAAAATCTTCCTCACGGGGCCCACAAACTTCATCGCGTGTGCAAACAACTGCGCGTGCAAGTACGTGAAACCACATTCTTCGAGGTTGCGGATGTGTCGGTCGCGGTCGGCGGTAAACTTGACTCCGTGTTCCTCAATGACGTTGCTCGCGCCTGATACTGAGGTAGATGCGTAGTTGCCGTGCTTTGCAACCTTATAGCCCGCGCCCGCAACCACAAAACACGAACAAGTGGAGATGTTGAAGGTGTTTTTGCCGTCGCCGCCCGTGCCAACGATGTCGAGAACCTTGTATGGCGAGAGGTCAACAGGCGTGCCGGTCTGCAAAATGCCGTCGCGGAATCCGAGGAGTTCGTCTGTGGTTATACCCCTGACATTCAACGCCATAAGCAACGCCGAAATCTGTTCGTTGCTGTATTTCTGTTCGGTGATGCCCACGAGGATTTCCTGGGTCTCGCGGCGCGTGAGTTTTTCGCCCGCCGTGAGTTTCATAAGTATCTGTTTCATAATTATTTCGATAGGAAGTTTTTGATGATTTGTTTGCCCTCCGGCGTCAGGACGCTCTCGGGGTGGAATTGGATGCCGTGGACATCGTATTTCTTGTGTTTCAATCCCATAATGCAGCCGTCGTCGCTCATTGCGGTGATTTCGAGGTCGTTGGGAAAGTTCTGAGTATCAACCACCCACGAATGGTAACGTCCGACGTCGATGCGGTGTGGAATGTTGTCGAAAAGATAATCATTGCCAAAAAGATTGGCGGGCGTGCTTACGCCGTGATAGACATTGGTGAGATTGCGCAATGTCGCGCCAAACACCTCGCCAATCGCCTGATGTCCAAGGCAAACGCCAAGGATGGGACGCTTGTGGGCGTATTCGCTGATTACCTGTTTCAAGAGACCCGCCTCCGATGGGATTCCGGGACCCGGCGAAAGGATTATCTTGTCATAATAGCCGATGTCTTGGATTTGGAATTTGTCGTTCCTAATCACGTCCACGCCGTAGCCAAGTTCGGCGACGTATCCGGCGAGGTTGTATGTGAATGAATCGTAATTGTCGATGATGATAGTTTCCATTGTTTAGATTTTTTCTGCCATAATTACCGCCGCTTTGAGTGCGCCGAGTTTGTTGTTGACTTCTTGAAGTTCGTATTCGTCGTTGCTCTTGGCTACAATGCCGCCGCCCGCCTGAAACCACAATTCGTTGTTCCTCGATACGAAGGTGCGGATTGTAATTGCCTGATTGAGAGAGCCATCAAGACCAATGAAACCAATGCAACCGCCATAGATGCCACGGCTGTGAGGCTCGATTTCATTGATAAGTTGCATTGCGCGAACCTTGGGCGCACCGCTGAGAGTGCCGGCGGGGAAGGTGTCGATGAATGTGCGTGAAGGCACGGCGTCGGGGCGAAGATTGCCCGAAACGCGGCTTACCAAGTGGATGACGTGGCTGTAAAACTGAATGTCCTTGTAGAAATCCACTTTTACGTCGTTGCAGTTGCGGTTGAGGTCGTTGCGGGCAAGGTCAACGAGCATCACGTGTTCCTCGTTTTCCTTGGGGTCGTTGCGGAGATATTCGGCGTTTTTGCGGTCTTGTTCGGGGTCGCCGGTGCGCTTGGTTGTACCTGCAATCGGGTCGATGTAAGCGCGTCCGCCCTCGATGCGGCAGTGAGTCTCAGGCGACGAACCAAAGATGCGGAGTCCGCCAAAATCGAAGTAGAAAAGGTACGGGCTCGGATTGATGCTGCGGAGCGAGCGGTAGAGCATAAAATCGTCGCCTTCATATTTTTGGATGAAACGGCGCGACAATACGATTTGGAACACGTCGCCACGGAGACAATGCTTAATGCCCTTGCGGATGTTTGCCTTGTGCTGTTCGTCGGTGAGGGTCGATGTCGTGTCGCCAACGGTGCGGAATTTGTACTCGCGGACGTTGGTGCGCAGGAGTGCCTGTTCGATTTTTAGAATGCAATCGTCCTCGCCGTCCTGCAACATATCAATGATTGTCAGGGTGTTGGAGTAATGATTGAACACCACGACGGTCTTAAACAATATGTACAACATATCGGGGGCGTCGTTGTTTTCGGCGTAGGTGTCCTCCACGGGGATGTCCTCAAAATAACGGACGGCGTTGAAAGAAGTGTAGCCATAAAGTCCGCAATATTTGGCGTCGTCGCCCTTCACCTCAAAATTGGCGAGAAACTCGCTGAGGGCTGTCTCCACGCGGTAATTTGCGGTGATTGGCTTGCGGGTGATGAT
>JAGCRY010000075.1 GCA_017964465.1 Bacteroidales bacterium | reverse complement strand
GCTGCCGCTCGACTTGCATGTGTTAGGCCTGCCGCTAGCGTTTATCCTGAGCCAGGATCAAACTCTTCGTTGTATAAATTTTTATTTGTTTTGACTTAGGGTTTTGCGTTCCTTGCTAATTCTTTTACGCCTTGTGCTTGCTGTCAATTTTGTTCAAATACCGTCGCAATCCCTCTCGATTGCGGGTGCAAAGGTAGGGACTTTTTCCCGATTAAAAAAAATATTTTTGAAGGTTTTTTCTAAAAAAATTACAATATTCTGAATAATAGAATGTTACAAATAGCAAAAAATCAAAGTTTTTCACTTTCTAATGTCTTAACTTCCGCTGTAAACGATCCATTAGGCGCAATAATACGGATAATGTCTCCTGCATGAAGCGCAGAAATATCGTCAATAGCCTGTTCGCCTCGCATGATGACATAACCGTTCACAGGCTCCGCTGCCATCCTCAACTGCGCCGACTGTCCGGCAACTATCGGGAACTGTCGAACGGTCGCACCATGCAAGTGCCCCTCGATGGCTTCAATGCGTTGTCGAGACTTCTGAAATATACCGTTTGAAGCGACGGCAATACGGGACGCTATGGCATGGACACGATAACGATGCCTGTTAAAAACGCCGTCGATATGCAGTTTGATAGAATTATGAAGTGCGTCAACACTCTCATTTTTACGGCGGAATGCCACACTATATTTATATCGTATGTTTTTTATCGGAGCATAGAGCCTGTTGGAATGACTTTGGAGGGCGCGTTGAAGAAGGAGCGAGATTTTGTTTTTCAACGCATTGAATTTTGAAATTTCACCGGAATACCTGTCAATCAAAAAGTTGGCAACTTCAGATGGAGAAACAAATGACGTGTTTGCAACTTCCTCGGCAACCGTGCGGTTTGTGGCGTGACCGATGCCAGTCATAACAGGCAATGGAAACAAGGCAATTTTACGGCAGAGTTCGAGGTCGTTGAAACACTGAAGCGTGTTTTCACCTCCGCCACCACGGACAATGCAGACAGCATCAAACTCCTCAACATGCTCCATGATTCTATCAAGCGCAGAGGACATCTGTCCCGCCGCCTCTGGACCCATAATGAGAGCCGGGAACAGTCGTGTGGAAATGCGAACACCGTCTGCTGCGTTGATGATGCTCATGAAATCAGCGTACCCCTTGCCAGTTTCCACAGAAACGACAGCGATGCGCCTCACAATGCGTGGCAGGGGAAATGCTTTGTTTTTCGCAAAAATGCCCTCGGATTTCAGCTTCTCCACATTTTCCTGACGTTTCCGCGCCTGCTCACCAATGATTGCATTGATGTCTATATCATTGATGGTCAGCCTCATGCCACGTGTCATGGAATAATGGAGGCTACATTGCGCAATGACCTTCATGCCATCATGGAGCGGCTCGCCAATGGTGCTGAGGAACTTGGCGTTTAGTTTTTGATAGATGTTTTTTTGGATGAAACCCGTGAAAGATGCGGAGATGTTTCCGTCGTTGCTTTCGATGAGTTCCGGGTAACAATGCCCTGAGCGCGTATAGAGGTTGAGTTTTGAGATTTCCGCCTTTAGCCAATAACTACTATTATAGAATTTGCCGATTGCACGCTGAATGCTCGCAGCAAACTCACTGAGAGTAAAAACCTTTTTTCCATCAAGAGTCTCCGGCATGGCAGTCACTATTTTTGTTCAGAGGATTCGGCTTCTATGAGGATTTTGTCCACATTCTCTTGCGCTTCAAGAAGTTTCTTCTTACAACTCCTAATCAACGGCAGGCTCCTGTCCGCTAACTCCGCAAGCCTGTCAACAGATATTTCAGGGTTTTCAAGTTCCTGTTCAATTTTCTCAAGTTCTGCAAAACTCTTGTCGTAACTGCCAAGTATTTCGTCGGAATAGTATTTGTCGGACATCGCTTTATGAGTGTTTTTGTGGATAATTATGTTAATTGTGGTTGTAAAGATAGGAAGTTTGAGCTTGACGGACAAATTTTTTCGGAAATTTTTTGAAACAAATTTCATAAAATACTGAATCACAAAATGTTAAATAATAAAAAAAACAAACTTTCCACAGGTTCATTGTCAAGCAACGAACATTTCCTGGACGGGGAAGACCATTAACGTCCACGAATGACGCTTTCTACCTTTGCTTTACATTCGTCACAATAAAAATGGGTGTCAAGGGTTTTCATTATGCAGTCGCGGTCGGATTCGCGGTTTGGGACGATGGGGTTGCCAGGTTCTTCATATTCGTCGGGAAGGTTTGCAAAAGCATGTCCAAATTCATGTATGAAAAGCTCTGTGACTTGTGGATTTCCGCCCGGGAAAACGCTATAATAATTTAAAATTCCGCCACCACCGTATCTGTCACTATTGACAAGGATAATGGCATGGTCCCATCTTGTATTGGATGCCAAACGACTTACCGCCCAATAGTTGCGTGTGCCGATGTAGCGTTCTATGCCAAAAGTGTCGTATGAGAAATCCATCAAAGTCTTGCGCTCAATGCCCTCGGATGGAATATCAATGCCGCTTTCAGGCGACGGAGCAAGGACGGCAGAGATGCTGATAGACTTAAAATGATGAGAAAAGGGTTCATATTCAAAAAGCCCCTTCGTCATCTTCTTCGTCGCCTCCAAAAACTTGTCCATTTCATTCTCCGTATAGCCCTCAGGCAGGAAAACGATGTCGATACAGCGACGAGTTATAGCAGCATGCAATGTGACAACTTCATATTCAGGACGCTCACAGTCGTGAAGCGGCGGTTTAGGAAGATCCACGGACACATTAAACAACGTATCGGCGTGCCCCGCGCCATAATTCCTTATTATGCTGACGACAGACGGACGTTTTGGGAATGGAATCATGACACCTTCATTAAAATCGCCGCTCGGCTCATCAAAATTCATGCTCTGCCATTCACAAAACAATGACGAAAAAGATTTATGATAGATGACGCGACGTGTGGATTTTTCTCTTATGACGACTTCCATGCTACTTTTATCATTGCAGACATCCAAACCACGTCTCGCACCCGCCCAATGACCTAAAACCTGCCACGCTTCAAAATCGGCTTTGCAACAGGTGCTGTCGCCGGAAATGGTGTAAGAGAGTCGCAAAGTTCGGTCATGGAAATATTTGCCAAAACGAACTTGCGCCACAGACAACGTGTGGAAAACAGTCATTAGCAAAAAAAACAACGCAGCAAACCGTGTTATCTTGACTGTCAATAGATGTGTCATTTTGCAGTGAGTTTTTTACGGTTTTTGCGCAAACGATACACACCCGACACGAAGTTGACAACCTTGCGCGGGAAGTCCCACAACAATATGAAGAACATCATCACAGTCCACATCCACAACATTGTCATATTGAAAAAATAAGTCGGAATGCGGTGGTTCTTGATGATTTTACACGGCGCATAGAAATGAGCACGTCCCCAGTCGGAAACAGGTTCCATGAAAATCGGGTCTTTCTTTTGGATAAGACGGTGGTTTGGAGCGTAATAGAATTTCTTTACGGCGCGTTTGTTGAGGACAAGTTCGGCGAGTTTTTCATTGTAATAGTCCTTCTGAAGCTGATAGAGACCATCCTTGCCAAGTTCCAGTTCCATGGCGTGGAGTTTGTGCTGACGGTCGGAATTGACCTTTTCAGCCGCCTCGTTATAGAACTCCTTCTGCGCACGGAGAAACAGCTGAAGGAAGTTGCCAATCATTGTGTTGAACCGCTCAGGCGTGATATCAGCCGTGTGGTCAAAATAAATCGCGGGGTTACGGTAATTGAGGTATTCAATTTCATTTTTCAGCAACAAAAGCAGGTCTTCCAACTCCTCCTGTTCGTCAGCTGTGGGACTGGCTTTCTCACTGATTTTGATGCATCGAGAGGCGATGTTGTCGAGTTCGCTCATCAGGTAGGTGCTGAGGTAGATGTCGCGGGATTTTTCCTCGTCCAATTCATAGAACTCACGCTCATAGACATTATTTTGGAACTGGTCAACCGCCAACGCCTCATAACTCCACCGTGAAACCATCAAGTCGCCGATGAAAGGCACATTTATTTTGTCGGAAACCGATTCATGCAAATCATCAAAATCAATCATTGCGCCGCCCAGAAGCATCTGAGGCACAAGAATGAAAGGAATAAGGACATAGATGGCTATCACGGAATTCAAAGCCGACGATATGAGAAGCCCTATCATGTTTGCAGCACACGCAGTCGTGAACATCACAAACCAATACGACCACAGCATGCCCTTTATCTCAAGAATCAGATTGCCGACGAGAATGAAAGTGAGAGTTTGAATTGCAGAAATTATGAAAACCACAAAAACCTTGCTTGATATGTAACTGAAACGCGAGAGATTGAGGAACTTTTCACGCTCCAGAATCTTCCTGTCACGTATGATTTCCTCCGCCGAACAGGTCAGACCCGTGAACAATGCCACAACTACAATCATGAACAGAAAGACCGGAAGATTGCGATTGTCTGCAAAGACATATTCGCCCTCGTCGTTGATGTATTTTGTGAAAAATCCAAGTATGAAAGCCAGCACCGGCGACTCAAGGAACGTAATCGCCATATACTGGTTGTTAGAGAGCTTAGAGAGGACATTCCTCGTTATGAAGACCTTGAACTGCGACCATTTTGTAGGTATGGAAAACTTTGTGTCCGGCAGCGGTGTCTCCTCCATGTCATAATCTTCGAGGGCAAGGTCATTTATTTCTGTGAACTTTTGATGCCATTCCTGCGGTGAGACACGGCGTTCCTGCGTGTAGTGTCCATATTGATCGACGACGCGGGCTTCAACGATTTGAAGGATTTCCTCGCTGTTGACATTTCCGCAGACGGGACATTCACTTTCGCCCGCGTCCACATAGTCACTGAGGGTCTTGAAATATGACACGGCTTCCATCGGGCTGCCGTTGTAGATGACATAACCGCCTTTGTCCATGACCCACAGTTTGTCAAACATCTTGAAAATCTTGCTCGATGGCTGGTGGATGTTGACAACGACGATTTTTCCATTGAGAGCCTGCTGCTTGAGCAAATGCATAACGGTCTCGGAATCAGTGCTCGACAGACCTGATGTCGGCTCGTCAACGAACAGGATTGCAGGTTCGCGGACAAGCTCGAGGGCGATGTTGAGGCGTTTGCGCTGACCGCCGGAAATGACATTGTTTAGAGCATCTCCGACATGGAGATTACGGATGTCATAGAGATCGAGATCCATGAGGACTTTTTCCACATGCTCCACAAGTTCCTTTTCCGGCAAGTTGCCGAGGCAGAGTTTTGAGTTGTAATACAGGTTCTGCCATACCGTGAGTTCCGCAATCAAAAGGTCGTCCTGCGGCACAATGCCGATAATTCCCTCTGGCATAGCCTCTGGAGAAACAACATTATGACCGTTGATGTATATGTCGCCCTTGTCGAGTTTATATTTGCCAGTCAGGACATTGAGAAGCGTACTTTTGCCAGTGCCAGAGCCTCCCATGATGCCGACCATGTTGCCGGATTCGAGTGAAAAACTGAAGGGCTTAAGTCCGTTGTCGTAGTTTTTGTATGTGAACTGTACGTCAATGCCCGTGAATGTGACTTTCGGGATATCCTCGCCCGACATGAAGATATTGGCGATGTTGCTTTGATAAACCGAGCCGAGTTTTTGACCTCGGATGATGCCTCCATTCTCAAAACGATAGACCTTGCCATTCTGAACCTTGCGTCCATTGATGCTCACCGGCGGCATGCCCTGGTAGATGAAGAAAAATCCAGAAATACTCTCTATGAGCAAAATCCTCAGCACTCCGTCGAGTCCTGGATATGTGACGTGCCTTGCGCCGCCAGTGGCGTATGGCAAAGAGTCGATGATAAGAAAATTCTGCGGAACATCCGCTTGTGAAATGTCGTTTTCGATGAAAGCCTCAAGATTTTTGAGTTCGGAGTGGTCAATATTGAAAGCCTGGGAAACAGTCTCTACGAAGTCCCTTTCACGGGATGTGAGGAAACTGTCTGTGCACACATACTCCATCAACTGAATCAGTACATAAACCTTTTCGCGGTGGTGGAGTTGCTGGTTTATGAGTTCGCATATTTTAAGGACTTTTACCGAATTGACTGAAATATTTTTGCGTGTCGCCTTACCTGACGACTTACGATCTTGATAGTCATTGAGATACTTATCGAAACGCACAATGTATTCATCCACGAGAGCCGGGGAAAGGAAACCGCGCAAGTATGCCTCCACGACGACACGCGCACCCTTGTTGTTGGCGATGTCGGTGGGGTCAGTAATCAATGCAAACAGACGCATCAGCGCGTCGAGTATCTTCTCGTTCATTTACTTGCTACCTTTATTGTGCTAAAGTATAAATCTTCAGGCTGCAAAATATGTGCAATTATTGTTAATTTCTGTCGATTTTTTTCCGAGTCCCGTCATACATCTCGAAACATTCAAATTTACATTCAATTGCACCATTGAAGAGTTTGATTTTCTTTGACGGATGGAGACCGATGTTCTTTATTGCGTCGAGATTGCCGCTCAAAATCCACGCTTTGCAGTTGATGTAATGGTTCTTGAGAGTGTCGCCGATTTGCTTATAGAACGCCGTCATCTCGTCCTTGTCTTCGAGACGTTCTCCGTATGGAGGGTTCATTATCAAGAACTTGCCCTCAATGCGGGATTCCTCTTTGAAAAAGTCGCGGCGGTCGAGTTCTATGAAATCTGAAAGTCCGGCTTTTTCGATGTTTTGGGACGCAATATCCAAAGCCGCCGGATCACGGTCGTAGGCAGCAATTTCAGCCTCGGGTTTGGGTTTGCGACGTTGACGCGCTTCCTGCTGGAGTTTGCCCCAAAGTTTGGAGTCGAATGTGCGCCATTTTTCCATAGCAAAATTCCTGTAACAGCCCGGCGCAATATCCATAGCCATCATGCAGGCTTCCGTAGCAAAAGTGCCAGAGCCACACATCGGGTCTATCAATGGAGTCCTCATGTCCCACTGAGAAAGCCTGAGCATACCAGCCGCCATGACCTCATTAAGCGGGGCTTGAACTTGCCGCACTTTGTAGCCGCGCTTGCTCATCGGGATGCCTGTGGAATCGAGGGAAATGGTTATCGTTGAATTGAAAGCATGGACATTAATACGCAAGTCGGGATATTCTACATCCACATTTGGACGCCGTCCACGCCTATCACGGAAATAATCACAAATGGCGTCTTTGCATTTGAGAGCGAGATACTTGCTGTGCGTGAAAATAGGCCCGGAAGTCACACTGTCGATGGCAAATGTGTCATCAACAGCCATGTAGTCCTGCCAGTTCATGCGCCGCACATGGTCGTAAAACTCGCGGTCGTTGTATGATTCAAACTTTCGTATAGGCACAAGGACTTTCAGAGCTGTCCTGCACCAAAGGTTGGCGCGGTACAACGTCTCGTTGTCGCCCTTGAAAACCACAGCGCGTGTGATTATCTGTATGTCGTCGGCTCCTATGGCAATTAGCTCGTCTGCGAGCACAGGTTCGAGTCCGTAAAATGTCGTTGCAATTATGTCAAACATGGGTTGGATGTTTTTTATGTTCCGTTGCAAAGGTAAATATTATTTTCGGGATTTTGTTTAGTTGTATTTCTTTTTTGTTTTTTCAAATCTAACACCCTATCAAAATGATATCTATTAACACTAAAGTTAAAAATTGATAAAATAGTTACAAAACTGAAAAATAAATTTTGAGAACTGAGAAATAAGTTATATAATTGCATCGTCAATTAATATTGCATGCAACCGTAAGATTAGCGTAAAAAAATTAAGTAAAAACTTCAACAAATTCTACATCATGAAAACGAAATTCACAATCGTTCTTGTGCTTTTGGTGATGAGCGCAGGGATGGCAACCGCACAGAATCAGCACGATTATGTTGACCTCGGACTTCCGTCAGGCACACTCTGGGCTACCTGCAACGTCGGCGCTGACAATCCAGAAGACTACGGCGACTACTTCTCCTGGGGCGAGACCGCCACTAAGAGCGATTTCGACTGGTCAACCTACAAGTATTCCAATGGCAATGCTAACGGTTTTACCAAGTATTGCAGCAAGTCGGACAACGGCTACAACGGCTTTATCGACAGCCGCACATCCCTCGAAAGCTCCGACGATGCCGCCGTTGCCAATTGGGGCAGCGATTGGAGTATTCCCACGCAGCAGCAGTTTCAGGAGTTGAAAGACAAGTGCACATGGACTTGGACCACCCTCAATGGCAAAAATGGCTATGAAGTCAAGTCGGCTAACGGCAAATCGATTTTCCTTCCCACCGCTGGTTTCCGCTTCAAGACTCACCTCGACTTCGCCGGCACACGTGGTTCCTATTGGTCGTTGTCGCTCGACACTTCCAACCCCGGTCGTGGTTGTGGCTTGTGGTTCAATTCTACGAAAGTTCTTCTCAACCTATGGTGTCCGCGCGAATATGGTGCTTCTGTCCGCCCGGTACGCAGCGCAAAATAGTCTCTCTTTCCCGATGCCTAAACCAATTGCAACTACTCCGACGTCACCCGCAGTTTTATGCCATACGCAGAAACGTTGTATTCTTTGAGCGGATATTTTGCCGAGCCGTGCGTCACAGCACCGTGCAAGAGTACACTGAAACGCGAGTTGCAATTGGCTGTGGTGTCGGCATGACACAACTCATGACTCTTTTCATCATACACGAGCGGCGCATGTCCGATGTCATCGGGACACGAGCGATCGTAGGCGTAATAGGAGTTATTGTCAAAATTATAAAGGAATATTCCATTGTATCCGCCCGACACATAGACCCATCCTCCAGGGTTCTGCAAGGGCGCAAATTCGGCGTTGTTGACATTCACCTGAAAATCCACCCAGAGGTCTGGCACGGGACTCTCTTCATGCCCGCATGAAAAAAAAATGACGCTAAATAGAACAAAAATCCAATACAAATTAGTTTTCATCGTTTATATTTATTAAGTTTGCAACTTTAAATGACTGCAAAAATAACCATTTTTGTAAATAACGACAATACAATGAAAACATTTGTAATCTACATACTCATTTTCTGCGCTGCAATGACTGTGAGCGTCGGCGACGCGTTTAGTCAGGTGAAAAATGGCACGCCCGACTTCAATGCGGAGTATGCGCCGAGCGGCTTCCAGTTTTCTGAAGACGGATTCGACATCAAAAAAGGCATCAAACAGAAGAAAGCCAAGAAGATGTGGGAGAAATACAAGAAGAAAAAGGCGAAGTGGGACAAAAAACAGAAGAAAAAAGCCGAACAGGACTCCGCAAACGCCATCAAACGCGCCGAGAAGGACGTCATAAACTACGAAAAGTCCATTCAAAAGAAAGAAGCAGACGCAGAAAAGGCTGAAAGGGATAAGGAGAAGGCAGACATGCGTGCTGCGACCGAAGCCGAGAAAGCGGCTGCCCGTAAAGCCAAATACGACAAAAAGCACCCTAAGGAAGTGGATGAGGACTACGACCCTGAAATCACCGATTTCGACGACTTCGGCAAGGAGGGCGAGAGCCTTGAATACGAGGACGGACGCCCAGAGGTGAAGCAGGAGGAGGTGCAGACCGAGGTTAAGAAAGAAAAAAAGGAAAAGAACCAAAAACTCACAAAAGAGGAAAAACAGAAGAAAAAAGAAGCGCACAAAGCCACCAAAGAGTTTAAGAAGGGGGAGGGCAAAGGACCCGACCACAAGAAAAACCAAAAGAAACGTGAAAAGGAGGCTCAAAAAATCCTCAAAGAGAACGAACACAAACAGGCTATACGCGAAATCCGCGACAAGGACCAGCGTGGCGAAGGCCTGACGGAAAAGGAGCGCAAAGCCCTATGGAAGGATGACAAACAGCGTCAGAAAGAGAAAGAAAAACTTGACCGCGCTGAGCGCAAGCATCAGAAGAAAGCTCGCAAGGCAATCATCGAGATGCAGGACAAGAAAACAAGCAAATACATGAAAAAACACCACAAGGAAACAAACAAAAAGATGAAGAAAAAACGTAAGACAGCCAAAGTGCCGTTCTTCAGAAACTTCTTCAAATAAACCATAAAAAGAAAGAACAAAATGAACAAAGCCGCATTTTGGGCGATGATGTTGATTATACTCTTCGCCTTCATCGTGGGCATGATATACGCATTCAGGCGCAAGCCCAAAGAAAAGGTGCAAGAGAAGATTGAAACTCCGGATCTCAACCACTTTGAAGATACATTGAAGTCCATAACAACATACTCCGAAGACGCCCTCAAAGAAATGGAGGAAAAACAAAAGGAGGAAGAAGAGAAGAAGAAACAGGAAGAGGACACAAAAGATCCGCTCTTAAAAATTGAGACCGAGAGCCGCAAAAAGATGATGCAGGACAAAAACCACATCAAAAAATCCGCCGCCGACGAATATTTTGAGCGCACAAAGAACGTCGCAAACGAAATTTTGCAGCCCAAAAGTAGGAAAAAATAAAGGGTTGGTTGTTTTACACCTCTCCCCTACTCCACTTCTCCACCGCCGCCCTAAATGCCTTCACGCCGTTGTGATATTCAGGATACAGGTCATACGTATCGTTGACAATATCCTCGATGTGCGTGCCGTAATCGAATACCACGTCGCGAAATTCGTGGACGTTGATGTCCAAACGCTTGACCATATCGAAATAATAATCAGCATAACCAACCACGTCCGCCATCGAGGGCTTAAATTCAAAATTGCCGCCGTCGAGGACAGGCATTTTTGAGAGGTCGAAATTGTTTTTTTTACTTGCAGAGAGCAACGCCTCAAATGGCAGGTCAAAATCCGACAACGCAATCTCCAACGGGTTTTGCAACGCGCCTTCCGGCAATTTGTAACCGTCGAAAGCCTCATCCAACGCCTTTGCGACATCCACACCCGACTTCGCCAAGATGTAAAAATCGTTGCTCCTTGAATACAGCCAAACACCACCCGGCAGATACACCGACTTCCACACCGTCGGCGACATAGACGCATCAAGCCTATAATACTGATAATTAACAATATTTGGGTTATCAACAGCAATAGAACCGCCCACTGTATATGAGCCGCCAAGATTTCGCAACGTGCGGAGCATTGCCACTACAAGCCGTTGATAATTAATACGATATGCGGGGGCGCAGCGGAGCACTTTGCCGGATTTCAACGAGACGCCCTCGCGCAAGACCTGCACATCGCCATCGGGACGGGAGATGTCGCGGTAAGCCTTGTTGCGGAAATGATTGGCAAAATCCCTCAAAACGTTTCTATCCTGAACAGCATAAACCACCTCAGGATATACTGTATTGGGACTTTTCGAGTGCAACAATTCAGCCGCCGAAGTCAATTGACGGTAATCAAAAAGCCCCTTTGCGCCGTCGTTGCCGCCAAAAATTCCTTCTTCCAAAAATCTGCACATTATCAACCCGCCGCGCAGTTGCCAAAGCGTCTCAGGTACATTCAAATGCACTTGCTCGCCCCTCGCCGCAAGCATCAACGCCGCAAAAGCGTCGGATAATGAGGTAAAATTGATGTCAACTTCCATTATGTTTGAATATTTTTCGCTAATTTTGCGCAAAATTAAGAACAATAAAAATGAATCCAAAATTCAAAGCAAATATTATTGCCACGGCAATCCTGATTTTGATGGCGGCGATGACTATGCAATGCGCCAAAATCGGCACCATCAGCGGCGGCGACAAGGACACCACCGCGCCCGTACTGCGTCGCAGCACCCCCGACGTGGGCGAGGCGGAGTACGACGGCAAGAAGGTGAAAATCAAGTTTGACGAATATTTCCAACTCGACAACGTGGAGCAAAAATTTCTCCTCTCGCCGCCTCACGACAGCATCAAGCCAAAAATCAAGGTAAAAGGCAAATGTCTGATAGTCAAGTTCAAAGAGCGACTAAAACCTGACACGACATACACATTGCAGTTTTTTGACGCGGTGAAAGACTTCAACGAGGGCAACAAAATCACCGACTTCAAATTTGCGTTCTCGACGGGCGCGATTGTGGACTCATTTGCCGTTGCGGGACAGGTCTTTGACGCGGAAACCCTTGAAAGAGAGAAAGAAATGCTCGTCGGCTTGTACGGCGAACAGACGGGTTTTGCGGATTCGGCGTTCATCAAGTACAAGCCCGACTACATCACCCGCACCGACACCGCCGGACGATTCAAGATAGAAAACATCCGCCCGGGACGTTACAAGGTCGTGGCGTTGAAGGACATCAACGAAACTCAGCGTTTTGACCTCGAAAACGAAAAAATCGCCTACCTCAAAACGCCAATCGAGACACACGCGGAGCGTTATATCCGCATCGACTCGCTGCCCGCCGGCACAATCCTGCACGTCGGCGAAAAAGGCAAACGCCGCCTCGACACGCTGCAAAACGACACTGTTATCATCCAAAACATCCTCCACACCACGCCTAACAACCTGAAACTCTACACCTTTGAGGAGAAACACCTCGTCCAATACATCTCAGAGCGCAACCGCGACCTCCGCACCCGAATAAACCTCGTCTTCAACAAGCCGATGGGCACCGACACCGTGCTCGTTACCCACGTGGAGGACACCCTGAGCGTCCCGGAGATTCTTTTTGATTACAATTACACCCGCGATTCGCTCACATTGTGGCTGCGCGACACGGCAGACATCAACAACGACACATTGAAACTCCGCGTTACCTTCGCCACCCTCGACAGCCTCAAAAATCCAACTACCGAAACCGACACCATCAGCGTAAAATTCACGTCGCGCAAGAAGGTAGCG
>JAGCRY010000005.1 GCA_017964465.1 Bacteroidales bacterium | reverse complement strand
CGTTGACGGCAATTGGATTCCGCTCAAAGACCAACTTGTGCCCGATGGCGACGGGCTCACCACAATCGGACGGCGGAGGATTATCTGTTTTCCAACCGTTAATACCAACGCGCTGAGGTTCACGGTGTTGGACTCCAAATGCAAACCCATCATCAAGCGCACATCGGCGTATCTCGCGCCCGAACTCACAGCCGACATTCCCAATGCGGGCGAAAAACTGTCGTCCAATCTGCATCTATTTATGGCGACACCAAGAATGATGTTTATAGATTATGACAACGAACAGACTATCACCTCGTTCCGCTATCTTCCGCCGCAAGACACCCGCAACGGACTTGTAACGCATTACACGCTTTGGGCGTCGAAAGATTGGCAAAATTGGGAGAAAATCTCATCGGGCGAGTTTTCCAACATCGTCAACAATCCGATATGGCAGACCGTGAAATTTTCGCCCATTAATGCAAGGATCCTCCGTTTTGAAGCCGACCGCCTTGCCGAGGGCGACAGGCTTGGATATGGCGATATTGAGGTGGTTACAAATAATGATTTGCCGTATATCGAGGGCGGATGGCAAGAGTTTGAAATCAACAATCCCGATACCGTAATCCGTCTCAACCGATCTGAAATCGCCACCAACAACAAGTCGAGGCTTTTCTATGCCGACGGTCGTCAGGAGGTGAAAATTTCGCTGTCGATGGTGTGCCATACGCTTGGTACTGAACAGGTTTTCGTCTGCAAGGAAGGTGTGCGCGGCGAGGTTTTTGCCGACCTTGCCATTGGATACGACAACACTCAGCACCGTATTTTCGCCGAGGTTAAGGATGCTGATGGCAACCCCTGCCGCGTGGCTGCCGTCAATCCCGCCCAAAAGGATGTTTGGTATGATGTTGATGTAGTTTGCGCATATAATTCCGTTACCAAAACATCGACTATGGTGTTGACTGTCAACGATAAAGACGGCAATCAAAAGCCGCAGGTTTCACGCCTTGAATACAAAGGTTACGCGCTGCCTCACCGTGTAGGACGTTGGGTTGTGGGGCGAGGTTTTCCGGGCGGATTTCCAAATTCGCTGCAAGTTTTGGACGGCGAGATAGCCCGCGTCAGGATTTCTGCAACGGGTTTTGAGCGCAAGAAGGGCGAGAATCCCATTTTTGGCGACCGTTTCACTGCCGACCCTGCCTGCACCGTTGTTGGCGACCGCATTTATGCATACGTTGGCGAGGACAGGGCAGACGTGGGAGGATGGTTCAATATGCCGCATTGGGTTTGCTACTCGTCGGCGGATATGGTCAATTGGACTTGTCACGGCGTGGTGCTTCGTGCCTCCGATTTTAAGTATGCCAACCCCTTTGGAGCGTGGGCAGGTCAGGTGGTGGAGCGCAACGGCAAGTTTTATTATTATGTAACCCTCGACGACCGCAGCAACGGCAAGCACACCATTGATGTGGCTGTGTCGGATTCGCCAACAGGCCCTTTTGTCCCCGCCCGCAAAGACGGCACTCCGCTCATTACCGACGATATGACCCTTGATTCGCACCGTCCTAACGCCGACATCGACCCCACGGTGCTTATCGACGACGACGGCACGGTTTGGATGGCGTGGGGCAACGGCGATTGTTATATGGTGAAACTCAAACCGAATATGACCGAACTCGACGGCGAAATCCGCAAAGTGCCTCTGCGCAATTATTCCGAAGGTCCGTGGCTCTTTAAGCGCAACGGATTGTATTACAATGTTTATGCTGCCGATGCTCCGGGAGTTCAGCCCGAACAGATGGCATATTCATACGCCCAAAGTATCAACGGCGAGTGGACATACGGCGGTCTTCTTACCGGCAGTGCCAAATACGGTTTCACGATTCATCCGAGCGTCAACGAGTTTGGCGGCAAGTGGTATTTCTTCTATCACGATGGCTCCTATATGCTCCACAACACCCCCGGTGGCGACTGCCGCCGTCAAGTCTGCGTAGAACCTCTCCGCTTCCGTGATGATGGAACAATAGAAAAGATTACGCTGACGCAGGAAGGGATTGGAAATTGAGAAATTGAGAATTGAAAATTGAAACGCCGTGCGGATTGAGATTCGCGCGGCGTTTTTGTTTGCTTACAAATTAAAGCAATCCCGTCATATATATCGGGAGATAAACGATGCCGTTATCTTCTTTCAAATCGGCGGTGTGTAAAACGAATGGTGTAGAAAGATACTGACCGTATTTTTGGCGAAGTTTTAAAAGCGACGTTGTGGTATAACGGTTAGTGGATTTTACTTCTAACGGTGAAATGTTATGGCGGCTTGTTATCGAGGCTTTTTGTATCAGAAAGTCAATTTCCATACGGTTTTCAGCGGATTTTTCATCGTATTTGCTGAAAAAATACAATTTGTGTCCTGATGCGGTAAGCATTTGAGCCACAATGTTTTCAATCAACATACCCTCATTAATTTCCAATTTTTGAAACATAAGTTTCTGATATATAGCCTCGTCAACAATATTTTTATTGTTGAAAGCGTGACTAATCAACAGACCCGTGTCGCCCATATAGCATTTGAGAGTTGTGCGTTCCTCGTTTAAACGTAATCCAACATTTGGTTCGGTGGAATTGTAGCAACAATTAATGATTTTTGCATCGTCGAGCCACAAAAAGGCATCCTCATAATCGCGCATACGAGCCTCCGCTTTGAGAGCCGTAAGCCTGAATTTCTTTTCGTGTTTTTGGAGTTGACCGGGCAGAGCGTCAAAAATAGATGTTACCCGCATTTCTAATCCTTCTGCATATTTGCGAATGTCGTTGCGGTAAAGGTTGAGTATTTGACGCTTAACCAAATCCACTTTGTCAAAATCGTGTGTATCCACATATACCTGCACAGCCTGAGGCATTCCACCAACTATCAAATATTGACGAAACAAATCCATTGCCTTGCGGTGAAAATCTCCGAGAGGTTTGCGTTTTTCAAAGCAACTCTTTATGTACTGCATAAGCATTTCATTGTCGGTTGCCCACAGAAACTCCTCAAAATCCATCGGCAGCATATTTATCAGGTATTCTTCGCTTGGAATAAGGATGTTTTTGACATTCCGTTTTATGCTGATTAGCGATCCCGTTTCTATGTAATCGAATCGACCGTCTTTAACAAGATGTTTGATGCCAGCCCTTGCCTTAGGGCAGTCCTGAACTTCGTCAAAAATAATTACCGAATGGCGTTCTACAAGTTTGACATTGTAATGAAGTCTTATGTTAAACAACAGAGTGTCAATATCTTCCATATACAGTTCAAACCAATCTTTCACTTGTTGCGGTGCTTTGCTGAAATCAATCAATACGTAAGATTGATATTCTTGTTTGGCGAATAGTTCGGCAATAAAACTTTTGCCGGTACGTCTTGCGCCCTCTATCATAGCCGCTGACGTTCCGTTGCTCTGATTTTTCCATTTTAGCAACTCGCTGTATATCTTCCTTTTAAGCATAGTTAACACACCTTTCTGAGGTTTAATTTTTAGCGATTATACACCTTTCTGAGGTTTAAATTTCTGCAAAAATACACCTTTCTGAGGTTTTATGCAAATTTTTGCGGTATTTTTTGTCCAAAATAGCAACAATGTTTATGCCGCCGTCAAGTCTG
>JAGCRY010000074.1 GCA_017964465.1 Bacteroidales bacterium | reverse complement strand
CTCGTCGAGCATTTTCTGTTTCGGGAATGCAACACCATAAACGCGGGTGAGCATCTTGTTGTTCTCATTGCCACGCCAATATGCACCGGCTATGCTCGTGATTTTCACGGCTTTGATGTAGCCTGTGCTCGGCAGGTGAGGTCCACGGCAGAGGTCGGTGTATCCGCCCTGACAATATTCTGTAATAGTGCCGTCTTCGAGTTCGGAGATTAACTCCGCCTTGTAGTTGTCGCCCTTCTTGGTGAAGTCTGCCAAAGCCTCTGCCTTGCTCACTTCCTTGCGGATGTAGGGATTGTTTTGACGGGCAATCTCCATCATCTTCTTCTCGATGGCGGGGAAGTCCTCGTCTGTAATTACCTTGCCGTCAGGGAGTTCCACATCGTAGTAGAACCCGTTTTCGAGCGCGGGGCCAATGCCAAACTTTGTGCCGGGATACAACTGCTCCAACGCCTCTGCCATCAAGTGCGCGGCAGAATGGCGGAAGGTGTGCTTGCCTTCGTCGTCGTCCCACTTGTGGAACACGAGTGTACCGTCGCCCGTAACGGGGCGAGTCAAATCCCACGGACTGCCATTGAAGGTAGCCGACAATATTTCTTTTGCAAGGCTGTTGCTCAGAGCCTTAGCAATGTCCATCGGAGTGGATTCTTCCGCAAATTCCTTGACGGAATTGTCGGGGAACGTTATCTTGATCATTGTCTTAATACCATAAAAATTGTGCGCAAATTTAGTATATTTCTACGACATACAAAAAATTTTGGGGATTTTTTTATGAAAAAAAATACCGCCAACTTTTCCGCGCAAGTTTTCAAAAGCAACTGACGGGTAAAATTGACGGCAAATATTATTAAATTTTTGCGATTTCGTCGGGAGTGAGGCCGGAATATTTTGCAACGAGGTCGATGGACATACCGTCGGAGAGCATCTTTTTCGCCATTTCAAGGGCTTTTTGGAGTTCGCCTTCCGCACGGCCTTCTGCACGGCCTTTGGCTTCGCCTTCTGCACGGCCTTCCTCACGTCCGGCGATATGTCCGTCAACATATCCCTCGTAACGGCTCGAATCGTCAAGGCTCAATGCCAATCTTACATTTTCCAAATACCGTTTGTACACCTTGCGGTCTTCTTCGCTAAGGGCGTCAACACGGAGGATGTCTCGCGCTTCTTTCAACCCCTGCGCGGTAAATGCATCGGGAATTTCGCCCGTTTTCAAGAATGAAATCCATTCTTGCAACGGTTGGCGGATTTCGTCATCAAACTTATTGACACGCAGAATGTAATACTCGGGGAAGATGCCGTGAACCTCATCTACTCCAAACTTCGACTTTTGTGCGGGCGTAAGTTTGAGTTCGTCATCGTCGTTGAACATATTTTTGAAAACCGTCGTCCCGTGATAGGCGTAACCTTTACCTTGTCCAAGGCTGAAATACACGATGTTGACAGAATAGACTTTGGGTAACGCCGCGTAAGGTTCGCCCTTTTTCATATAGTCGGCAATTATCTTTGACGCTCCAAACGCCATACGCTGAAAGAAATCCAACTCGTGGTCGTTCTGTACCTCGACGAGGATTTTTTCTTTTTTATCATCCTCAACAAGCAAATCAACCCGGTTGAACTTTTGATCTTCGGTCTCCTGATTGCCTTCACTTTCAAGGACTTGCGTTATCTTTATCTGACGGCCTATCAACACGCTCAGAAAGCCATCCAACACGACGTAATTCCTCTTGTCGCGCAGAAGGCGTTTTATCATCCAGTCAAATCGTATATAGGTTCCCATAGCGTCGCTTTTTTGGTGTTGGATTTCGTTTGCAAAGATAAATCATCTTTTCGGAAAAAACAAAAAAATTACCGCCAACTTCCTATCGGATAATAGGAAATTGACGGTAATTGATGAAAAAATTGACGGTAATTTTCGTTAAAAAACAAAAAACTACCTTACCGCAAACTCAAACTCCTGCAAATCCTTGTCTAACGAGGATGAGCCGTAGAGGATTTTGTAGCGGCCGGAGAATACGGAGAGTTCATCGATGGTTTCGTCGTAATACTCAAAGGATTCGCCGTTCAAGGTGATTGTGGCGGTCTTGGTCTCGCCGGGCTTCAATGAAAGTTTTGCAAAACCTTGCAACGACTTGATTGGCGCGTCCTTGTAGTCGAGGGCTTTTACATAAACCTGAACGATTTCCTCGCCCGCAACTTTGCCGGTGTTCTTGACTGGAACGCTGATTGTTACTGTGCCGTCCTTGGTCATCGAGGATGCCGAAATCGAACCCTTGCCGTACTCAAACGTGGTGTAAGAAAGTCCGTAACCAAATGGATACAAGGCGTTTCCACGGAAATACTTGTAGGTGCGGTTGTCCATTGAGTAATCAAGGAAGTCGGGCAGGTCAGAATTTTTGCCGTAGAATGTAACGGGAAGTTTGCCCGAGGGGTTGAAGTCTCCAAAGATGACGTCTGCCAATGCCTTTGCGCCGCCTTGACCGGGATACCACGCTTGGAGGATGGCGTTGCACTGATCCTTGATGGCGTCAAAAGCAATGCAAGAGCCTGAGCAATTGACATATACGATGGGTTTGCCGGTTTCGGAGAGAGCCTTAATCATACGGCGTTGAACGTTGGGGAGTTCGATGTCCGCCTTGTCGCCGCCCTCGCCTTCCATCTGCGCCGAAATACCACCTATTATAATAATGGCGTCGGCGTTTTTGGCTGCGTCCTTGGCATCGGCAAAATCAGCGTATTTCCTTTCGCAAAAATCAGCACGCAACATTGCAAACGGGCCTGTGCCGCGCTTGTATTCAATCTTGACATTGTAGGTCTTGCCCTTCTCCACGTCAAAAGTCTTGTACTCGGGAGCGCGACGGAAGAATCCGCCACGTTGGTTGCTCGGCTTGGCGTCCTCAATGAGTTTGCCATTGATATACAACTTGTAACCATTGTCAGACATAATCGTGTAACTCATCGGGCCGGTGAATGTGGAAAGATAATTGCCCGAAATAATCACCGAAATCTTGTCGGTGGGGATGCCCTCGGCAAATCCGTATGCGCCGAAAGTATTGAAATTGAGGGTTGTATATCTGCCCGTAACTTTCGGAGAGCCTTCGAGGTCGTTGTTGTCAAAAAACTGTACCAACATACCGTTGCCCGGCATCGTTGCATCGGGCGTAAAATCGGGCAGGTGGTAGGTGGTGTTGTACTCGTCGTTGAGTTCGCAGCCCTTCACATAGACGACGTTGGCATTGGGAACAGCCTTCTTGATGCCTTCGAGGAGCGAGTGCTTGTGGTTGTCGGTGGGAGTGCCGCCGTAATTGCCGTTGAGAAGTTCCACGTCGTCGGCATTGGGACCTACAACAAGGATGTTTTTCAACGATTTGGAGAGCGGCAACACACCGTTGTTCTTCAAGAGAACCATCGACTCGCGGGCAGCCTGCGTTGCAAGTTCGTCAAACTTTTCGCAACTGATGACGTCTTCCTTGATGTTTGCCCACGGCAACATCTCCGGCGGGTCAAACATTCCGAGTTCAAACCTGCCCTTCAAGGTCTTGCGGAGGTGTCCGTCGAGGTCGGCTTCCGAAATAAGACCTTTTTTGAGTCCCTCGGTCAGGCACATAAACACCTTGCCACATTCCAAGTCGGTGCCGTTGAGAACTGCGTCCACAGATGCGTCCAAGGGGTTTTCGTGGGTCTCGTGCTGACCCTTGTTGTAGAAATTGTTGATGGCGTCGCAGTCGGTGAGGACGATGGCGTCGTAGCCCCACTTGCGGCGCAGGATGTCCTGCAACAGGCGGTCGCTGCCGCAGCACGGGATGCCCTCGTAACGGTTGTAGGCGCACATCACCTCGCGCACGTTGCCTTCCTTGACAAGTTTTTTGAAGGCGGGGAGGTAGGTCTCCCAAAGGTCGCGCATCGACACGCGGGCGTCGTAGGTGTGCCTGAGCGGTTCAGGGCCGCTATGCACGGCGTAATGCTTGGCGCAAGCGTGTGTCTTGTAATACTTCTTGTCGTTGCCCTGCATACCTTTCACAGTCTCCACGCCGAGAACGCCCGAAAGGTACGGGTCTTCGCCGCAGGTCTCCTGTCCCCTGCCCCATCGCGGGTCGCGGAAGATGTTCACATTAGGACACCAAAAGGT
>JAGCRY010000073.1 GCA_017964465.1 Bacteroidales bacterium | reverse complement strand
CGTTACACAACCTGCGACCTCGACCACCCGCACTTCTACCTCCAACTCACAAAAGCCAAGGTAATCCCCAACGACAAAATCGTCTCGGGGCCGGTGTATTTTGTGTTTTTGGACGTGCCGGTGTTTGTGTTGGGATTGCCGTTTGTGATATTCCCAAGCACCAAAAAGCATCAGAGCGGCGTCATAGTCCCCAAATACGGCGAGGAATCCCGTCGCGGCTTCTACCTGAGCGACGGCGGATATTATTTTGCATTCAGCGACTATGCCGACTTGGAACTCTTAGGCAGCATTTACAGTTACGGCTCATGGTCTGCCCGCGCAAGCAGCAAATTCAAGCTAAGATACAAGTTTTCAGGAAATTTCGACTTCAACTTCTCCAACAACGTAATGGGCGAAAAGGAGTTTGTAAAATCCACAAACTCCGACATCAGCTACTCCAGCACAAAATCCTACAAACTCTCCCTGAACTTCAACCAAGACCCGAAGGCGAACCCGTCGAGCACTTTTAATGTGAACATCTCATACGACAAATCCTCCTACGACAAATTTAACGCGAGGTCTGTGCAGGACTATGCAAAGAGCAGCACAATGTCCTCTATCAGCTACCAGAAATCCATGTTCAACAACAAGGCGAACTTGAGCCTGAGTGCAAACATGACGCAAAACCTCTATGACAGCACCGTGTCGCTCTCGTCCGCACCCGCATTGAACTTCAATGTCAACACCTTCTACCCCTTCAAACGCAAAAATCAGGTCGGCTCGGCGAAATGGTATGAAAAAATAAACTCAAACCTCCGCGCAACATTCTCGAACCGAATACCGACAATGAAAGACTCATTGCTGTTCAAAGAGGAAATGTTCAAGAAAATGGCATACGGTCTCCAGTACTCCCTCCCGATTAACACATCGGCGTTCAACCTGTTCAAATACATACAAATTTCACCAAACATCACATACACCGGGCGCGTATATCCGAACTACACAAAAAGATACGCCTCCGGCTACGACCCGGCGACAGACCGCTACACATATTCAACAGACACTGTGAACGCCATACGCCATTGCTATGACTTCTCCACGTCCGTCAACGCGAGCACAAAACTCTACGGCATTTTCCAGTTCAACAAAGCCAAGCATATCAAGGCATTCCGCCACGTCTTGTCACCAAGCGTCGGCATGAGCTGGCGACCCGACTTTTCGGAGGAGTTCTGGGGCTTCTATCGTGACGACCCAGCCGACACAACCGGCACCCGCAAATACTCCATTTTCCAGAACGGCATCTACGGCACACCGCCTTCCGGCAAGAGTGCGGCGATAAATTTTGGACTTGGAAACAACTTCGAGATGAAAGTGAAAGGCAAAAAAGACACCATCGAGGGTCAATACACAAAAATCAAGCTCCTCGAAAACCTCAACTTCTCCAGCAGCTACAACATGGCGGCGGACAGCATGAAACTCCAGCCAATCCGTATGCAAGGCAGCACGAGGCTTTTCGACAAGATGACAATCTCATTTGGTGGAAATTTCGACCCATACCAACTCGACTCCGCAGGCCGCAGGACAAAATATTACCTCTTTAAAGAGACCCACGGCAGGAAATGGGCAAGGCTCACGTCGTTCAATGCAAGCACGGGCTTCTCGCTCGACTCAAAGACATTGGGCAAGAAAAAAATGGACGAAAAGGAGGAAGCCGCGCGACAATTCGGCGAGGACGAGTCGCAGGCGGAAGTCGATGAAGACGGAAACATCATACTCACAGCCGAAGAAGTGGATGAAGAAAAGAAAAACGCGAAGCCATCCTCCATATCCAAAAAGGAGAAGGACGGCGAGTTCGACTACTATTCAGTGCCATGGAACATCTCTGTGAACTATAGCTTTAACTATTCCCACAACGACAACCGAGCGCCAATCATATCGCAGACCCTGAACCTCAACGGCTCAATAACCTTCACCGACAAATGGCAGATGTCAGTGTCATCGGGCTACGACTTCGACGCAAAAAAGATGACCTCGACGCGCATCTCCGTATCGAGAGACCTCCATTGCTTCAACCTGAGCTTCTACATCATCCCGTTCGGACGATTGAAGAGCTATAATTTCACGCTCTCCATCAACTCCGCAATGTTCCAGGGACTCGACTTCAAACGCAACCAGAGCTGGAGGGACAATTAGGCGGAAACAGAAAACAAGGCGCATGAAAAAACCATCTTCATTTCCACGCCCTAAAAACATCAAAAAAGAATGAGCAAAGAATAAGGAATTATCAGAAAATTTTTTGTAACTTTGCCGAATAATTTTTAACAGCAAAAATAATGTCCACAGTAAAACCATTCAAGGGGCTGCGTCCCCGCAAAGATATAGCGGCAAGGCTTTCATGCCTGCCATACGACGTGATGAACACCCAAGAGGCGATGAAAATGGCGGAAGGAAACCCATATTCATTCCTCCACATCACACGCGCCGAAATCGACCTTCCCGAAGGCATCGACCCCCATTCAAAGCAAGTCTATGACAAGTCGCTGAACACCTTCCACGACTTCCAGAAGCAAGGCTGGCTCATACAGGACGACGCCCCGAAATTCTACATCTACGCCCAGACAATGGACGGCAGGACGCAGTACGGAATCGCTGGAGCCGCTTTCTGTGAAGACTACCAGAACGGCATAATCAAAAAGCACGAACTCACACGCCCCGACAAAGAGGACGACCGCATGGTTCATGTGAACACCTTGGACGCAAACGCCGAGCCGGTCTTCCTTAGCTACCGCGCAGTGCCGGAGATTGATAGAATCGTCGCTGACATCGTGAAAAACCAGGAGCCGGAATATGACTTCACGTCCGCCGACGGCTTCGGACACAAATTCTGGGTCATCAATGACGCCGAAACAAACAAGCGCATCGAGAAACTCTTCGCCGAAAAAGTCCCCGCGCTCTATGTAGCCGACGGACACCACAGGACAGCCGCAGCAGCGCGTGTAGGGCTTGAGCGCAAAGCAAAGAACCCCGCGCACACCGGCGCAGAGGAATACAACTACTTCCTCGCTGTCATCTTCCCCGACAGCCAGCTGAAAATCATGGACTACAACCGCGTCATAAAAGACCTCAACGGCAACACTGAAAGCGAGTTCCTTGATAAACTTTCATCGCCATTTGAAGTCAAAGACAAAGGCACGGAAATCCATGCGCCCGAAAAACTCCATCAAATGTCGCTCTACATGGGCGGCCACTGGTACAGCCTCGACGCCAAACCCGGCACGTATGACGACAGCGACCCGATTGGAGTTTTGGACGTGACGATATTGACAAAACAAGTCCTCGACCCAATCCTCGGCATAACCGACCTGCGCACCTCAAAGCGCATCGACTTTGTGGGCGGCATACGCGGACTTGGCGAGCTCAAACGCCGGGTTGACAGCGGAGAAATGAAATGCGCATTCGCCATGTACCCCGTCTCGATGTCACAGCTCCTCGACATCGCCGACACCGGCAACATCATGCCGCCGAAAACAACATGGTTCGAGCCAAAACTCCGCAGCGGACTTGTTGTACACACATTGAAATACTAAATGAAATGAAACGACCAGCCCCGACGGGGCGTCTAACAAAAAAAGCAAACAACAAAAAACGTTTACGCCATGAAAAAGATATTATTTATGTTAGCAGTCGCGATAATGGCGGCGGCAATCCTCTGCCCCGCAGCCGACGCTCAAGAGATGTCAAAGAAGGATTTCAAAAACTACGTCGATTCGGTTGCCACCGCCGACAACAAGTCCAAAAAGGACGTCAAGGATTCACTCGCAAAACTCGACGCATCACTCGTGGAAGGCACGGAGATGACTTTCAAATACACCGACCACAACTTCGGCAACGTTCAAAGCGGCTCCGACGTGTCGTATGACTTTGAGTTCATCAACACCGGCAAAGCTCCACTCGTGATAAACAACGTTTCCACATCATGCGGATGCACAACCCCGTCGTGGCCACGCGAGCCGATTCCGAGCAAGGGACGCGCAATGATAAAGGTGAAGTACGACTCAAACCGTATCGGTAACTTCTCCAAGACCATCACGGTCTATTCAAATGCGAAAAACAGTCCCGTAGTGCTGACCATAAAAGGCAGCGTACAGTACAAAAACAAATAAAATAAGTAAACAATAAAACAAAATGCCCAAAATATCGCAGATAGGCAAATTGATGCCTGCCTCGCCAATCAGAAAACTCGTTCCATACGCCGAACAAGCAAAAAAATCCGGCGTGAAGGTCTATCACCTCAACATCGGACAACCCGACATCGAGACGCCGAAGAACGCACTCGAAGTCCTGAAGAAATACAATGGAAAGGTCGTTGAATACTGCCACTCGGCAGGTCTCGAACCCTACCGCCGCGGACTCGCGAAATACTACGATTCAATCGGTATTTCAGTCGATTACAACCAGATAATGGTGACATTCGGCGGCTCTGAAGGCTTCATCTACGTCCTCATGAGCTGTATGAACCCGGGAGACGAAATAATCATCCCCGAGCCGTTCTACACGAACTACAACAGTTTCGCGGCGATGGCGGGCATCAAAGTTGTTCCGGTAAAGTCGAGTTTCGACAACGGCTTCGCACTGCCGCCGATCAGCGAATTTGAGAAAGTGATAACACCGCGCACAAGGGCTATTCTCATCTCAAACCCGAACAACCCCACAGGCTACCTCTATTCGCTCGACGAACTCCTGCAAATCAGAGACTTGGCGTTGAAATATGACCTCTACGTCATTTCCGACGAGGTTTACCGCGATTTCTGTTATGACGGAACGCGCCATATCTCCATCATGCAGATGAGCGGACTTGAACAGCACGCCATACTAATCGACAGCACCTCAAAGCGTTACAGCGAGTGCGGCATAAGGGTTGGATTTGTTGTGACGAAAAACCAGGAACTGCTGGACACGATAATGAAATTTGCAATGGCAAGGCTCTCCCCACCCTACTTCGGACAACTCGTGGGAATGGCGTCGCTCGACACCCCGGCTGAATACTTCCAGGAAGTACGCGCCGAGTACGTCAAACGCCGCAACTGCCTCATTAACGGCCTCAACAAAATCCCCGGCGTCCGCAGCCCGATGCCCAAAGGCAGCTTCTACACAATGGCAAAACTCCCCATCGACGACTCAGACATATTCTGCCGCTGGATGCTGGAGACCTTCAGGTATGAAAACCAGACAGTGATGATGGCGCCCGCCGCCGGCTTCTATGCAACACCCGGACTCGGACGCGACGAAGTGCGCCTTGCCTACGTAATCAACTGTGACGACCTCCAAAAAGCTCTCAAATGCCTTGAGGAAGGCCTCGCCGAATACCCGGGCAACACACTCCACAAACGATAACCGCCGCCTCCGGCGACGGATTCTTTGAACAAAAATTACCGTCAATTTAGACGTCAATTAACATCAATTTTTCTATATAAAATTTTCGATAATTGACGATAAAATTGACGGTAATTTTCGTTTAACCCAAAAACGCCGCAAGGCGTTTTTTTGTGTTTACAACGGAACGTTGAAATGATTGAGGGCATACAGAGTGCCGAAGCTCAACAGGTTGCCGATGATTGCGCTCGCGAGGAAATAGCCGTTGCTGATGCGCACCTCGTTGTTCCTGAAAAAGCCCACGTCAACGAGCCACTCGAAAATCGCGGAAACCGCAAACGCCAAGCACAGCCAGGCGACATAACCGAAGCCAGCCTCCGCAGACGGGATGAAAAGACACATCACAGTCGTGATGGCGTTGCCGGTCAAGACGGCGAGGAGGATGCGGATGATGTTTAGCCGCTTCTTCGCCACAATTATCAGAAACACAATGAATTCCAATAATACCATCCCCGCAAAAATGTACAGGGTGTTGAAGTTGGTGTTTAAAATATTGTTCATTTTCGTACTTTTAAAAATTTTATACCGCAAAAGTAATTAAAAAACTCAAAAAATCACTATATTTGCGCAATAGTTTTTTTAAAAATATAATGGAAAAGCAATTTAAATGCACGGAAAGTGTCGTTACGGACGTATTGCGCAGGCTCCATGAAGCCCAGAACGGACTTTGTATCGACAAACCATCTAAAAAACAGGGCATGGAGTTCACTAACCAGTGCTTCAACATCCTGTTTCCCATAAACGCACGGAAAACAAGGTGCAACACCGAGGACGAATCCGCGCTCTACCGACTGAGCAACCTTCTTACAGTGATGCTTCTGCCGGTGCGCGACGAGATACAGGAAACGCCGGAGACTATCTGCCACAAATTCCTGTTCCAACTGCCCGACATATACACGAGCCTCATGAAGGACGCGATGGCAATTTGCAACTTCGACCCCGCATCGGCGAGCATTGAGGAAGTCATCATAACATATCCGGGATTCTTCGCAATCGCCGCCTACCGCATCGCACACTCAATCAAGAAATTAGGCGTGCCAATCGTGCCGCGCCTAATCAGTGAATACGCGCACTCCGTCACCGGCATCGACATCAACCCGGGCGCGGAAATCGGTGAAAGTTTCTTCATCGACCACGGCACAGGCGTAGTCATTGGCGAGACCTCAGTCATCAAAAACAACGTGAAAATCTATCAGGGCGTCACGCTCGGAGCATTGCAGGTGCGCAAAGACCTCGCCGCGACAAAACGACATCCAACCGTGGAGGACAACGTAATCATCTACGCAAACGCCACAATCCTCGGCGGCGAAACCGTCATCGGAAAAGGCTCAATAATCGGTGGTAACGTGTGGATAACGAGTTCAGTGCCTGAAAACTCGCTCGTATATCACACAAACGAAATAAAAATTAAAACGCACAATCGATAAATACAAAACACTAACTCAACAAATCAACAAATATGGGAAAAGTAAGTTGTGGAATCATCCGTAAGGGCAATAAATACTTCGTTGCAAAACGTCCAAACAGCAAAAAGATGGGCGGCATGTGGGAGTTCCCAGGCGGAAAAGTTGAAGAGGACGAGTTTGAGACCGAATGTCTCCATCGCGAGTTCCATGAAGAACTCGGCATCAGCATCATCATCCTAAAAGAATTTATGCCTGTGGAATACGACTACCCGAAATTCCACATCACGCTCTACCCCTACGAAGTAGCAATCTTTGAAGGAGAAATAACTCTCAACGAGCATACTGACTCCGGCTATTTCACGAAGGAAGAGTTACTTGACATGAAACTCACACCGGCGGACAGGATAGTCGTTGAGAGGTATCTGGATTAATTTCTGCGAGAAAGCATTAACAACAGCCTCAAAATTTCGAGGTAGATCCATACGAGCGTGACCATGAGACCAAAGCCATAGTACCACTCATAGTGAGCCGGTACGCCGTTTTGGATGCCATTCTCGACATTGCTGAAATCGAGGACGAGGTTGAGCGCAGCGATGCCCACAATGACAAGCTGTATGAGGATGCCGACCCAGCCGAGGTTGAATAATGAGAAGTTAACGCCGAAAAGCCTGAGCACCATGCTCAACAAATAGAACACGGCAATGCCAATCGTGGCGTATGTAATGACCTTCACGAAAGTGTTTGAGGCGCGGAGGATTCCAAACCTATAGCATACAAACACCACAGCACTCACAGCAATCGTAAGCATCACGGCGGACAAAACAATGCCGTCTAACTGTGCGGCGTACATTGCGGACACTGCGCCGAGCAAAAGTCCTTCACACAACGCATACAACGGCGCGAAAATGTAGGATTTGTCGGGTTTTACACAGTTCACAATGGCGAAAATGAACGCGCCGATGCCGCCTGCAATCATGCAGGGCACCAAAGCCGTATTTCCAACGCCAAACATTTTCCACGTAATGGAGCCTGTCAAAAGCACAAGCGCAAAAAGCAACAATGTCTTTGTCGCCGTGCCAGCCATGGTCATAGGACCAGTACCTGCGAAACTCTCAGTCAGCCCACGAAGCCGACCCTCAGAAAACACAGGATTTGATGTCTTTTCAAAATTCATAGCCTTAGTTATTTTTTGATTTATTGATTTACGATTTGTTGATCTGTCAATTGTCAATTGTTAATTGTCAATTGTCAATTGTTTAAGCCATCTTCACCTTATAGTTATGCTCAAACTTGCCTTTCGAGATGTTTGCGAGTTTGTTGCGGATGAGCTTGCGGCGGAGCATCCCGACCTTGTCAGTGAACAAAACGCCATCCAAATGGTCATACTCATGCTGCACGACGCGTGCGCAGTTGCCGGTCAGTGTCTCCTCATGCTCAACAAAATTCTCGTCAAAATAACGAATCTTCACGCCGTCCGGGCGCACAACATTCTCATGAAGACCTGGAATCGACAGGCAACCTTCATTGAATGAGACATTTGAGCCGAAACTCTCAATGATTTCAGGATTGAGCATTGCACGTTTGAAACTTTTTGTGAAAGTGTCATTATCATCGTCGGTCATAGCCGCCGCGTCACACACAAAAAGCCTGATTGAATGTCCGACCTGCGGCGCAGCAAGTCCCACGCCCTCAGTCTTATACATCGTCTCAAACATATCCTCAATCAACTTTTGGAGGTCGGGATAATCCTTCGTAACCGCCTCCGCCTTCTTCCTCAGCACCGAAGTGCCAATGATGCTTATTGGTAATATCATGTTTAAATAGTTTTTTTTAATTCATTCCTCTCTCCTCCATCCATCCCTGCAAAATGAGTGCCGCAGCCAATTTGTCAGTATTTCCCTTCTCCTGACGCTTTTTTTTCTTCACTCCAGCTGCCAACATGACAGCGTATGCGTCTCTTGAAGTGTATTGCTCGTCATAAAAATCAAGCGGAATGTCGGGGAACACCTTTTTGAGATTGTCAGTGAAAAGCATAATTTGCTTTACTATTGGGTTTTCATGCCCTTCAGGGTTCACAGGATAGCCCACGACGATTTGGTCAACCTTGTTTTTCGGGATGTAGTCCTTCAAAAATGGTGTCAGCACCGTAGTCTGCACAGTCTCTAACGGCGACACAATAATCTTACTCGGATCCGTCACCGCCAATCCTGTCCTCACGCCGCCATAATCTATAGCAAGTATTCTGCCCATAGTCTTTTTTCAATTATTTGGCAAAGATACAATAATATTTGGATTTGGACAAAAAAAATTTGGAGTACAGACACGGATGTCTGTGCTCCAAATTTTATTGTTGAATCGGAGTTAGAGGATTGTTACTTCTTGGTCTGTACGGGGCGGACAGGTTGTCCTGAAGCTCGTTCATTACTACCCTGCCCATGTGCATAGTTGGAAGCAAAACCAACCTGAGACGCATTATATAGGCTCCTCGCAATATTAGCGCTCCAATAAGAACCTCTCTCGCCAACACCTGATGATTTGGCACCGGACTTAGAACCAGCAGCAGGAATGAAAATTTTCTTTCCATTCTTGCCCTTTACTTCGTAACCATTCACATTTTTGATGGTTGTCCACGTCCATGTACAATTGTTATGAAGTTCCTGCCATTGAGTCATGGTTGGAGTACTCCATTCAGCACCCCAATTAGCCGTAGCAGCATCATCAATATTTTCAAGGACTGCGAGCTTATCCGAATAACCATTATAACCGCTTTCGGCATCTTGACAATACTTAGTGAAAGACTTTGAAGTACTTGAGGTTGCATCTTTAGCATATTTATAACTTGGCCAATCATAAACAGCTTTTGGCGTTGTCTCTCCCCAGGCGAAATATTCGCCATAATCCCACGGATTTGCCGCTCCGACATTGCAACTTGCCCACAATGTGCCTGAGGGCAAACCGAGATCCACTGCATCATGCTTGCTCTTCACCTTCGATGTTCCGGCGCACGAAGCCAAGAACGTCAAAAGCACAAGCATTACAATTAGTCTATTTTTCATAATTTATAAACGATTAAAATTAAACTTGCGTTTGATTATTCATAAAACGCAGAAAAAGATGTAAATATTATGTAATTTTATTCAATTTTATAAAAAATCATCCATACAGAAAAATTTTTCACTTTTTTTTGTCAACATACAATACTTTTGTTTATATTTGTGGAAAATTTTAAGTACAACACTTAACAAAACATCAATAAAATGAGTAAAGTAACAGTAGTAGGAGCAGGCAACGTAGGTGCTACATGCGCTAACGTGCTTGCATTTAACGAAGTAGCCGACGAGGTTGTAATGCTCGACATCAAGGAAGGCATCTCGGAAGGCAAGGCAATGGACATGATGCAGACCGCTCAACTCTTGGGCTTTGACACTCGTCTCGTAGGCTGCACCAACGATTATTCACAGACCGCCAATTCTGACGTTGTGGTAATCACATCCGGCATCCCCCGCAAGCCCGGCATGACACGCGAGGAACTCCTCGGCGTTAACGCTGGCATCGTTAAGAGCGTTGCCGAACAAATCCTCAAATATTCTCCGAACGCCATCATCGTGTGCATCTCTAACCCGATGGACACCATGACATACCTGACGCTCAAAGCACTCGGCCTCCCCAAAAACCGCGTTATCGGCATGGGCGGCGCATTGGACAGCTCGAGGTTCAAGTATTTCCTCTCGCAGGCTCTCAACTGCAACGCAAACGAGGTGGAAGGCTTTGTAATCGGCGGCCATGGCGACACCACAATGATTCCTATGGCTCGTTTCGCCACATACAAGGGCATGCCCGTAACAAACTTCCTCTCCGCTGAAAAACTCGACGAAGTTGTGAAGTCCACCATGGTAGGCGGCGCAACCCTCACCAAATTCCTCGGCACATCGGCTTGGTACGCACCGGGCGCAGCAGGAGCATTTGTTGTGGAGAGCATCATCCACGACCAGAAGAAGATGATTCCTTGCTCTGTTTTGCTCGAAGGCGAGTACGGCGAGAAGGATCTCTGCATCGGCGTTCCCGTAATCCTCGGCAAGAACGGTATCGAGAAGATTATTGAACTCGACCTCAATGCTGACGAGAAGGCTAAGTTCGCCGCAAGCGCACAGTCCGTTCGCGGCAACGTTGAAGCACTGAAGAGCCTCAACCTCGTGTAAGGATCGATTGACAATTATTCGACAAATGTAGGGGCGTACCTCGTGTACGTCCCTTTTTATTTTCATGCATGGTTCGTGACGTAATTTTTATGCAAATTTCGGAGCGTACACAAGGTACGCCCCTACATTATTCCTTCACTAACAGCAGCTCAACCCTGCGGTTTAATGCGCGGCCTCTGTCGGTGTCGTTGGATGCCATGGGGGTTGACATGCCGAAGCCTTTGAAACTCAGGCGGTTTTTGCTTACGCCGTTCTTCACTAACTGGTCATAGACCGCGCGGCAGCGACGCTGGCTGAGTTGCATGTTTGCCTCGACGTTACCGATGCCGTCGGTGTGTCCGAGAAGCTCAACATTATACTGAGGATACTCATTCAAGAACACTGCAAGGCGGCTGAGGTAGGTTTTCAGATGATCTGAAAGTTTCGATGAGTTGAAGTCGAATTTTATGTCCTCCAATTCAATCGCACCGCCATGACGATTTTCGCCGGTGGTGTTATCGTCGGTGGGCTTTTTCTTGAAATAATCAATATACTCAACCTCGGTTGACGGCCTTTTATATGTCCAGCTGTCATAGCCCGTCGAGCCTCCAAACCTCACAGTATCAACAACCGTCGTCGTGCCGGTCTTGCCGAATGGCACAGTGGTCTCGACAATTTTATTGTCGCCCTTAGGGAATATCACGGGGTCGGGACGGTCGCCGGCGGCAAGTTCCGCACAATAAATGTCCCAGCCGCCAATGCCGCTCAACATCTTGGCAGAGAAGTAGATACGCTGTCCGTCTGCACTGACGACGTATGCAACCTCATCACTTTCAGTATTGAGGGGATAGCCCATGTTTTTGGGTTTGGAGAACTTGCCGAAGTCGTCCAAGCGTGAATGGAAAATATCAAAACCTCCAACACCGCCATGACCGTTTGATGAAAAATACAAAGTCTTGCCGTCACAGTGCATGTAAGGCGTTTTTTCATCAAATTCCGTGTTGATGGTCGGTCCGAGGTTTATCGGTGCGCTCCATGCCATGTCCGCCGTCTTGCGCTCAACCTTATACAAGTCATATCCGCCATATCCGCCCGGGCGGTTCGATGCGAAATAAAGCACGTTGCCAGTGGGGTCTATGGAAGGCTGACCGTCAAAATATTCAGTGTTCAGGGTTGAAAGTTTAACCAAAGGCTGCCACTCGCCGCCCTCGTTGCGGCTGAAATGAATATCGCAATCGTCTCCCTGACAGATAGTTATGTAGATTATGCGGTTGTCCATGGAGAGAGTTGCGCCGCCCTGAAGGTCGCCCATGTTGAATGGAGGACCCATTTTCATGCCAGGTGCGAAAACCTCGCCTTCCTCGTCAATCCTCTGCAATGTACTCATCATGAGTTCCTCGATTGCAGTGCCGTTGCGCCTGCCCTGACGACGTGTGTAGAGCATGATTGTACCGTCGTGGGAGATGAGCGGCAGAAATTCGTCGTCCTTCGTGGAGACATCGCGCAAAATCTTTGAATCGAATTTTATGGGGTTCGCCATGATTTCATTGTAATCATCAATCATGGTCAAACGCTTTTTTGCGCGTGGAAGGCATGATGAGGCTGGATTATCGGCGTTTATGAAGTTTGTGAGAAGGGTCTTCGCCAGGTCATACTTGCGCGACAGGTAATAGCACTCGCCCAAAAGGAAAGTCGCACGGCAACTGTCATAGCTGCTGCAGGTGTTGAAACTCTGTTGGAGGTAGTTTTCGGCACTCTTTGCGTATGCGAGGGCATCTTTCTGTTCAAACCTTATCTGCGCGTCCTTCATCCTCTCTAAGTAATACTCGCCGAGTTTGAGCGACGCCTGGTAAAAGTCAGGGGCGACCTGTACAAGTGAGGTGAGCGACTTTATGGCGACTTCCCTCTCCTCGGTCTCCATCTGTTCACAAGCCTCGTTATAGCGTTTCTGCAAGTCCTTGGACTTGATCGTGGGACAATTTTGAGCCGTCATCACTGACGGCAAAACCATGATTCCTAATATGGCAAAAACTCTTTTCATAATATGTTTGGAAAAAATTTTACTTTATGCTTTCAGCCTTCTTGTTGGCGTCGGCGACGATTTTGTCAGCCTCCTTCTGGGCGTTAGCGACAAGCGCGTCACCCTTCTTTTCAGCCTCAGTTACAAGCGAATCCGCCTTTTTGTTTGATGCGGCGAGAACCTTGTCAGCCTCGGCTGTCGCTTTCTTCACGGATTCGTCGGCGGCTTTCTTCGCGGCGGTCTTTGCGACGGGGTTTGTCGCCTTTTCTACAAGTTTGTCAGCCTCGTCCTTAGCCTTCTTCACTGCGGCGTCGCGAGTTTTTTGAGCCTCCGCCTTCGCTTTGTCGGCGGCTGTGCGGGCTTCGGCGACGAGTTTTTCCTTCGACGCCTTCGCCGTGGCGATTACAGCGTCAGCCTTTGCCTTTGCGTCGGCGATTAACTTTTTAGCCTCATCGGACATTTTCTCTTTCACTTCCGCAACTTTCTCATCCACAACCTGTTTCAATGCATCAGTGGCGGATGTTGAGAAGCCTTTCAACTTCGGGTCTGTGACCGTGCCGCCGATGTTCGCCAAGACGTCAATCGAACTTGCAACCTCGCTGCCGACAACTTTTCCAAGCAGGTCATTGGCCTTTGTACCTGCAACTGGCATGCCAACAAACATGTCAAGGCTCTGGTCAAGACCGAGTTTGCCATAGAAACGACCCTTCATGTCATTGAGTTTGAACTCTGTGGAATCCACGTCAACCGTGCCGTCCACAATCTTAAACCCAACATTGAGGTTCTTCATGGTCGGATTCTTGAGTTTTGAGTCGTTTGTGGCGGCTGAAATCAGCTGGAAGACTTTTGAATCGCGGATGCTTATCTCATTGGTAATCAGGCGACCGCCGCCGTTCACAGTGTTGTAAATCGGGTTGAGGTAGGCGTCCATGTCGCCCTTGAAATTAACTTTTGCGGAGAGCGTTCCATGCGTGGATTTTGCAATCGGCGCAAGCCTCTCGACAGTGTTGAAAGTGTTTGCAGCGGTCTGAATGTCGATGTTTGTGAGGTCGAGTTGGAGATCCACTTTCGGGGAATTTGGATTTCCACCGTCATAAAGTCCCGAACAGAACGCATTGCCGCCCAACATTCCGAGTTTAAGGTTTTGAAGCGTTGCGACACCGTTTTTCAACCCTACACGACCAGTCAAGTCGTTGATTACCAATGAATCATACAAAATCTTGCCAATGGAAGTATTCAAAGCGAAATCAATGTTTGTGGGTATTTCGGGGGCTTGGGTTGCGGATTCTGGAGCCTGGCTGTCAGCGGCTGGCGCGAGCGCAGGCTGTGAATGGTCGTATGAATATATGTCATTGACATCCAAGAGGTTGCTCTTGAAATTGAATGCCGCTTTCAGGGTGCTGTCCGCGAAAACATACTGGAAAATATTGTCAATCTTGCCATCCAACGCAAAATCGGACTTTCCGAGGTTCATGTTGAGGTATTCAAGATTGCCCGCCTGCGGTGATATAATAAGGTGTGCCTTGTGAATGTCCACGGGCGGCAAGTCGGTCATGACTGTGCGGAAATTTGCAAGCGTGATGTCGCCCTCCGCCTCAAACTTGTCATAACGCTCCTCCTCAATGTCCGAGAGGTTGCCCTTGAACTCAATTCCAGCCTTCACAAGCCCCGCAATCGTCATGTCATCGAGCGGCACAACGTCCTTGACAATCGCAAGGTCGAGGTTTGCATCAACTTTGCCATCGAGTGAAATGTCCTTTGCAGAGGTTTGAACAATGATTTTTGCATCGACAGGATTGTCGCCCATCTCGACATGGAATTTTTTGACATCAATATTAATGCTGTCGAGATTTCCATTCGGGCACTTGATGTGGGCGTCGATGTTGATGTTTTCAGCGGATTTCGGGAGGTCGGGATACTGGAAACGCGCATTGTCAACAATGAAATCCACCCAGAACCTCGGAAATGAAACGGCATTGAAGTCGCCCTGCGCCCCGCCGTCGAAACTGAACTTGCCGGAAGTCTTAACGCCGTCCAACTCCTTTGCGTATTCGGCGGGTATCATGCTCAAAACACTCAGGAAATCCGTGTTTTTCGCTCCAAACTTCAAATCCATCCTGACATTTGTGTCCGGCACTGCAATCCATCCATCGAGCGCGAGACCGAGTTCATTAATGCGGAAAAGGTTCTCCTTGAATGTGAACTTCATCTTCTGCATATCGGCGTCGAGGTCGGATTTGAGGCTCACGACGGCATCATTGATATAAATGATGGGACCCATGCGGACATTCAGCCGCGCAATGTCCATGAGAGCCGACAAAATCGTCTCTGAATCGCTGAGGTCGCCGCGAAGGTCAAAATTAAGGTGGTCAATCAAGGCATGGACATCTGTCACGGAGTCTGTGTAGGTCACGTGCAAGTTGTTGACTTTGAGTTTTTTGAGAGCCAAGGCGAATTTTGTGGAAACTGTGTCTTCCTCGACAACTTCTTCCTCCTGTTCCTCGTCGTCAGGCATGGAGATGTCATAATTCGGCTTGCCCTCTTTTGTGACTATGACGTTCACTTTGGGATTGTCAAGCTCAACGGACTTCACTTTAATCTTGCCGCCGAAAAGCGACATGACGTTCATCGTAGCCTCAAAACTGTCAAACGAGGCGAGCGTGTCACCCTTGAACTCATGACGACCGACGACCGAAACATCGTCGAGGACGACTGTGGCGCGTGGAAAATTTGAGATGAGGCTCAAGTCGAGGTTTCCAATGCTGATGTCCGCATCAACATAATTACCGGCGACGTCGCTCACAACCTTCAAGACCTTGTCTTTGAAGAAAATGGGTATGACAATCAAAAGACCCATGATTGTCAACACCAAAATGCCTAATATCTTAACTATCTTTTTCATGCTGGGAATACGTTGTTAATTTCGGAGCGAAATTAAGAAAAAATTCTCGTATTGGTAAAAAAATTGATGTTTTATTTATAATTTTGTAACGGATTTTTTTTCATACTACCATTATGTCACAATTGCTACTAAGCACGGCATACATGCCAAACATCCAATACGTCAGAGCACTCGCCGCAAGAAAGTCGGCGACAGTGGAGCAATGGGAGTCATTCCCGAAACAGACCTACCGCAACCGATGCGAGATAGCCTCGGCAAATGGAAGGCTGACCCTCACTGTACCCGTACAGAAGGCGAACTCCAAACAACTGACACGCGATGTGAAAATCAGCTACAAAGAGCCTTGGCAGTCAAAGCACTGGCACGCAATAACTTCCGCCTACGGTTCGTCGCCGTTCTTCATGTTCTACATGGATGAATTTGAGCCGATTTTCAGGGAAAAGCCGGAATATTTGATGGATTTGAACATGAGAATCCTCAAAGTCGTTATGACAATCCTAAGAATAAACACCAAAATCGAACTCTCCGGCGACTACATCCGCGAGGGCGACACGGAATATGAAGATATGAGGAACATCATACACCCCAAAGTCGCTCAAACTCATGGCGTAAACTTCTATGACTCAACGCCATACCCGCAGGTCTTCGACTCAAAAATGCCATTTGAACCAAACCTCAGCGTGATTGACGCGATTTTCAATTACGGAGGAGTGTGAAATCAAAAAATCAACAAATTAGAAATGTACAAACTGAAATTTTACATACCATTGATAATTGCGGTTTCCATGCTTTTGGCGGTGACGCTGCCGGTGTTGGGGCTGCCATATTGTTTTAATGAAGTCCAGCTTTTGGGCGACTCTGTGTTTTTCATGAAGAACCACGGCATCGGCTTGGTCTATAATGGCTCTACGGTCGAACTGCCCGACTTGTTCTCCGTGATTTTTGCACTTTTTGCAAGGTTCATCACTACAAACCCGCTCGTGCTTCATCTGATTGCGTTGGCGTTGCCCGCGCTGATGATATACATTGCGTTCCAGTTTGGAAAATTCTTCTTCTCCGTGCAGGGCGGCGTGATTGCGGCGGCGATAATGATTGTGCAGAATGTTTTCATTGCTCAAAGCGGCCTCATCCTTCCAAACATGATGCTGAATGTCTGCATATTAGGCGGCGTGTTCCTGTTCTTCCGTGAAAAATACAAAGGTTGCACGGCTTTGATGTGCGCCGCAGCACTGACGGACATCACGGGACTTGTTGTGGCGGTTTATCTACTTATCTCCTACTACAACATCAAATACCGCGAGTGGAAGATGAAAGAAAACCTTTGGATGGGTCTGCCGGTGCTGTTATGGTTTGTATATCAGGCGATTAGTTTGGGAGTGTGTGGAATGTTCTCCTTACGCCATTGTAACTTTTCATTCATGAACTTTGCACACAACGCCTGGTTCATTTTCATTGCTCAACACCGCTGGGCTATGACCTCGGTGCTTCTGGCAGTCATCGCCGTGAACACTGTGAACAAAAGCATGCTCTATTACGTCAAAGAAATGGCGATAAAAGGCGCGATAATTTTTGGTCTGATTTTCATCACTGACTCCATAATGTCGCCGGACGAAAGCCGATGCCTCGTGCCGATTTCCCTCATGGCTATCTACACTGGATGCTCGATTTCAACCCTCCATACAAGCTATTACAGCAAATACATAATTGCGTGTGCAATCATGGCGGCGACGGCGTTGAGCGTTAGGCAGCGTGACAGCGTCAATGATTCATACGTGAACTACAAGTCTCAAGTGAAGGTTGACCGCAAAACCGCCGACATCCTCGCCGCCCGCGCAAAACACTATGACCAGATTTTGTGCGACAAGTATTTCAACCGCATCCTCACAAACAGCGACTACGGCTACATTGATGAATACACGCCCCTGAAATGTATGGAAGGCAACCACTATTACCAGTGGATTATCTACAGCAACCACACGACAAACGCCCAAGTCATACTTGAACGCGAAAATGAAGACTTCGAGAAAAAACACACTATATATATAGGTGACTACACAGACGAAATCTACAGGCGAAAAGAGGGGAAATAATTTTTTGAATTGTCGAAAAAAAATATCATATTTGCTGCGTAAAAAAACAAAAAGATATGAACACATACAGACTGAAAATAGAAAACTACCATTCAATATCCAAAGCCGACATCGCCCTCAACGGCATCACGGTCTTGGCAGGCATCAATGGCTGCGGCAAAAGCACATTGGCAAGATGGCTGTATTATATTGTGAAT
>JAGCRY010000072.1 GCA_017964465.1 Bacteroidales bacterium | reverse complement strand
TGCCGAGGTTCACCTGTGCACTGGTGTTTTCTTGTTTTGCCGCCAATCGGAACCATTTGATTGCCTCAGTGTAATTTGGTTCGCCGTCCTCGCCGTCGCGGAACCATTCACCGAGGCTGTTTTGCGCATCTGTATTGCCGCCTCCTGCTGCTTTGATATACCAATCAAACGCTTTATTGGTGTCCTCGGGCACTCCTGTGCCATTGTAATAACAGTCGCCGAGGTTGTTTTGTGCGTCTGCATCGCCTTGCTCCGCTGCAAGCGTGAACCATTTGATGGCTTCGTCGATGTCTTCCTCAACGCCTTCGCCGTCCCTGTAACATTCGCCTAAGTTGTTTTGAGCTTGGAAGTTGCCTTGGTTGGCGGCTTTCTTGTACCATTTGACGGCTTTTTCGTAATCTTCATCTATGCGGTCGCCGTTGTAATAGCAATTGCCAAGAGCCACCTGAGCTGCCGCGTTACCATTTTTGGCGGCAGACATTATTTCGTCGATGTCAATTTCGTCCCAATCGGTATCGTCGTCGTACTGCTCGTTGTCCTGTGCGTATTGGTCGTCCTCCACTTGTTCGCGGGTGGGCGACTGCACGTTTTTGGCGGGGGCGGTGTTGTCGAGACCAAAATGATGGAAAAATTCGTCCTTGAAATATTTGGCGTATTCTGCGACGTATTTCACCACCTGACAGGAACGCAAGCCACGGTTTTTGAGCGATTCGGGAAGAATGTCCTCGTTGAAAGTGCCGCTGAAAACCACGGGCGTTATTCTGTCGAGACCCACGGTTTCTATTGCGAGTCCTATCTCTTCGTAATACCAATCGCGTTTGCCGGGCACTTCGGGACGGTCGAATGAGCCTTCTGTTACCACGAGGATGAAACGCTCTGTATTTTGCAACGCCTCGCGTATCTGCGTGTCAAATGTGCCTTCCGTTATAGAATCAACATCATAAAACACATTGTAATCGCTGAGCAATCCTACAAGATAACTGCCGCACACCGTGCCGTTGTTTGCCCTGCGGTAACTGATGAAAAAGTCGTATTTCTTTTTTGCTGCCATTTTTCAGTTTTTTTGTTTTCGATTGTGCAAAGGTAATAATTAAAATTAAATTGTAAAAAACAAATGTTATCTTTGCACGATGAAAAATTTTATTCCCATATTGAGCATTACGGGTTCTGATTCGACGGGCGGTTCGGGCATTCAGGCGGATGTCAAGACCATTTCGTCGCTCGGCGGGTATGCCGTTACAGCAATTACCGCCATCACCGTCCAAAATTCTCGGCAGATAGTTTCGATACAAAACATTGATACAGAGTTGGTTTTGGCACAGATAAAGACCGTCTTTGCGGAAATCCACCCAAAAGCCGTCAAGATTGGTCTCGTCCGCGAGAAGGAAACAGTCAAACGTCTTTCCGAGGAGATTATCAGGACTGAAAACATCGTCGTGGATGCCGGTTTTATGAGTTCGAGGGACGAGCAACTTGCAAGCGAGGACGTGGCAAATGCTTTTATAGAATACATATTGCCAATTACCAAAGTATTGATTATCAAATGTAAAGAAGCGGAAGCCTTGCTCAAAACCAAAATTCAGACGGCGCAAGAGATGCACGATGCCGCCTTGAAATTTTTGGATTTTGGGGTCAAGACGGTGCTTTTGCAGGGCGGACATTGTGCGAAAGGTATTTTGACTGATATTTTTGTTGATTCTCAGGATGTTGATAAGCCGGTATTTTTCACGTCGAGCGACACTTCGGGTTGGAATTTTCACGGTGTTGGCGGCACGTTGTCATCGGCGGTAGCAACATTTTTGGCGAGCGGCGAGCCAGTGCAAATCGCCGTCAAAAAAGCCCACGATTATATCCGCAATTTGGTGGTTTATTCTGTTGCCGTTGATGCCACCAATATCATCCAACACTATCGTAATAAAAATGTAAGTGGCAGACACGTAGAGATTTACAACAAGATGATGTCGCTTGTTGCCGCGCATTATGTGGAGGCGAAGGACGTCAATTTTTACGCCGAAAAACTCAATATCACTCCGCGTTATCTGTCGGGCGTCATTGCAAAGGTCGTCAACGAATCGCCCAAACAATTGATTGACAATTATATAACCAAAGAGATAGAAGAAACTTTGCTATCAACGTCGCTGTCGCTTCAAGAGGTTGCGTACAAGTTTGGTTTTGTGTCGCAGGCGGCGTTTTGCAAGTTTTTTATGAGGCAGAAAGGCGTCTCGGCAAAGGAATTTAGAAAGCAATCTGCCTAAAACCTCTCCAAAAATTTCCCAAATCGGAACAGAAATTTTGTACATATTTTCCCCCTTCCTACTTTTGCAGCGAAATCAACAAATCATCAAATCAACAAATCAAAAAATCAAAAATGGAAACAAGAGAAAATCTCAACAGGAATTTGGCACAGATGCTCAAAGGCGGTGTCATTATGGACGTTACGACGCCCGAACAGGCAAAAATCGCAGAAGCCGCAGGTGCTTGCGCAGTGATGGCGTTGGAAAAAATACCCGCCGACATTCGTGCCGCAGGTGGCGTGGCAAGAATGAGCGACCCAAAGATGATTAAGTCGATCCAATCGGCGGTAACAATCCCCGTAATGGCAAAATGTAGGATTGGTCATTTCGTTGAGGCTCAAATACTTGAAGCCATCGAAATTGACTACATCGACGAATCGGAAGTCCTGTCGCCCGCCGACGATGTTTATCACATCGACAAGCGCAAATTCAAAGTGCCTTTCGTGTGCGGCGCGAGGGATTTGGGCGAGGCATTGAGGCGCATCAACGAGGGTGCAACGATGATTCGCACCAAAGGCGAACCCGGCACAGGCGACATCATTCAGGCTGTCAGACATTTGCGCAAAATGCAGAGCGAAATCCGCCGCATCAAGTCGCTCTCCGAAGACGAACTTTACGAAGCTGCAAAACAATTGCAAGTGCCGTTTGATTTGGTGAATTTCGTACACGACAACGGCAAATTGCCCGTGGTGAACTTTGCAGCCGGTGGCGTGGCAACTCCCGCCGACGCCGCATTGATGATGCAACTCGGCGCGGAAGGCGTGTTCGTAGGCAGCGGCATTTTCAAGTCGGGCAACCCCGAAAAACGCGCTCAGGCGATAGTCAAGGCTGTCACCAACTACGACAAGCCCGAAATCATCGCCGAACTT
>JAGCRY010000004.1 GCA_017964465.1 Bacteroidales bacterium | reverse complement strand
TTGGCGGTGGGATAGTACTCCATATCAACCTGGATACGACCCGCGTAATAAAAAGAAAATGAGATTCTTAGATCTGCGCCAACGGGCAACGACATTTCGGCTGTGATGACCAAAGCATCGTCGGCAGTGGATGTATGGAGCGACTTCAAAACACGTTTGTCGGCGGCGTCTTTCCACACTGCAACACGCTCGGAAAAATGCGCCGCAGACTGATTGTCGTTTTCAGGCTTCCAAAAATACGGCTCCAACGGCAACTGCAAAATCTCCTCGCCATCCTTCACCCAACTTACCAAAGTGCCTGTATTGTCGATAGTTACAGAACCATTTTGGAAGAAAACAACGTAACCAAACGGCGTTTGGAGGGCTTGGGCGGGGTCGCCGCCAATCGTCATCCCATCACAAGATGTAATGCAAAATTGTTCCTTTGCCACAACGAAACCCTTTGCTGCCCACGGAGTGTCATTTTTGAGACGGGCGGCAACGTTAACAAACTTTTCATCACACACATATACAGTGTCGTATGTGATTTCGTATTCGTCAATATCCGTGAAAAAATCGCGGTTGATGACGCTGATATTGCCGGTAATAGTATCCCTTACAAATTTCAATGGCTGATATACATATTGCACCTCATAATATTCGGGGTGAGGCGTGCGGTCGGGCGCAATCAAACCATTGATACAGAAAGGACCGTCGTTGGGTTTGTCGCCAAAATCGCCGCCGTATGCATAATGGTCGCCCTGCCAAAGTCCTTGGTCAACCCAATCCCAAATCGCCGCGCCGCAAATCGACGAATCGGCATAAATCACGTCCCAATATTCCTGCAAATTTCCACACGAATTGCCCATCGCGTGGGCGTACTCGCGCATCATAAATGGCTTGTCCTTAACCTCTTGCGCATTGCGGCGGAGGTCGTCGGGATAGAGATAACTATCGTCCCAAATGGCAGAATAGCGGCGGTCGCTGTCATAAAATGGCGGACGTGTGGAGTCCAACTCCCTGACTTTATTATACATAGCCTCAATGTTGGGACCCACGCCGCCCTCGTTGCCAAGGCTCCAAAGTATCACGCAGGGGTGGTTGATGTCGCGTTTTACGAGCGATTCGGCGCGGTCAACGTGAGATTTTTGAAAACTTAAATCATTGCCCATCACGTCGTTAGCATAGCCGTAACCGTGGGTTTCGTGGTTGGCCTCATCCATCACATAAATGCCGTAACGGTCGCAAAGTTCGTAGATGTATTCACGGTCGGGATAGTGAGAGGTGCGGAGAAAATTGATGTTGGCCTGTTTCATCAATCGGACGTCCTGTTCGTAGGTTTTGTCATCGACATAACGCCCCGTAATCGGATGATGGTCGTGACGGTTTACACCACGGAGTTTCACATTTTTGCCGTTGATTTTGAACACCTCGCCAACGACCTCCACTTTCTTGATACCTGTCTGATAATCAAAATGTTCGGTGCGTTGCTTGCCGTTGAAAAGTTCGATGTGGAAGGGATAGAGATTTGGCTTTTCTGCCGACCAAAGTTTCGGATTTTGGATGTTGGCTTTTATAGAAACCTTAACAGTGTCGGCGGGCGCGATTTTCTTTATAACACACTGATAATCACGATTGTTGATATTGAAAACAATCTTTTGATTCTTCACGGTTTGTGCGCCGGTGTTGCATACGAGGATTTCGGCGTTGATGTCGGCGGCGGAATAGTCGCTGTTCAAAATCGGAATCACCTTATAATCAGCAATATGCACAGTCGGGCGCACCCAAAGTTCCACGCTCCTGAATATGCCGCTCAACCGCCACATATCTTGGTCTTCGAGGTAACTGCCATCGCACCAACGATATACCTCCACGGCAATTCGGTTTTTGCCCTCGCGCAGATATTTTGTAACGTCAAACTCGGCAGGCGACATTGAATTTTGACTATAACCAACCTTTTGACCGTTGATCCACAGATACATAGCCGAATGAACACCGCCGAAATGGAGTATGAGATTTTGAGTCATCATTTCGGGCGTAACGTCCACAAAAGTAACGTAAGAGCCTACGGGATTGCGGTTTATGTATGCCGTCCAAGATTTGTCCTGCGGCTCGGTGGTTACGCTCGGACGGTTTCTGAAAAACGGATAATTGATGTTGATATAAATCGGCACGCCGTAGCCCTGCGTCTGCCAATTGCCCGGGACGTCGATTTTGTTCCATTGGCTCACGTCGTAGTCCTCTTTAAAGAAATCCGCCGGACGCTCGTCGGGGTTTTTGCTCCAATGAAACAGCCACTTACCGTCGAGCGAAACGATTTCGGGACATTCCTTCATTTTGGAAGGCAGTTGCAATGTGGCGTGATAAGGCAGTTTGTTAACGCCCAATATATCAGGATTTTCCCAATCGGGAACATTCTGCGCCCCGGCATCGAAGCCCATCAACGCAGCAATAATTAGTAAAAGTCTTTTCATAATGCAATTGTTTTTTGGTTATGCAAAAATAAAAAAGAAAAGAGTACGCCGCAAATTTTCAGGCTACAAAAGTCGATATTGTGCAATAGATTGTCGGGATTGGAATAAAGGAGAAAAATTTTGTGCATTTTGGAAAAAAGATTATCTTTGCAGCATACATCGAAAAACGTCAAACGCTATGCAGCCAACACAAAAAAATACCATTAAGATTCTACCTTACGGTATGAGCGACTTTGCGAGAATCCGCAGAGAAAATAAATATTATGTGGATAAAACAATGTTTATCCCCAAACTCGAAGAGTATTCGTATCAAATGTTTTTGCGACCGAGGAGGTTTGGCAAGAGCCTGATGCTTAATATGTTGGCGGCATATTACGACGTTAAAAACAAGGATAATTTTGATGAACTTTTTGGCGGCTTATATATCGGCGACAACCCCACCGAGGAGCGCAATAAGTATCTGATTTTGAAGTTTAATTTTTCGGGAATTGACCCGGATGAAAACAAAGTGCAGGATTCGTTCGACACATACATCAAAAGCGAGATTGTGGCATTTGCCCAAAAATATTCAGACTATTTAGAGGCAGATACAAGTGAAGTTATCAAAAATTGCAAAAACTCCAATGATGCATTTACGGCACTTAAAATTGCAGTATCGATGAGCAATCTGCGCATCTACGTCATCATCGACGAGTACGACAATTTTGCCAATACGATGCTTGCCGACAGTGAGAGCAATTATATGAAACTCACCCACGGAGATGGATTTTTCCGTCTGTTTTTCAACAACTTGAAGGCGGCAACTACCGACAACGACGCGGCGGTTTCGCGCATTATGATTTCGGGCGTTACTCCGCTCACTCTCAGCGATGTAACAAGCGGCTACAATATCGGAATGAACATTTCTGCCGACAGTCAGTTTAATTCGCTTGCCGGTTTTACCGAAACAGAATTTCGCCAAATGCTTGAATATTACCGCGATGCAACGGGAGTTTTCCGTCATACGATTGAAGAATTGATAGAAATCACCAAGCCGTGGTACGACAACAACTGTTTCAGCGAGGATTCTGTTGATGACGACCGTATGTACAACTCTGATATGGCGTTGTTTTTCATCAGAGAATACATCAAAAAGAACGGCAAGATTATGGACAATATGGTGGATT
>JAGCRY010000071.1 GCA_017964465.1 Bacteroidales bacterium | reverse complement strand
TTTTCGCTTGTGCGGGTTTGCCTTGCTGATTCGCATCAGCGGTGTCTCTTCGTAGAAAGAAACTCGGACGGTAGCTAAACGTCCTCTTCTTCCCTTCTGAGTTTCTGGATGTAGATAGCCTTTTTAATTTGCTCTCTTCTCTTTACCGAAAACTTGGTGAACGCTTGCCTCTCACGAAGCTCCCTTACGACACCAGTCTTTTCGAATTTCCTCTTGAATTTCTTGAGGGCTCTTTCGATGTTTTCGCCTTCTTTTACTGGTACTATGATCATAGTGTTTTTTAATTTTGTTTAATTTAAAATTTTAAATTTGTATCACTTTTATACAGGGTGCAAAGTTATAAAAGATATTCGGATTGCAAAAATATTTTTGAAAAAAATGTTGTTTTTTTTCATTTTACAATCTCCAACTCCTTGATTATCCTGTCTGCCTTGCCTAATTTGTCTATCAGGAAGAGGACGTAGCGGATGTCAACGGAGATGTTGCGGCAGATGCTGGGGTCGTACATAATGTCGCTCATCGTGCCTTCCCAACAGCGGTCGAAGTTGATGCCTACCAAATGACCATCGCCGTTGATGACAGGGCTGCCAGAATTGCCGCCAGTGGTACGGTTGGAGGCTACGAAACATACGTGCAACGTGCCGTCCTTGTCGGCGTAGCGACCATAATCGCGGTTGCGGTGAAGGGTCTCGAGAGCGGCGGGCGCATCATAATCGGCGGGGGCGGGGCGGTCTTTGGCTATCACGCCGTCCAACGTGGTGAAACTCTTGTAAATCACCGCATCCCGGGGCTGGAATCCGCCAACCTTGCCGTATGTGAAACGCAACGTGCTGTTGGCGTCGGGGAAGGGAATCACCTCCGGCATCACCTCCAACAACGCCGCCTGATAACGCTTGTACATATCGTCCTCCGCCTGTATCATATCGCGGTAGGTGAAATACGCCTTTTGGAACAGCATCTTGATGTAACTATCATAGAAATACACGCCAATGTCGTGTTTGAGCGTCTCCACGATGGATTCTATCTTTGCATCGCGCTTTTTGCCGGTGAGTTTGAGAGCCTCGCGACATTCATTGACCATATTCAACGCCGTCTGCAACTGCGCTGCAGCCGAGCCGTGATAGAAACAATCCACAAAATCCTGCGCATCGGTGATGTCGTGCGATGCGTAAAGGCTGTCGAGGTCGTCGGGCAGGAAGTCGGGGCAGGAGTCGCAATATATCTTATAAAGTGCGCTAAAAAGGTTGCGCTCCAATGTGCTGTCCCTCTTGTCAAAAACCGAGCGGAGTTTGGATTCCACGTTGTTGATTTCGTTGTCGATGTTGGCGGATGGGTTAGCCATTGAGTTTTTCAGGCGCGTGAGTTGCTCGCCCGCCTTGAATTGCGACAGTCCATAAATCGATTCCGTGAAATATGTAACGCAACGTGCAGCCTTGATGTTGGTGGCGTTGTAGATGGAGCAAAAAGCCCTCACAATGTTGCTGTATTTGCCGCGCAATTCGCTTGTGGAGAGCCGTGATTGAAATTCGCGCTCCAATTCCTGTTTGCGTCCCACGGCGTTGCAACTGCGGAGACCGGCTATTGCACCCTCCCATTTTTTCTTGCCGTTTTCAACGCCCGAATACCTCGACGCGTAGTCTATCTTGATTTGGCGGTCGTGGTTCATAGCCTCCTCCATCAAGTTCATCTCCAACTGACGGACGCAGACCCTCGCGGGCAATTCCACATCTTGACGAAATTTGACAGCGCACGACGGCAGATAAGATTCTGTAACGCCCGGATAGCCAAACACCATCGTGAAGTCGCCGTCGTTCAAGCCTTTGAGCGAAATTTTGAAATGCGATTTCGGGTGGTAAGGCACATTGGCGTTTGAAAAATCGGTCGGGTTGTTGTACTTGTCGGCATAGACCCTGAACACCGAAAAGTCGCCCGAATGACGCGGCCACATCCAATTGTCGGTGTCGGAATAATAATTGCCAACCGACGAGGGCGGTGCTGCCACAAGCCTAACATCCCTAAACACTTTGTACACAAATATATAATAGACGTTGCCGCCATAAAATCCTTCCACCGAATATTCCAAATTGTCGCCGTATTTAGATTCATAATCGGCAATTACAGCACGGCGGTTGTCGTCGTTGGACATATCGCCGTATTTTTCGGGGACGAGTTCCATACGGTCGAGGATTTGGATTTCAAGACCTTCGCAGGGGAGTTCGTCGGTGATGTTTTTAGCCCAAAATCCGTCCGCCAAATAGTCGTGCATCAGGGTTGAGTGTTGCTGAATGAACGACCGTCCGCAATGGTGGTTGGTGAATATCAGGCCGTCCTTCGACACAAATTCGCCCGTGCAACCGCCGCCAAACAATACAACGGCATCCTTCATACAAGCCTTGTTGACGGAGTAGATGTCGTCGGCTTTGAGTTTGAAACCGTTTTTCTGCATATCGCCGATGCGTTGCTGCGCCAATACCGGCAGCCACATCCCACCCTGCGCCGCCGCGTTGGATACGCATATTATTATGGCGACGATTAATATAAATATCCTTCTCATAATGTGTTTCATTTTTTACTCCTGATGCCTGCCTTTCAACACAGCCACAACATCCTCGATTTTTTTGCCACGGGAACTGAGCAGCACAATCAAATGGTACAGCAAGTCGGCAGCCTCGTTGAGGAAGAGCGAATCGTTGTTGTCCTTGGATTCGATGACAAGTTCCACAGCCTCCTCGCCCACTGTTTTGGCAATTTTGTTGACGCCCTCGCGGAAAAGTTTTGTGGTGTAACTACCCGCCGGACGCTCCTCATTGCGCTTGTCGATGAATTTTTGGAGATACGACAAGAATCCGATGTTGCTCTCCTCAAAATCGAAACACGACGTAGTACCCTTGTGACAGGTGGGGCCGTCGGGTTTGGCCTTGATGAGGATGGTGTCGTTGTCGCAATCC
>JAGCRY010000070.1 GCA_017964465.1 Bacteroidales bacterium | reverse complement strand
GCACCCCATGCAAGTACGCTAGCCAACTGCGCTATACCCCGATTGTTTGGTGTTGTCTCTTTCAAAACAACGATGCAAAGGTAAGGCGTTTTTTTGAAACCGCCAAATCTTTTTGAAACTTTTTTCTGAAAATTTTTGGTTTGTTAATTTTCGCTCAAAAATTTCTCTACGTCAAGTGCTGACTTGCAGCCACTTCCAGCAGCAACAACGGCTTGACGGTAGATTGGATCGGCACAGTCGCCGGCGGCAAAAACACCGGGAATGTTGGTCGATGTTGAGTGATTTTTGGTGATGATGTAGCCATTGTCGTCCAGTTCAATCTGTCCGGCGAGGAAATCCGTCTGCGGTTTGCGTCCCACGGCGGCAAAATAGCCCGTTACAGGAATTTTGCGCGAGGTTTCGTCGCTCGTGCCACGGCGGAAAACCACCTCGACACCTTCAACGCCATTTTCGCCAAAAATGTCCGTTACGACGTGTTCGGTGAGGAGTTCAATGTTCGGAATATCCTTCATACGGTCTTGAAGGATTTTGGAGGCGCGGAGATACGGCTTGCGTACTGCGAGATAGACCTTGTTGCAAATTTTGCTCAGATAAATCGCATCGCCAACGGCAGTGTCGCCGCCGCCAACTACGATAACATCCTGTTTGCGGTAGAAGAATCCGTCACACACTGCACACGCCGAAACGCCTTGACCGCGATACTTCTGTTCTGCGGGAAGTCCTGTGTATTTGGCAGTTGCGCCGGTGGCAACGATTACAGCGTCGGCAGTGTAAATGTCGCCTGAGTCGGTGGTCAATTGGAATGGACGCTGCGAAAAATCGGCACTTACAATTTCGCCCGTGATGAGTTCCGTGCCAAACTTAACTGCCTGTTGCTCCATCAGTTGCATCAGGTCATAGCCGCCAATTGGATCGGGAAAAGCGGGATAATTTTCGATTTCGTGAGTGTCGGTGAGTTGACCGCCTTGCTGAGGACCAGCAATTATGATGCTTTTTACGCCGGCTCTCGATAGATAGATGCCAGCCGTGTAACCCGCAGGGCCTGAGCCTATTATAAGGCATTGTGTGTGTGTTGTAGCCATAATTTTTTTTCTTAAAAGTTAATTATATCGTTGTGTCCTAACGGACAGAAATTCAACAAATTTATACAAATCTTTCAAAAAAAATTTGTATAATTTGTAAAGATTTGTCAGATTTCTCGCGAAGCGACTTCATTATCGTTTCAAAATCAAGAAAATTGCCGGACGCTTGTCGATGTCCACCTTTTGCTGTTTCCACGCCGAAACGGGCATTGTCTTTATGTATTCCGTCGGCAGAGTGATGTCGCAGGCAATTGTCAGCAAAGTATTGCCACTCAGCGTGTTGCAAAGCGTTTCTATAAAACTATTGTTGCGGTACGGCGTCTCAATGAAAATTTGGGTTTGGTTGAGTTTTTGGGAAATATCTTCAAGCCGTTTGATAGCCTTGCCGCGCTCTGGATTTTTGATTGGGAGATAGCCGTTGAAGGCAAAACTCTGACCATTCAATCCACTCGCCATCACCGACAATAATATCGACGACGGCCCCACAAGCGGCACAACCCTGATGCCCGCCCTATGCGCACTCAACGCAACACTCGCCCCCGGATCCGCCACGCCAGGACAGCCCGCCTCTGATATGACGCCGAGGTCGTTGCCTTGTTTCACAACATCAAAATACACCGAATAATCGAAACCTTTGTTGTGCTTATCCATTTCGTGTATTGTGATTTGCGGCAGCAACTCCCTCATACCAAGCGAGATAAAATAGTGCCGTGCAGTCTTGGCGTTTTCGGCGATGAAATACCTCAGCTGTTTGATTATATCCCAAACGTATGGAGGCAGAAACACACTGTGCTCCACCTCGCCAAGGTTCATCGGTATCATATAAATAGTACCCATTTTATTCAATTTTCAATTATTAATCCTCTTTTCTGTCCTCCCAATTTTCGTCTTCGGCTGGAGTTTCGGGTTCAGTGGATTCGGGTTCGACATTCTCTTCAGGCGCGGTTTCATCAACATCAACACCATCTTCTTCATCCTTTTCCTTTTTAATTTTTTCACGCTTGGTGTAATATTTTTCACCCTTGCCAAACGGTATCAAATACGACACACCGAGTGCAACTTGCCGTGATGTCATGTAGTTCATCAAACCAAGTTCACCAAAATCCTTCATTTTCGACATGCCGATTGAACCACGTGCAAGAATCTCAAAAACTCCGTATTTTGTGCAAATCGCGATGCCTGCCTGTCCACAAAGTCCATAGCTAAAAACTTTGTATTTGCCTGAATTTATGCGTGATACAATCGAAGAATCAATATCAACAATGTTAGTCTTGGGTTTTGAATGGTCGAGCAAGAAATTTCCATACGTACCAATCGCGAACACAGCCTTGACCGCATATTTTCCAATATCCACATGCGCCATCAGCGGTATCGTGAGGTATTTGAGACGTTGTTTGTAATATGTGGAGTCGTCAGGCTCAACACGAAAACCGACATAATCATAGTTGGCTTCTGCCTGAAAACCAATTATGTTGGCGAGTTCCGTATGCTTATATACAATGCCGCCGCCATAGCCAGGCTCGGCGAAAATTTTACGTTTCATGCCCATGGAATCCACAGCAATGGAGTTCATGGAATAATAGCCATTGAAGCCAAACAGGTTTTGCGACGAGCAATACGACGTGGCGGCTACGATTATTGTTGTCAAAAATATAAAAATCTTTGTCATCGGTAATTGTTTCATTTGTTCAGACGGCAAAGTTACAAATTAATGGTCAACTTTTGGAATTTTACCATAACAAAAAATTATCGGGTCAGGCGTGTCGAGCTGCTTTCCACACTGTTGGCTTGCGGCTCGGCATCCGCCTTTGCATACTGTAAAGTCCTTACAATCAACACAAAACGCAGGCACTGCATTTTTCCATTGTGATAAAGTCGGACTCGAAAAAATCTCATCAACAGTCTGTGTATGAATATTCCCAAGGACGACCGGTGAATGGTTACAAAACCTGACATTGCCCATGTAATCGATTGTAACGGGACGTTTTTCGATGTCGGTAGAGCATGACGAAAACTGGATTCCACGGTAATCTTTTGGATTGAGGACACACATCGGAGTGCAAACGCTCGAGAGGATTGTCAAACCGAGTTCGATGGCGGCGTCCGAAACTTCATGGTAGGCATTTCTCAGTTGAATTTCCGTTGGCAAAATCTCCATCGGATTTCCAACTCCCTCACCTCCAACATTATAACGATTGAGCATTATCTTTTTTATGCCCATGGAGGCTAAATGACGGACGGTTTCGGCTGCACTTTCAGCATTGAATTTTGTCAAAACAATCACCGCGACAGGCGTCACACCTTTTTCTATCAATGCCTCCATCACCCTCAATGATTTTTCATGCGACCCTTCATGCCGCGTCATCATGTCATGGATTTTTGGGTCGAGACTATGAAACGGAAGTTCAAAAAGTTGCACACCAAGCCCCAAAAGCTGGATGTAACTTGCTGGCGGGGCGAAATTTCCATTTGAAATTACACCGACTTTCGCTCCATTCATCCGCGCAGTCAGCACAAGCTCCGAAAACCTTTCACCCATGAACGGTTCGCCGCCTGTGAATGTAATTTGATCGACATCAAATTTCTTGAAAATCATCTTCAAAGCCTTCCGTGCAACACTGTAAGACGACTGCACAGGCCTCTCTCCCCCACCCTTGTAATGATTGTAACAAAACAGGCAGTTGAGATTGCAACTCATTGTCACCTCGAAACTTACAAGAGGCAATTTGGGCTTCATTTTGTGTCGTCTTTTATGTCGAATGTTATTGTGGTGACATACCTAGAATCATCACCATCCAACGCACCCTCAGTAAGATGCAGTTCATAACTGCCGGTGTTTGCTTTTTTGCCGGTTGCTATCATAAATTTGCCGGTTGTATCCATCTCTATCGCACCTTTTGCAAACTCCACCTCGCTGTCTTTCGGCGTAATTTTATAGAAAAACTTGCCATCCTCACCACGTTTTTCGCCGGCGAGTGTCAACGTGGGTGTGTTGGAGATTTTGCTGAGATCAAAACTGTACGGCTCGTATGCCACATCGTAGCACATCACTTCGGG
>JAGCRY010000069.1 GCA_017964465.1 Bacteroidales bacterium | reverse complement strand
TTTTGAAACCGAGGGCATTGAGCCGTTGAAAGCGCAGTTGAAAATCCTTGACCCAAAATATTACGACATCTGCGACCTCCACAACCACACACGTATTATAAAGGCGTTGGAGGTGTGCATACAGACCGGCAAACCATATTCGAGTTTCAGGACGGGAATCAAAAAAGAGCGTGATTTTCAGATTGTTAAAATCGGTCTCAACTTTCCGCGTGAAGTTCTGCACGACCGCATCAACCGTAGAGTTGACATAATGATGGAGGAAGGACTTCTCGATGAGGTGCGCTCCCTCGTGGAATATCGCAATCTCATGCCGCTCAACACCGTGGGTTACAAGGAGTTGTTTGATTATCTTGACAATAAAACAGACTTAGCGACGGCTGTTGAACTCATCAAGCGCAACACCCGCCGCTATGCCAAAAAACAGATTACATGGTTCTCAAAATCCGTCAACAATCAATGGTTCAATCCATTAACGGACGTGACAAAAATTTTACAATTTCTGTCCGAAGCATAAGTCGCCCGCGTCGCCGAGGCCGGGGACGATGTAGCCGTGGCTGTTGATTTTTGGGTCGCAGGCGGCAGTCCAAATCTCGCAGTCCTCGCCAAAATTCTTCTGCAAGGTCTCCACGCCCTGACGGCTACTGATTATCGATGCAAAATACATCTTCTTTGGTGTGCCGTCGCGGAGAAGGCAGTTGACGGCGGTTACGATGCTTGCGCCGGTGGCGAGCATGGGATCCACAATAAGGAGCGTCTTGCCGTTGAGGTCGGGACAAGCCATGTATTCGGCTTTTATCTCAAAACTTCCGTCGTCCTTGTAACTGCGGTACGCCGAGAGAAATGCGTTTTCGGCGTCGTCGAAAACATCCAAAAATCCGTCGTGCATTGGCAGTGCGGCGCGCAGGATGCTCGCGATTACAATGTGGTCGGCGTTGACATCGCATTTGGCAGTGCCGAGAGGCGTTTTGACATCTGTCGTCTTGTAATTGAACGACTTGCCAATCTCGTATGCGAGAATGTGCGATATACGGCGTATGTTGTTGCGGAACCTCGCCGAATCCTTCTGTATGTTCACGTCGCGGAGCTGCATTATCCAATTGCTCACCGGCGACGGCGTGTCTATAAGGCAGTGTAACATGATTTTATATTTTCAATTATCATTTTTGATTTTTGATTTTCGACTTTAATCTTTAATCTTTCCTCTTTCCTCGTTTATTCAACCTTCACCTTCTGCGACGTCGAATTGGCGCGGAATTCTGGCGCGTACATACATTCCACCGTGGCGATGCCGTTGGAGAGTATGCCTTTGTGTACTGCGAAAAGCTGGTACTCAAATACATACGTTCCTCTCTGCATAAAGTCGATGAAAAATTCCTCGGCGGCGTCCTTGGTGGATTCGTAGTACCAAAGGCTGTCTTGATGCCTCATTCCAGAGAGTTTGTTGCTCGGCTCGAATGTTGCCGAATGGTTGTCTTTCAGGAATACAAATTCGAGGTCGCGGTCGGTGGTCATCACGAAACGCGCCTTGATTTTGTCGCCCGGGTGGAGCGGCGTGTCGGGCGTTACGAGGGTTGCGATGTCTTCGCCAAGGTCGTTCTTCTTGATAAGATACAATTCCTTTTTGAGGGTGAGTCCGTTGGCGGTGGAGCGCACATTCTCGTACTCCTCAAAATATTGGATGTAGCTTGCGCCGTATGCGATGTGCGAATTGGGGTTTTCGATTGTGATGTCGGCGAGTGATTGCGAAATTTCAGCTTTCGGGTACGTCTTTTTGATGTAAGCCGCGCCTTCGGAGTACTGCCCGTCGAGGCTCTTGCCGCCGATGGTGATTTTGCAGGGCTGTTCTTCGGGGTTGAGTTTTTCGCCGTTCATCAGCAGCGCATAGACAGCCTCCACAGTGGCGCGGGTGGATGGCCATGAGTTGGTCTGTTTGTTTTTGATGAGCCAAATTTTCAGCTCCTCCACCTCGTGTGGCATGTTGAACTCCGCAAAAGCCTCTATGATGGCAGCCTGGGTTTCTATTGGCGAATTGTACCAGTGGTAGCCGTTGAGGTTTTTGGAATAGTACATACCGAACTCCTCCGAGTATTGGGCGTTGTTTTGGAACATTTCGATGATTTTTGCGGGGATTTCGGGTCTGCCAAGACGCTTGAATGTGGTGGCAACCATCGCGCTGCCGTACATCGTGAAATATGTCCAATGTTTCTCGATTTTTTCGAGGTAGAAGTTGTACGCTTCCTGCGTGGATTGCGGCAGTGGTTGCTCTGTGAAGTAGCTCCGCGCATAGAAATATTGAATCGCGTAGTAGCCCGGGAAATAGGTTTCCAGTTCTTCGGGTTTGAGCCTTTCTTTGAGGTATTTGTAGTCTTCCTCCAACTGCCTGTCGATGTAGCCGATTGCGAGTTTGGTCATCTGTTCGATGGCGTTGCGGTCGTCTTCGTTCTCAATGGCGTCGAGTTTGCGGAGGCGTCCAAGGTCGATGAGGATGTCCTGCGTGATGAATTGGCTCTGTTTCATTCCTTTGAGCCAGGGCCAGCCGCCGTCGTAATACTGACCTTCTTTCAATTTCTTGATATAGACGCTATTGACATCATCCACAGCCTTCTTGTTGAACAGATGGGCGAATTTTTTCATACCCTCGCTCTCGTTTTTGGCGTATAGGAGCCACGGAGTCTCGTTGAGAAGGATGTTTTTGAGTTCCTGGTTTTTCTCCAACGGCGATTTCAAGTCCTCCTCTGAAAGCGCGTTGTACGTAGCCTCCAAGCCGGGGTTGGAAGTGATGATTTTGCGGGCGACAGAATTGGCGTAATACGCCGACATCACGCTGTGCAGATTGTCGGAGGTGGTCTCCCTCAGCGACGGCAGTGCCATAAATGCCATCCACGCCGGATTGGATGTAAATTCAAACGTAAACGACTGGTTGTCTTGCGTCTGCGACTGTTGTTTGAGACCTTCGACGGTGAATTGTTTGGTCTGGTGCGCCCTGATATTGAACGACTGTGATTCGGTGATGAGCGTCCTCGTAGTCAATACCGGGACGTACTTCTGGCTGCCGTCGGAATATCCGTCCGAAATGCCCACTATCTTCACAATCACGGGTTCGGGGCGTTTGGGGATAGTAATTGCAAATTCTGTGATGCCGGTGTGGTTGGCGTCAACAGTGAACTCCTTGGTAGTCAGGTCGATGTCGTAATCTTCTACGGGTGCTTGCGTCTGCGCGTCGAGGATGGCTATCTTCACTTTTCCGCTGAGCGGCTGGTCTGTCAGGTTGCTGATTTTTACGGGGATTGTGATTTGGTCGCCCTCCATAAAAAACCTCGGCAGATTGGGCTCCACCATAAATGATTTTTGGGTAATCAAATGGTTTTCAGAAATGCTGTACTGCATATCTTTCGTGTGTGCGACAGCCTTGAAATGCCATTTAGTGAGCGATTCGGGGATTGTGAACTCGATGAGTACGTTGCCCTCGGGGTCAGTGACCAAATGCGGCTCAAAAAAAGCCGTTTCGGAGAAGTTTTCGCGCACTTTTACGGTTTCGAAATCCACGCTCTCGGCTTGGGGTGTTGCGGGGGCGTCGTCCTGAGCCTTTGTAGCCTCCATAGCTTTCGCCATCATCGAATTGTCGGCTTGTTGGGCTGCCATCGACTGCATAGCCATCATACCCATCATGCCTGACATTGGCGATGCCATAGCCATACCCATTCCCGTTGGTGCCGATGCGCTTGCCATCATCATACCGCCGAATGCTGTCCCCATAAACATATTCCTCATAAACATATTCCGCCGTCCAAAGTGTTGGATTTGGTGGTGGAACCAATTGAGAATCAATTGGAATGAAGATGAGTAGAAACTTGACTCGGAGACGTGGGACAGTTGGTTTCTGGCTGCGGTGTCGAATCCGCATACGGAATACCAGCCGCAATATGGATTGGAGTCGTAAAGATAATACAACTGCCATACATTGGAGCGGATGGCGTCGAGGGATTCGTCGTACAGGGCGGCGAGAAGTTCGGCGTTGACTGGCTGACCCTTGTGATCGAGGATTTTGAGGCGGATGGTTTCTTGTTCGCCGGGTTGCAGCTTGTCGCGGAAACTCTCGTATTTGATGTCGAGATGCTTGTTTTCGTATGGCACGTGGACGCCGGTTGTGTTGCTGTATGATTGATTGTCCTTCACGAAGAAATACCTTATCGAAATGCCGCCACGGTTTTCGGCTGTGATGGGAAATTCGACAGTCTGCGAATTTTGGGACAGTGTGATGCGCCTCTCGCCGGTGAGCGGTCGGTCGCCTTGGAAAATCTCATACCACAAGAGCACGTCCTTTTGCGATGTTCCGAAAATGAACTTGGCTGTATCGCCGGGTTGACAGGTGTGTTTCGCGATGTCAAACCAGAAATACTTGTTGAAATCGGCTTTTTCGCACACTTCTGATACCAGCGTGAAACGAGATTCTGAGTTGATGTCGTGTCCTTGTGCGTCTTTGGTTTCGTACCTGACGCAATAATTGCCGTCCTCATAGTCGTCGATGAAGCTGAGGTCGATTCTTGTGTTGGATTTAGCGGCAAAGGTCTTCAATATCTTGTCGTCCTCCAATGCGTCGAGCTTGTTGTTGCGGTCGGGCTTGGCGAAATTTTTTAGATGCTTGACTATTACTGTAACGTCGCAATCTACGGGCTGTCCGGAGGCGTTGGTGGCAGAGACGGGTATTTCCTTAAATGCGTCTCGACTCTTGAACAAGATGTCGCCATACAGCGGTTCTTGCATAAAAATGCCCGCGTAGCCTACCGAGAGACTGGTGTTTTTCACTTGCGTCTCGCCGTCCTGCGAAGTTACTTCAATTTTCACATTGTAGGTGAATGTGAGTCCGAAGTCTTCGGGCAGGGTCTTGTCGGGTTTGGCGTTGAAGGTGATTGCAAACTTGCCGTCGGAGTCGGTCTTCACAATGCCATTGGCGACAGATTTGTCTTTCATTGAGTAATCGAAATTCCACCAGCCCCTGAACCTCGGCGACCTTACCACTTCGTATTTCACTTCGGCGTTTTCGACGTTGACACCCGAATAGGTCTTGGCGTTGCCTGTGATTGTAACGTCTTGGTTTACTGCAATTTCGTCTTTTACATCGTCGGTAAACACCTCGAATGTAGGCCTCTTGTATTCCTCCACGCTGAACGAATGGCTGACGCTGACGTTGCCTGCCCAAAACCTGTAATTGCCTAATACAACGGATGTTCCGAGCTGGAAACTGCCGCTTATTGAGCCAAATTCGTTGGTGGTGAGAGTTGCTTCATATATTTTTTGATTGTTGACGTCAAACACGCAGAGTAAGGTTTGACGGTTGGGCAGCACATTGATATTGTTGCCATCCTTCAAGAAACATATTCCCTTGAAATACACTGTCTGCCCCGGACGGTACAACGCCCTGTCGGTGAATATTTTGAGCGTTATCGAGCTTGAAACGCCACTTTCGTAGGTGAAACTGAATGATTGTTTGTCAATGAAGTCGTCGCCTTTTTCCACCGTGAAATTCAGATGATTGATTCTTGCTTGAATTTCTGATTGTTGGAACTGGGCGTTGCCGTCCTTGTCGGTGTTTTTTTCGGCGTAGGTTACAGGAACACTTCTGTTTTCCCTATATTCACTGCCAGTTACTTTCACAATGGCGTTTTCGACGGGCTGTCCTGACTTCCTGTCCAATACTTTTATCGTGTTGGAGTGTGGAATAGAGGCGTTTACAGCCACCAAATCAGTGATTCGGATGAGGTGGTAGGAGGTTTCGCCTTTGTCGAAATCTTCGCGGTCGGAGATAAGGACGGCGTAATGTCCGAGGGGCTGCGGCGGTAGCGACAATTCGCTCGTTGTGGAGGCGTGTTCGGGGTTTTTCTCAACGTCAAAGCTGTAATCCTTGCAGTCAGACATCATTCGGGCAAGGGTGTCCAAGTAATGTTTGCCTAAGTAATCCGGCTTGTCGAAAAAGTTTTTGGAGACTTTGCCAATCCTGAAATACACCTTGTCGATATTCTTGTGCGTCGTTTTGAATACAATCTCGTGCTCCGTCGGGACAAACTTATCGACATTTGCCCTTAGGGTAGGAAGCAAGATGTTGTTGATGAGCCTTTTTGCATTTTCGACGAAGATACTGTCGTCGTTGCTGTCTATTATCTGTTGAGCTATATACTTTGCCTTCAATATTTCCCCTTTGTCCTTATGGTATTTTGCAATCTTCCAACGCACTTCGTTGCGCAGGGCGTCGCTGTCGGCGTATGTGTTTTCCATTTCGCGCAATGTGGCGATGTACTGTTCCTCTTTGTCTTCGGAGACTGACTTCGAATAGTAGTTTTGGAGACGTGTAAAGTCGATGAACAGCAATGTCTTCTTGTCGGTGTCGCCGTCGTGCAGCCGCATCAGGCTTTGATAAATCAGGAACGCCTGGTGTGCGGCGGATTTTTCGTAGAGTTTGCCGTCAAATTCCAACTTCAAGAAGTCGTCCTTCGGCTTCAAAAGGTCGTTGTTGCTGAGGTCAAAATTGTCGTCGAATACCTCATATCGGGAGATGTCTTTTTCAAAAAATTCTGTCAACGCCCTGTGCGCCAGAAAGTCGTAGAGGGTCGGCATCAGGGTTTTTTTGTCGTCATACGCGCCTAAAAGGATTTCCTTGTAGTCGATGGTCTTGCGGTTTTTGAGGTTCTCGATGTCCTCAATCGATTTGAGGAAATGCTCTTTGGCGGTTCTGAGGAGCTGTTTGGTGGAGTATGTAGCCACGTCGCCGTCCTTGACATCCACATCGGTGCGCTTGCTGATGGAGAAATACTCTACGCTCAGGTAGTTGAGGTAAATCTCGCCCAAGATGGAATGTAGGAAAGCCTTGTCGGTGGGCGGAAAGTTGTCGAGTTCGGCTTCCAATTCTTTGAGCTCGGGGAAAAATCCGTCGTCCACCACCTCGTTTTGATAGTCGAGGCTGTGCATGAAAGTCTTGATTATCTGTGGATAATTTTTGTCTTCCTTGGCGTGATGCAGGATTTCCTTCACCTTTTTGCAGGCGTCGTTGAGTTTTTGGTAAGATTGCAAGTTTTCGACTTCAACCCACGCCTTGTCGTAGGAGAAGCCGCCGCCGTTGGATAGAAAATCAGGTATTCCCATGTCGTTAAGAGTTTTTTGTTAACAGCCGCACAAGCCTTGCTGTTATGGTTGTTGTTATAGTTTTCGATTGCCTTTTCGTTGCGCAATTTTGTAGGACAAATAAAAGAAGAATTTTTGATAATATCAAATTTTTCGGTCGCTTTTACACAAAAAAATCCCGGACAATCTTGCGACGCCCGGGATTTTTTTTTTGAATTATGATTGCTCTGAATGAAAAAACTATTTCTCAATCAATTCCACGCTGCGCTTAACAAACTTTGTGAGGTCTTCGCCGCGGAGCATGTTGTTGGCGAGGAGCGCGAGGTCGATGAGTTGTTTTACGAGCTTGTTGCCGGCAGCGAAGTTCTCGAACAATGCTTTGCGGCGGGTCTCGATGTCGGAGATTTTCTTCTGGAGTTCCGACTTCTTGTCCTTCTCCTCGGTGGAGATTTCCTCGTCTTTCTTGTCCTTGGTGAGTTTTTCGAGGCTGTCGAGGTCTGCCTGGATTGGGGCGAGTTCCTTTTCAAGCCCTGACACTTCGTCAGCCGTGGCAGCCTTGGCGTCGGCGATGAGCTGCTTAACAAGCGGGTGCGCTTCGTTGACCACGAGGTTGAGATTGTCGGGCAGATTGTTGTAGAAGTTGGATTCGGGACCGCCGAGCTTGCCCATATCTTTCATACGGCGCATAAATTCACTCTGTGTGATGATTACAGGCATGTCGTCGGCAGAGAGTGTGTCGAACTCCACGGTGAAATTCTTCTTGGAATCCTTGGGCGTCTGGCTGTCGAACATTGCGGAATAATCCTTCTTCTCGTCGTCGGTGAGTTGCGAAACGGGGTTGTCGTCCTTGCGGATGAGCTTGTCCAAAGTGTCGGAATCCACGCGCATGAAGCGGATGTCCTGGTTTTTCTGCTCTATCTGGTTGATGAAGTGGGCGTCGAATGCCGAATCCATCACCAATACGTCGTAGCCCTTCTCCTTGGCTGCGGCTACAAACGAATACTGCTCCTCCTTGTCGGTGGCGTAGAGCGCGATTACGGTCTTGTTTTTGTCGGTCTGGTTGTCCTTGATGATGTTTTTGTACTCGTCGAAGGTGAAATACTTGCCCTC
>JAGCRY010000003.1 GCA_017964465.1 Bacteroidales bacterium | reverse complement strand
CCGAGGCATTTGTAATCGTTAAGGACGTTTTGGAACTCGTTTTTGCGGAGGAGTCCGTTGTCAACGAAAATGCAAGTCAAATTCTTGCCAATAGCCTTGTTGAGAAGCACCGCCGCAACGCTCGAATCCACGCCGCCGCTCAATCCAAGCACCACCTTGTCGTTGCCGACCTGCGCCTTCAATTCGGCTACCGTGGTGTCGATGAACGATGCCGCCGACCAATCCTGTTTGCCGCCACAGATGCCCACAACGAAGTTTTTCAAGAGCAATGTGCCTTGCAACGAGTGGAACACTTCGGGATGGAACTGCACGCCCCAAATTTTCTCATTCTTGGCGGCGTATGCGGCGTATTTAACGGTTTCGGTGGATGCGATGCACTCAAAATCTTTGGGGATTGCCGTAATGGTGTCGCCGTGGCTCATCCACACCTGCGAATTGTCGTCAAATCCCTGAAACAAAGGATTTTCCTTGTTGATAAACTGCAAATTTTGACGGCCATATTCGCGGCTGCCGGCGGGTTCCACGTTGCCGCCTAATGTGTACGAAATGAATTGAGCACCATAGCAAATGCCCAAAATCGGTTTGCGTCCACGGAATTGTTGCAAATCGACCTTGAACGCCTCCTTGTCATAGACGCTGTAAGGCGAGCCGCTGAGGATGACGCCGATGATGTCGTTGTCGTCGCCCACGGGGTATTTGTTGTAGGGGACAATTTCACAAAAAGTGTCGAGTTCGCGGATGCGCCGCGCAATGAGTTGCGTGGTCTGCGAACCAAAATCCAAAATTAATATTTTCTGCATTAGTCGCGTACTTTTTTGAGTACCAATACGGTACGGTTAACATTATAAATCGAAAGCTTGTAGTGGTCGTCCTCCGGCAGGGCAAAAAACTCCTGGTCGTTGTCCAACCGTCCGAAGCCGCCGTATTTCAGGTCGTCGGAGTTCAAGATTATCTTGTAAACGCCCGGCTCGGGGATGTAGAATTTGTAGTCGGCGATGCAAGCCGTCGGATGGAAGTTGAACACGAAGACCAATCCGCCCTTCTTCTCGACGATGGTGTGGTTTTGCTCGTCCATATTGAGTTGCCAGCCATACAAATCCTGCATCACGGGATATTCGCGGATGAGTTTTATCATAGCCTCGTCGAAGTCGTTGAGGAAATGATATTTGAGATAATCAGCCTTCATCAGCGACCACTGACGGCGTGCGTGCTTGTAACTCCAACCGTTGCCCTCCCTCGGGAAATCAATCCATTCGGGGTGTCCAAACTCGTTGCCCATAAAATTCATGTAAGCCTGTCCGCCGTTGACGATTGTGAACATCCTAATCATCTTGTGCAACGAGATGCCACGGTCGATGATGTCGCTGCCGATATTGGTTGCCATACAGAAATACATCTCCTTGTCCATCAGGCGGAAAGCGATGGTCTTGTCGCCAACAAGAGCCTGGTCGTGGCTCTCGGCGTATGCTACGGTTTTCACCATCGGCAGGCGGTCGTTGAGTACGTGCCACATCTGGTAAACATTCCAATAGTCGTCGCCAACTTCCTTCAAGAGTTTGATCCAATAGTCGGGGATGCCCATACCGAGACGGTAATCGAATCCCATACCGCCCGCCTCAATCGGCGAAGTCAAGCCCGGCATACCCGAAACGTCCTCCGCAATGGAAATGGATTCGGGATTGAGTTTTTTCATCAGGTAATTGGCGAGTTGGAGATACGTAATCGCATCAAACTCAACTCCATCGCGGAAAAATTTGTATTGGTCGAAACTATCAATATTGCCGTGATGGAAGTACATCATAGATGTAACGCCGTCGAACCTGAACCCGTCAAAATGGAACTCTTCCATCCAGTAACGGATGTTGGAAAGGAGGAATTGGATTACCTCGTTTTTGCCATAATTGAAGAGTTTGGAATCCCACTGCGGATGTTCGCCACGGCCTCCCGGATGCGTGTAGAGGTCGTCGGTGCCGTCGAGACGGTTGATGCCCTCGGCGAGATTCTTGACGGTGTGGGAGTGCACGATGTCCATAATGACACGGACGCCAGCATCGTGAGCGGTCTTGATGAGGTGTTTGAGTTCTTCCGGCGTTCCAAACCTCGAACTCGGCGCGAAAAAGTTGCTCACGTGGTAGCCAAACGAACCATAATAAGGATGCTCGGCGATTGCCATTATCTGTATGGTATTGTAGCCGCCCTGAATGATATGCGGCAACACATTTTCCTCAAACTCCTTGTAAGTGCCAACGCCCTCCTTCTCCTGCGCCATTCCGATATGACATTCATAGATGAGGAGCGGCTCGTTGGGGTTGGGCTTGAATTTTTTCCTACCCCAATTGAACTTTTCCGGCTTCCATACCTGCGCGGCGAAGATTTTGGTGACGTCGTCCTGTACTGCACGTTTCACGTATGCGGGCAGACGCTCCAAAATGGTGTCGTCGGCGCCGTGGATTATGAGTTTGTACAACGAGCCGTGCACGAAGGTCTTGGCGAAGGTCTTGTCGTCGAGAAAAATCTCCCAGATGCCGTCGTCGCGGCGTTTGAGCGGGTACTGGTAACGGTTCCAATTGTTGAAATCGCCAAAAATGTACATCTCCTTGGCAGCGGGAGCCCATTCGCGCATCCACCATCCGTGCTCGTCCTCGGAGTAGTTGAGACCGAGGTACTTGTACTGCCCGGCAAAATCCACAAATGTCGGGTAATAGGATTCCAACTCCTTTCTCTTGCGCTGGAACCTCTCGTAACGAGCGATGATGTCATCCTGCACAGGGTCGAGCCAATGGTCGTCCATAATGGCGAGGTGTATCTTCGGTTTAGCCGGTTTTGCAGCCACAGAGGGCTTTGTATCGGCATTTTTGGTGCTAATTCTTTTTGCCATATCGGTTTTATATTTAGATTTCGACGAGCGAATTTATTAAAATAAAACCGACTTGCAAAAAATATTTTGAAAATATTGTAGATTTTTGCAATAAAGCATATTAGATAGCGTTTTATAATCAAACAACAGACAAAAACTGATGTTTAACGAAAACCCAAATGCCTATGAATGAAAGTTACACATTTAACAAACCCTACACCAACAAGTATGTGTCGCTTGACTATCTCAACGACATTGTCCGCGACCTCGACGATATGGAGGACGACATCTTCGGAAGCATCGACTCAATGCTCCTCGCGCCGAGCCAGGACACAATGAACAAGATCTACGCATATCTGTAAGCGACATCGTTGGCAACAGGCAAAATATTTCTAAGAAAATAGCACTCACCGTCGAATGACCTTCGGCGGTGTTTTTTTTATAAAATATCAACTTGCAAGTTCCCTACTGATAGCGTTCTTAACAAACGTATTGACCGAAATGCCTCTGTTTTTTGCAATTGCGGCAATGGCACTGTGTTCTGCGGGCGTAATCTTGATGGAAATTTTGCCGGTGTATGATTTGTGAGGCGTTATGTTGTGCCTTTGACAATAATCAATGTAATCGTCAACGGCGGTCTTGAAGTCTTCTTCGAGGTCGTGTACAGTTTCGCCTTCAAAACTTACCATACTTTTGATGCCTTCGATTTTACCGTAAAAAACACCGTCCTCAGCACTGAAATTTACAGTGCCAATGAAATCTTTATATTTCAATACATTATCCATAATATCCTTTTTTTTAAATACAACCATTATCCTTTAACTGGGCGAAAACCAACTTCATAACATACCCTTTTATAATGTTAGAGGGATGCGGTTTGTGAAACATAATAGCCTGATATTCATCGTGATGAAACTCAACACGCGAGCCAGATGTTTTGCCTTTGTTTTCAATTTCATAACCAAAAATAGAAAGCAATTTTACCATTTCGTCAAAGGTAAAATCCGTCGGCATATTTTTAAACCGTTCTATTAGTTTCTCCGCTTTACTCATTACATATAGTTTTTATTCAATTATGCGCAAATATAAAACAAATCTAAATCCCTGCAAAAAAAATTTCACATTGATTTACTATAATTTTATTCTATTATTCCCATCTTCCGCATCAGATACGACGCATTGAGATTCTGCGAGATGCCGTCCTTCAATTTATAATCGAAAATTAGGCTGTCGCCCTCGAATGAAATCTCAAAGCATTTGGCGTTTACATTTTTGGGATAACTGTCGCGGAGGTTGCCGATGTCGATGTCGTGGGTGGCAAAGATTCCGTAACAATTGTATTTCAGCAACTTCTGTATGAATTTTTGGCTGCCGTCGTGCTTGTCCTTGGAATTGGTGCCGCGCAACATTTCGTCAACAATAATGAAAAGCGTCGCGCCCTGTTCGAGGCGGTTGACGATTTTTTGAAGGCGTTTCAATTCGGCGAAGAAATACGACTCGCTGTCCTGCACGGAATCGGTGGTGCGGATGCTCGTCATAATTTCCGTGGGCGAAAATTTGAAATCCTTGGCGCAAACCACCGCGCCGATTTGGGCGAGAATGAGATTGACGCCAATTGTGCGCAAATAAGTGCTTTTGCCCGCCATATTTGCGCCCGTAAGGATGGTCAGGAATGGACAGTCGCTAAAATTGATGTCGTTGCAGACCATTTTTGCGGGGTCGATGAGCGGATGCCCGGCTTGAATGGCGTTCAAAATGAAACTACCTTCAACAGGCTGAGGCACAGACCATTCGGGATGGTTGTATTTTAAATTGGCAAGCGACATCAGGTAATCATATTCGTGCGCCATTGCAAACCAATCGGGAATTTCGGCGGCGTAGCGTCGCAACCATTTTTCAAACTTGATGTCGATATTGATGTCATAACACAAAATTCCCTGCCCAAAAATCATAATCATCATATTGCCGCGCTGTTCGTAAAACGCCGCAATCTGCGCCAATTCCTTCAACGCGCCGCTCACGTAGCCACCGCCAAAATTTGAAAATCTTGACGGTTGATGCGGGAATTTTTCAATGGTCTCAAAGAGTTTCTCATACTTGCGGAAAGTCTTGCTGCCGTTAGTCAAAAGTTTCTGTAAGTCGTTGGTTTTCTTAGCATTGATGCCAACCACCGACAATTGCACAACATAGAGCAACAATCCCACATACGGCGAACATAAATCCATACAAGCCAGCACGATAGCGGCGATAATTGCGGCAATAAGCACAATACTAACAATCCGCCAAAGTTTTGTGCTGGTAAAATGATATTGGATTCCACCAAAATCGGGAATCTCATCGGCATCCGAGGCATACAGCGAGCCAAATGCGCGGAATTGTTGGCGGAGTTCCAATTCGTCGGCAAACATCGAGGAATCGTCTTGTATCTGTTTGATTTTGTTGATGTTGACGACTGGATTAATGAACCTTTCAGCGAGGAGATTTTTGCCGCCGGAAGTGCAGGTACGGTTAATCATTTGGAAAATGGAATTGCGTCCAAAAATATCCAAATCGTAAGAAAAATTGTGCGCGCTGTTTACGAAATCATTGCCGCCGTCGAAGGCTGAATTGTCATTTTGGAGCGATTGGAGTTCGTTGGCGTTGATGGTTTTCATCGTGCGATTATAATCGTGAAGTCGCTCATAATCAACATTTTTCTTAACGAAATACAGAAACACCACGAGCGAAATCACAATCACAATCCACATCGCCGCCAAAGAATAATTGACGGCAACAATAGCCAAAACCGCGCCCGCAAGGAACGCGACGCCACGTGCGAGATTGGTGCTGCGTACAAGTTTGTTGTATTTGACCTCCTCCGCGCCGAAATTCGTCGCACGGTCGGCATATATATTTTTTTTGTCGTTTATAGTCGGCATTTTTGATATTAATGATTAAATTT
>JAGCRY010000068.1 GCA_017964465.1 Bacteroidales bacterium | reverse complement strand
CGGACGATTTTTCGGATGGTTTTGTTGAATTGTTCCGCAATCCTAAACTCGCGCCGCATATCCATCTTTGCCTACAATCGGGCAGCAATGCAGTCTTGAAACGTATGCACCGCCATTACACGCGGGAAGATTTTATGGGCATTGTTGACAAATTCAGGGCGATTGTTCCAAATTTCAATGTTACGACCGATATAATTGTAGGCTTGCCGGGCGAAACAGACGAGGATTTCGCCGATACTTTGGAAGTCGCAAAAAAAATCTGTTTCGGACATATTCACGCTTTCAAATATTCGCGCCGCAGTGGAACTCTTGCGGACAAAATGGACAGTCAAGTTGATGAAAAAATCAAAAATCACCGCTCCAAAATCCTCCGCGATTTGTCCGAAAAATTGTCGGTTGATTATCTGCAAAGTTTCATCGGCAAACGACAGATTTTACTCACCGAAACCATTGAGGATGATGGTTTTGTATATGGTTACGGTGAAAATTATGTGAGGATAAAAATGAAAATGTTTGAGGGCGTAAAAACAAATGAATTTTATGATGTGGAAATCGTGGGCGTGGAGGGCGATGTTTTGATAGGAAAAGAAGGATAAAACGATTGTTTTATTTCTAACCACGGAAAACACGGAATGCACGGAACAATCTTATTAAATAATTAAAACATCGAAAAAAATATTTGTATTTTTTTCGATGGAGAAAACACAGAACTACATCAAATGGGTACAACTGAAACTTTATTCCGTGATTTCTGTTTTATTAAAAAAGAATTTTTTTTATAATTTGATTTTTAACGTTCCGTGTTTTCCGTTTTATTAAAAAGTATTTTTTAATAATTTGTTTTTTTCATCGTTCCGTGGTTTCAGTGTTTTCCGTGGTTGAAAAAAAAGTTATACACCTCTTCCACATCCTCCGCCACCATTCCCGTATTATTTTTCTCCAAAATCTCTGTGGAATTGAATCCCCACGAGACGGATATGATTGGAATATCGACGGCGCGGCAGGCTTCGATGTCGCGGAGTTCGTCGCCGATGTAGATGATGTCGGATTTGAGATGGCGACGGGCGCGGCGGAGTGCGCGGCGTTTGCCAAAAAGGGAGATTTCGGGCTTGATGTAGGTGAAGAAGTCAGTCAATTCGTATTTTTCCAAAAATATGTTGATGGTCTGCGCGGAATTGGTTGTTATTATCCCCAATGAAAAGCCCTCGTCGTGCAGTCGCCTTACAAGGTCGGGAATGCCGTCGAAAGCCTTGACTTCTCCGGCGCGTTCCACTGATTTTTTCCTGAAAAACCGTATCAATCCTGGTATCTGCCAAAACCTTACGCCCGACATTTTTATCAGTTCACGCGCCGATTTGTCTTTGTTGGCGGCGAAGTCTATCTGTTTGTAGCCCAAGCGGTCGGCGTATTCGTTGATGAGTTGAGAGCCGAGGGCGAAGGTGTCGGCGAGTGTGCCGTCGAAGTCAAATATGATGTACATTGTCAAATAGTCTCTTAATAGTTTTCATACTCACTGTCGCCGTCGTCGTCCTCCATTATTATGTTCGTGCCCGGGTTGCGGGTGTTGATGGATGGTCCGATGACAATTTCGTCAGGGAAATACTGAGCCGCCGATACTTTCTCCGGCTTTTTTTCAATGTCCTTTTCCTCACAGATTTCCAGCGACTTACCACTGTCCCTCAGTTTGCTTTTGAGTTTGAGAATTTCATTCATGTGCTTCTCAATTTCCTGCACAATTTCGTTTGTGTGCGCGACATTTTCCTTTGTGTCGAGTTTGAAGAAACCCACTGATTTTGTGAGGTTTTCGACCTTGTGCACCAAGTTTCCAATGTAGCCTGACATCTTTTCGGAGAGTTCGGCGTTTGATTGTGAGATGTTCACAAGTTGTTGCAAGGCTTTTGTGATGCTCGACGTGCCTGTGAGCTGTTCAGCGCATGAAACTGCAATTTCGGAGACCATTTCAGCGTTTTTGCGGATTTTGGGCGTGATTTTGTCAATGAGTTCCGCGCTGTGTTCGGTGATTTTCAAGCTCTTTGCGCTCCATTCGTTGATTTGGGTGGATGCGGACTGACAACGCTCGGCGAGTTTGCGGATTTCGGCGGCGACCACTGCGAAGCCCTTTCCATTTTCACCTGCGCGCGCGGCTTCCACGGCGGCATTGATGGCAAGGAGGTCGGTGCGCGATGTGATTTCGTTGATGATTTCAATTTTTGAAATCACATTTTGGATGCAGGCGAGTGTGCTGACGCTCGATTTTGAAACGGTGAGAATGTCGTTTGAAATGTCCTCGGAACTTTGTTTTGTGAGGTTTGCATTGCTGGCGTTCTGTTCAATCGAAGTGTTCATTTCTTCGAGCGCGGCGGAAATTTGCTCCACTTCAGCCGCCTGTTCCTTAGAGCCGTCGGCGATTTTGTTGGTCGCGTCGGAAAGCACGTTGCTCGTGTCGCCAATTTCGTTACAATTTCCACGAATCTTGTTAACTGCATCGGAGACAGTGTTTTGCATTTTTGTGATGTTTGAATTGAGCCTGCCGAGTTCGTCGTTGCTGCGGATTTCGGAAGTTGCGGTCGAATAGAGTTTGCCGTTTGCAAAGTCCTCAGTGAAGGCGTTGATGGCTTTGAGAGGCTTGATGACGATGCGCCGTGTGGCAATCATGATGCCAACCACAAGAAGCAACAATGTGCAAAAGCCTGTGAGTGACAACATTATTCTGAGTTCCTTTTCGGGTTTGTAGAGTTCGTCCTCCGGCACAATGATTCCAACCTGCCAATTTATTTTCGGAAGTTTGCTATAGAAAACCCTCAATGGAATGCCGTCCGCAACTATCGGATAGTCGCCTTGACCATCAGTTTTGGATTTTAGAATCATGCCGAGTTTTTCGAGCCCCTGCATCCTTGAGCGGTCGGGGTTTAGATAGTTGATTCTCAGGATTCTATCATGTATCGGATGCGCCACGACATCAAGGTTTGCATCCACAAGCGTGCCGCGCCCAAGTCCGTTGATTTTCATTGCCTCGACGTGCTTGTTGACGATGGAGATGTCGAAAGACATGGAAAGTATGCCAATTTTCCTGAAATTTTCACCTAAAATCGGCACTGAAACCGTGTAGAAAAGTATGGAATCCGTCTCAGATTTCCTGAAGGGAGATTCAATGCTGAAAGGCGCGTCGTCGAGCATGATGTCCTGATAGAATTTGCGGCGGCCGGAGTTTATGCTGTCGGCATTTCCTGACGTGTAGGACATTCCGCGCGGTGTTGTGTAAAATATTGAGTGATAAGATGTTTCTTCGTCATTGCACATTTCGGCGCACAGTTCAACGGTCTTCGACGGCGAGAGGTTGCGGCTTGCGGAAACCCTGCCCACCATGTCGAGTTTTTCAACGTATGACATGAAGATGTTTTCCACGTTGCTCGCCTGGATTTCCATGGTCTGTTTGCTCATCATATCGATGAGTTCCTTTTTGTTTTTGTATGCCTTGTTGTATATGAAAATGTCGGCTAATGTAATGACAATCAGGATTGTAGGTATGATGATGAACATATACCGTCCCCTGATGTTTTTGCGGTCAAACAGACTGAAAATTTTTTGGAATATTATGTTGTTTTTTAGTGCCATGACTGTCTGTATTTTTAGGTGTTTTCATTGATTTCGGCTGGCGGCAGGGGCTTGCGCTCGGCGTCGAGTATTTCATTCAGTTGCCTTATTGCGGCTGCGTGTTCCTGTATCAGCGCGATTATTTCGTTTTCCTCATATTCGGTGTTTTTGGAAGTCTGGAAAAACTCCATGCTCTTGTTCAGGTGGCATGAATATTCCGCAAGTTTCTTGGAGCGTGAAGTCAGCGCGTTTGCAAACGTTGAGTTCTCCTGCGAAATCTGCGAGAGCTGGATGATGGAGTTTGTGATGATTTCCGTGGCGGCGTGCTGCTCGTCGCAGGCGTATGCAATTTCCGAAACCATGTCGCTGTTCTGCCTGATGCGCGGCGAAAGGCGGTCAATCATTGTGGAGACTGTGCTTGTGAATTTGATGTTCTCCTGGCAGGCAGTGTCGATTTCTATGGATGCAGCGCGGCTCTTTTCTGCGAGTTTGCGGATTTCAGCCGCCACGACTGCAAATCCTTTTCCGTTGTCGCCGGCGCGTGATGCCTCCACAGCGGCATTGATGGCGAGTATGTCGGTTTTTGATGCGATTTCCTTGACGATTTTGGTCTTTTCCGCAATCTTTTTGTTGGATTCGAGGCTGCGGACGCCCGCCCTTGCAACCTGGTTTATGTCGTATGCAACCGCCTCGCTGCTTTCCTTTGCGAGTTTAGCGTTTTCGGCGTTCTGGCTTATGGAGGTTATCATTTCCTCAATGGTCGCCGACACGTGGTCAACGGATTCCGACTGGTTTATTGCGCCTTTGTAGATTGTTGTGGCTATGGAGTTTATTTCGTTTCCATTGTCTGCAATCTGTTTCGACTCCTCTTTGATAAGGGACGCCGTGTTGTCAATTTTGTCCGCCATGTCTTTGAGTTGACGTGAAAGGATGCCGAGTTCGTCATCGTTCAGCGTGTCAAGTTTTGATGCGGCGTAGAGCCGTCCCTGCGACACTTCGTCTGCAACTTCGAGCACGTCTTTCAGCGGTCGGCTGATGAGACGTTTGACGAGGAAATAGAGCGTCGTGATGAACATTATGCAAGCCAGCGGTACAAGCGTGAGGAATATGAAACGGATGAAATATTGTTTGGCTTTGAGTTCGTCTGTCGGGACAGCGACGGCGAGTTTCCATGGCGTGTTTTTAATTGTCTGCCAGAAGATTGTGAGGTGTTCGCCGTTTGGTCCGATCTGGTCTGCATTGCCCTTGTCGGCGTCTTTTATGGCGTATGCAATGTCGAGTCCGTCAGGTTTTGCAACCGTGTCTGTGACGTCCAAGACGTATCCTTGACCGAGACCCGAAACTGAAATGCCCGAGATGAGTTCGGCGAGTGAACTTGCACTCACGGCGATGCTCAGGATGCTCACATTAGTGCCGGTTTCGTCTTTTATTGGTGTGCAGACATACACAATGTCAGAGCGGCTTATGCGTGACCTTTGAGGCGATGTTACCATGAAATCGCGTTGTTTCGCGATCATCTCTACGTAATAGAAGTTGTCAGTGTCGATTTTGACGGTGCGCGTGGTTGAGGTGTTGTAGAGTTTTCTTTCGGTGCTAAGTAGCGTTCCAAAAGTGAACATTGTGTCGGAATCGACGAGCCTTTTGAGTTCAAGCACTTGTTTTTCAGGCGGGAGCGTGTGTAATTGGGAATTGTCGGCGAGTGTCCTGCATTGTTTCACGATGCTCATCATTTTCTCGCTGATAATCTGCGCGTTGGACGACACAATTTCTTGGGATGTGGTGCTGATGATTGTGTTGTTGGCGTCATTGATGAGCAAATATACAACCAGGCATGCCGACCCTATCAGCACTAATGTGATAGGTAGCACGATGCCGATAATCCGCCATAGGATGCTTAGGTATTTTCTGCCCAATTGTTTTGTAGCCATAGGTTTAGTCCTGTTTGTTACGCCTGATGTGTAACCATTTCACTGCAATTTCGATGCAATTATATATAAAAAAACTGAAACGCACTAATTTTTTTTGAAGAATTTTTTATGGGGAGGGCAGGTTATGTCATTTAACAATTATTTCGGTTGTACAGCCGCATAATTATATCATTTTGCAGAGTTTAAGTATTGCTTTAAAGACAACAATATCAATGACTTGGTTGTTTATCTTTCTTTTTTTCAAACTTGAAGCCATACCCTTGATGAATTCGACATTTGTTTGTCCATATGTCGATGTTAAGATGCTGCATTAATACTTTTACATCTTTAATTTCGTATGTTGCTTTATATTTATCTTCCTTGTTACCTTTGTATTCAGCCAAAATTCTACAACTTGCCGAAATATCCATATTATTATCGTCTTTAAAAGAAATGTTATTGGATGGACGAAGCAGATTCCCCTTATCGTCCATAATCCGGAAAAAGATTTCTCTGTTTTCTTTCACCTCATTCCATTTAACGTTTACTTTGATTACCAAACCGTTTGCATTTCTTACTTTGTCGTTGTTGGTGGTACTTAATGATTCTATTTGTACATCAATTTCGCCATATTTATTTTTTAGACGATCATTGTCTGTTTGAAGGTTATCTATTGTATCGTCTTTAACAATTATATATTCTTTAAGTTGTTGGTTTTCGTAAATAAGAGTCTCGTAGCCGTTTTTGTAACGATTTAGGTCGGCTTCTGCCTGAGCCAGTTTATCCTTAAGTTCTGCAATTTGTTGTTGGTCATTTTCTTCAACATTTTTGAGCTTAGTGCGTAGAAAATTTATAGTATCTTGGTATGCTTTTTTCATCATTTCCTTTTCTTGCAAAAGCCTATCATTTTCTTCTTTCAGCCTTGTATTTTCTACTCTCAAATTGTTTAACCCATCAGGTGCATACCTGAAGAAATTTGTATTATTGTTTTCTGATTCTTGTTGTATAGCACCGATAACTAAATTTTCTATTCCTTGTTTTATAGCATTAATAGAATCTTTTATTCTCAATAAAGAACTATCGCTAACGATTCCTAATGCTCCATATTGATAAGAATTATTATCCAATATAGCGGATAAATTGGACAGTTTGTTACTTATAGTATCAAAATATTGTATATATCCCCATAAACGATGATTCTCTTCTAATGTTTTTCTATTATTGACTGATAGCAAAGCTATTTTGTTGGAAAGGGAATCACATAGATTTTTATATTTATCTTTTTCTTTAACAATCTCGTCATACTGGCTGGCAAGATTAGCCTTTCTTTCAGCTTCAGCCTCAGTTTCACGACATGATGTTAGTGTTGATGTCAAAAAGACGACAACAACAAACAAAATAGACAGTTTTTTGCTTAATTTATTCATCGTATACTTTTATTATGTTACACATTTTTTCGTAATCTCGTTCTGTTGCTTTCTTGTTTTGCAAAGCATTTAGGATAACTTGTCTGTTATTCGTAGGAACTCTTATTTCTTTTAACTTGGAGGTATCAAAAGAATCAAACGATATTTCTTTGCATTCCAATGGTAGCCGTATTTTCTTTAAATTACATCCCAAAAACGCACTTGAGTTTATTGCCACTATATCGGTCAGCGATAGATTTAGAGTCTCATTGATAAAGTCTAAACAGCATATAAGGTGTTTGCTTCTATCAATAAGAATTTTATATCTTTCATCATATTTAAAACTTTGATTATTGCTATCCAGTCTTATTTTTATTTTTTTGTCGTAAACGAATGGATTTGTTCCTAATTCAGTTAATGTATTAGGTATGTTGATATTTTCTAAATTGGTGCATTGTTTGAACGCATAATACTTAATATTGGTAATTCCTTCTGGAAGTGTAATTTTTATTATTTTGTAATTATACGCAAAGGCATTTGATCCAATGGTTGTTATGTCGTCGGGAACAAAGACAGAATCCTCATACCCATAGTATGAAATCAATGTTTTGTGTGTTTTATCTATTAAAAAGCCATTTTTAGCGCATATTGATTCATTGTTAATTTCCTCCATTTGGATGCCCTTTGTGGCAACAAAAGGATTGCTTCCCACTGTTTGCAATTTGCTATGTCTTCCACCAAAAGAGAAATGTTTCAACGATTCGCATCCTTCGAATGCGAAATCGTTAATTCTGCAGACAGACACAGGCAACTCTATTGATTCCAAGGCTGTGCAGTTTTTAAAAGCGCAACTTGCAATAGTTTGTAGTCCATGTTTAAAAGTCACTTTTTTTAATTTTTTGCAATCTTCAAATGCACCTGGACCAATTTCTGTAGTTCCATCTCTCACGACACACGTTGATACATCCTTATCACATCTTACCAATACTGTTCCTAAGTATTGTGGTTCTTTTGGCCATACAATAATCCATATCACAACTAACAGTATCGAAACTAAAGTGAGCAAACCAAATGTATTTAAAATTATTCTTGATTTTTTTCTTGTTGGTTCATCATCCTTTTGTTTCCCCTGTTCTTTCGTATGATTACAAACATCTATTAACCTTTTTTCCCAGTTTTTTTTCTTATAATTTATGTGGTCAACATGATGCAAATAATATTCTAATTCGTTTCGTAATTTTGTTTCATCAAGTTTTATAACAATAATCGGTTTCGCTTTTTTTATCGAAACAGAAATCTCATTTAAACAATGTGTTGAATTATTTGAGTGCTCGGATGATAAAAACATAGTGTGGGAAGAGTTGTCAATGGCCCACATTATGTTTTTTCTAAAATCTTTTCCATCATATTTGCATCTTTGTTCTTCAAAATACCAATAAGAAACCTCTTGTTCTCGTAATAGTTGCAATATAGTCTTACATGCTTCTTCATCGGCGCTATTAGTTGAAATAAAAAAATCGTATTGTTTTGTAGGCTGATCATCCGAAAAATTGTCTTTTGCAATCTTTTTAACGGTTGATTCTGTATTTGAAAAAAATTCATCTCTTGATAATTGTTCTTCCGAAGATTCTTCTTTTGTACATTCCACTGCTGATGTGTTTTCTAACGTATGATTAATAATAACATCGCGCCTATTGTGAAACCAATAGCGCGATATTGCGTTTTCTATTTGTTTAGAACCTTTAGACAAAAGATATATTTCATCACTATTAATTCGATTATATATTTTTCCTAATTCATCCAAGCAATAATTGTGTTCCTTAAGAAAAATTGCTGTAGGTTTGTTTTTTAGTCCTACATCATCATTTATCATACAGTCATTTTGATATTGCTCCCAAAAAGACTTTAAATGCAAGAAATATTTTCTTCCTTTGTCATTAAAGTCAAAACCATTTTTTAGTATTTTTTCATTACCTATATTGATTTGTTCTTTGTCATCTTTTACATATAAAATTTTTTTGTTCTCTGCATTTTCGTGTATGCGAAACCACTGTGCCATGCATTCATCGGATCTGAAATATGAATCGCTTAAAATGCATATAATATACTTGGCTTTTGAAAGTTTGTCGCCAAATGACTTTGGGCTATCTGTATTTATCTTGCGATAAAAATCAATTAATATAGCGTATTCTCCAAATGCAAGATCATTGACTAATTGTTTTACATTTGAATTATCGCTATCATTTGAATATGAAATATAGATGCAATCGTTCATTTTGTTTTTTTAGTTTAACAAACAATTTACTTCTCGAACACAAAAAGAAAGGGTGTAGACCTCTCTATAGCTCACTAAGGACGACCAAGCCCGAAAACACTATAAAGAAAGCCCACACCCTTATATCGGATGTGAGCATTTGCAGGGGCCGACGCTTTCTTTATAAATTGGTCGATTTAGTGAATCAGCCCAAGCAAAATGCTCTTTCATTTCTATGTCTTTACGAGCCAAATATACGGCAATATTTTTGATTGGCAAAAATATTTTTGGAAGTTTTTTGTAAGATTTTCATAAATATTTGATTATTATTCAATTAGAATAACATTAAAGAGAAGTCCTATACGATTATCGCCTTTATCTGCCGCTCCATCTCGTCGATGAAAGCCTCTGCGGCGGGGATGAGGTCGTTCACGGTTTGCAAATCGTTTTGAATGAAGTCATCGTAATCGCTACTATGCCTTTTGTTAAACAATGTTCCGAACGTAACACCAAACTCTGAGTCGATGATACCTGTTTTAATAAACTCTTTCGATAGTAGTGATTTAACGCCAACATGAGTTTTGGTCTCGATGCCTTTACACATTAACAACGCCATTGCAGAATAAAAGCATGAATAGTACAATCTGTTGATGGCGGCGTTGTAAAAACCTCCATCTCGCAGATATTCAGCCTCTTTGATGGTATCTTTTGCCCTCTCGATTCTGTATTTCACGTATTCTATTTTGCTTTCGTCTATCATAGCGTTACACCTTCTCTTTCAACGTTTTGCATAAATGGTGATTTATATGGGCGATTTTCCCATTGAGAGTGGGTAAGTATTGTGGAGCTGATGACAACGTCACTTTCAAGTTCTATTTGGTAGAGGATTTTTGTGATGTAGCGTTCGGTTTCGGTGGTTACACGGTCGCCGTCAATCAAAACGAGCAAATCAATGTCGCTGTCGGGACGTGCGTCACCACGTGCCTCCGAACCGTACAGAATGGTCTGTGCAGCTGGATATTGCAGTTTCATCTGTTTCCTGATACTGTCAACTATCGATGTGCGTCTCATTTTTGAAAGCGTTCTTATTGTTTTTATTCATTTGCAAAGTAATGAAAAAGTATCGAGTTCTGCAAAATTTTTCATAAAAATAATTGTAAAAGATGTAAAATTGATTTATATTTGCAACGCACATTAAATAACAACAATATGATATGGATACATTAAATGAACAAATAGACATTCCTAATGAAATCACATTGAAAGCGATGAAGGATGCCGAAGATGGGAATACATATAAAGATGCAAATTCTGTAAAAGAATTGATGGAATATTTAAAATCATAGATTCCAGTAATGACACAAACCGACCTGACACTAACACCCCGCGACGCCTCGGACAGCGCGTATTATTTGCCGATTGCGGCGAAGAAGGCGGGGGTTGACATTGAGAGAATAACATCCCACGCGATTGTCCATAAGTCTGTGGATGCGCGGGGCAGGGATATTGTTGTCAATATGAAAGTTTCATTGTTCTTGGACGGTGAAAAGCCCGAGGACATTGCTTCAAAATATGATTATAAGGACGTTTCCGGCAAGCCTTCAGTCATTGTCGTCGGCATGGGACCGGCGGGATTGTTTGCGGCGTTGAGGCTGATTGAGTTGGGTTTGAGACCAATAGTTTTGGAGCGTGGAAAATGCGTGAAGGAACGCAAACGCGACATTGCGGTGCTCAATCTCGATCATGTTCTCGATGAGGATTCAAATTACTGCTACGGCGAGGGCGGCGCGGGAACTTTCTCAGACGGCAAACTATACACCCGTTCAAACAAGCGTGGAGACATAAGCCGCATACTCGAAATTTTCACTATTCACGGCGCGTCCGACTCAATCCTCTATGACGCACGTCCACACATCGGCACTGACAAACTCCCGAAAATCGTTTCAACAATGCGCGAGACAATCCTGCGTTGTGGCGGCGAGGTGAAGTTTTCGACGAGATTGGACGACATTCGTGTTGTGGATGGAAAAATCACAGCCGTCATCACTTCCGACGGAAATGAAATCCCAACTTCAGCCGTCATTCTTGCCACGGGTCACAGCGCGGAGGACGTGTATTTAATGTTGAAGAAACACGGCGTGAAGATGGAGGCGAAAGGTTTTGCAATGGGAGTCCGTGTAGAGCATCCGCGTGAACTCATCGATGAAATTCGTTATCACAAGGCGGACATGAAATACCTGCCGACTGCAAGTTACAATGTTGCAACTCAAGTCGATGGGCGCGGCGTCTATTCGTTCTGCATGTGCCCGGGCGGTCAGATTGTGCCGTCGGCTACTTCAAAATGTCAGACTGTCGTAAACGGAATGTCGGCGGCGGCGCGTAGAAACCGCTGGTCAAACGCCGCTATTGTCGTGGAAATCAGGCAGGAAGACATTCCAAATTTCAGTGAAGACAATCCTTTATGCGGTCTTGAATATCAAAAACAGGTTGAATACACGACCTACATCAACGGCGGCAGTTGTCAGTCCGCGCCTGCGCAAAGGGTCACGGACTTCATCAAAGGTCGCATTTCAATGTCCTTGCCTGAAACTTCATACGTGCCGGGAATTGTTAACGCTCCTGTGCATTTCATTTTGCCTGAGTTCATTGCAAACAGGCTGCGTGAAGGTTTCAAGGATTTTGACAAGAAGATGCGCGGATTTGTCACCGAGGAGGCGCAAGTTTTGGCGTCTGAAACTCGCACGTCGTCGCCGGTGAGGATTGTGAGGGACGAGGAGAAAATGTATAGCGTTTCTGTTCCAAACCTTTTCCCCTGCGGCGAGGGCGCGGGTTATGCCGGCGGCATCGTCTCGTCCGCAATGGACGGCGAAAAGGCGGCGGAGGCTGTTAAAAATATTTGTTTTTAAAATTGGATTATGGGCATTTTTTCAGACATATTTGGTAAAGGCTGCGAGCCGGAAGAAGTGAGGTTCGGACGGTGTATGGCGAAGAAGCCCGACGAGGAACAATCTCAGTTGCTCACGAAGTCGGACGCACTGTATAACGATGGAAATTTCATCGACGGCTACATTGCATATATGCAATTCCAGCAACTGATGTGCGGCAAGGCGGTTGAGATTGAGGTCGATGAAGATGGCGGCGGGTTTTCTTTTGTCATCAGGCACGGCTCGAAGGAAATCACGGGACGAGTTGATAATAAGGAAGTTACGGCGGAATGTGTCGTGGCGACTTGCCTGAAAAACGATGTGGCTCTCATGCGCTACGTCCTCACACAAAACGCCGAAATGCTCTATTCAAAATACGGCATCAATGATGAAAACATTGTTCTGTGCCAGAGGTGCGCCGTGAAGGACATGTCTGTAAAGTCGTTTTCGGAAATGCTTGCGGAGATTGGATTGAGCGCAAACTCCGCCGGAGAGCACATGGAGGCGGAATTTCCAGAACTCGCCGTCTGCCGTCACAGCAATGTAATTCAACTTTCACGCCAGGAAGTTGACACGAAAGTGACGTTCCTTCGCGCTTGGATTAATGACACGTTCAGGCTCGTGGAGACCACGGAACTCGAAAACCTCAAATCCTATATCATCCTTTCCGCGACTTTCAAAATTCTTTACCTGATTTCGCCGGAAGGTGCGCTTTTGAATATTGTGGAGAGCATTTTGGACATTTATTCGGAGTTTGCGCCCGATGCGAACAACAACACGGAAATTAATTACCGCATGCTTTCCGTCATGGAGGACATCATGGCAATGCCCGACCATGAACTCGCAAAATCCATGTACCGCACTCATTCTGTTTTCCAGGAATTGAACTACAAGTCTTTCATGGAACTTTCCGACACGATAACTTCATTGTTGCGCCTCGCGATGCAGTGCGTGGACATCAGGAGACCCGACCTTGTGCCGGTGATGTGTGAATATATCATTGGCGGTCAGGAAGTTCGCTTTGGTCTCCATCCGTTGGCATACGACCTCATAATGATTTTGTGGCGTGCCTTGAACTCTGAATTTTTCTATGGACTCGGCTTCCGCAATATGCTCTACAATGAAACTGTGGGCGCATTGGCAACGGAAAAAATAATCGAGGAAATTGGGGCGATTGTGACGAAATATTCGGCGGAATATCCGGGATTGAAATTCGACGTCCAACAGTTGTCTTTCACGTCCCTCGACACTTTCGCTTGCTCATATCTCATTGAACTCAAAAACATTAAAATACCCGACTGAAAACCATGACACAACAAAAGACATCGGAATTGGCAACGGATGCCACTGTGAGGATTATGACGCCGTGGGGACTCGGCACGGGCTTCCTTTTGGGCGACTATGAAGTAATCGTCACAAACTGCCATGTCGTGCAGGGCTGCCGTCAGGTCGTCCTCGCGACTGACAACTATAAAAAACGCATTGCAAATGTCCTCTATTGTGACCCGCTATATGATTTGGCGTTTGTGGAACAGCCTGACGGACTGATTGTTGGGTCGTTACAACTCGCTTTTGAGGGTTATGAAATAAAGGACGGCGACCCCATTCAAGCCATCGGGCATCCGCTTGGGCTGAAATACACAAACACAAACGGCATCGTTTCAAAATCCTACCGTTTCATAAACGGCATCGAGTACATACAGACCGACGCGGCGATAAATCCTGGAAATTCGGGCGGTCCTTTGCTCACTCCTGAAGGCTTGGTCGTGGGTGTAAACACGTTCATAATGTCTGAGGGTCAGAACCTTGGGTTTGCGCTGCATTATTCATTGTTGAAAAAAGCACTCGACGATTTCGCCGCCGTCGATAAGGCGTATGCCGTGAGGTGCATTTCATGCTCAAACCTCGTCACGGAATCCACTTTGCAGGCTGGCTACTGCCCGTTTTGTGGAGTGAAGATGAACCAGGACGACTTCAAAGGCAAACTTTACATCCCGGGCGTCATGGAGCGCAAAATTGAAGATATGCTCGCGCAGATGGGGTATGATGTGAACATTGTTCGCGAGAGCCGCGACTCGTGGTGCATTTCTGATGAAAATCTCGACATCAACATCAGTTACAGCCCCGAAAACTGCCACATCAGCACTTCATGCGTCCTGTGCCGACTGCCGCAGGAGGACATCGGGCGGATGTACGGTTTCTTGCTTCAACAGAACTACAAAATCCCCGAGCTGTCGTTTTCGATGTCCGGCGGAAATGTTACGCTCGCCACGCGGCGGGTGAGCAACACAGATTTCCATTCCGAAACTTGCTGCAAGTTGTTGGAAGGCTACATTTTAGCGTGCCACAGGTATTCCGACATTCTCATAAACAGATATCACGGCATACCGGCGGGCGTGATTGAATGATTTTTATTTTTGTGCGAATATGAAGGCTTTTTATTTTGTCATTTTGTTCATGTTGGCGGTGATTTTTTCATGTCAGCCCAACGCGGAAAATAATGTCGTCCATCATTACGACACTGTGAAATCTGTCGTGAGGACCGACACGGGAGATTTCCTGAAAGTTTCATACCAATTTGATGGCATGGAGACCTGTTCGGAACTAAGGCGAGCGAGTCGTGACGGCGAGGGCAAACCTTTCCTCATGTATGCATACGGCTACGACACGCTCGGCAACAAGATTTTGACGATTTGCTCCGTTTTCAATCAGGAAAAAAAGGATTATGTGCATTTGTCGAAGGAGGAAAACGAGTTTGATGCCACCGGCGCAAACCCCACACTCACAACGCATTACATTGAAAAGCGTGGTCACTGGTTCCCCGACCAGCGTTTCGGGCGCACATACGACGCGAAGGGCAATGTCATCACTCTCGAAACCTACGAGCCGGGTTTGGGTGACGAATGGACGATAAAATCTAAGACATATTTCAAGTATGACAACGTTGGAAATGTCACTGAAAAAACTGATTTCAGCGTCGATGAAAAGGGCGAATGGAGGCCTGTCGAAAAATTCCAGCGTGAATACAACAAGTCGAATATCACCATGGAGATAATCTATGAACCCACGCGCAATAATGACTGGAAGGAGAAATCGAAGGCTGAATATGAATACAACAACAGCCATCAATGTTCCGCCACGACGTCCTACATCAAGCGCGGTTCAAAATGGGTGAATTATGTTCGCTCCGAATATACATTTGATGCAGGCGGCATGATGCTTTCATGCGACACATATTTTTGGAATGAAAGGACAGGAAAGTGGGTTTTTCATGATAAAGAAGAATATTGATTTTCAGGTGGTTAGATAGTTTTGGTGGTTTTCATTGTATTTTTTTCAAAAAATATTTGTGGATTTATTGTGGATTTTTGGAAATTTTGATTTACCTTTGTAAAATTTACGATGAATATTTTAATTTTTGTTTGTCGTAGTGAAACCGTCGTGACGGAATGATGAAAATGGAAAATGAAAATGAAAAATACTTTATTTTATGGGCTTGAAGCGTATCGGCAGGGAGATTTATTGCCGGAACGCAGCGACGAGATACGCAGGCTTTTGGCGATGCTCGACAGAAATTCCGCCAATATCCTGCGTTCCGCGCCAAAAACCGGCAAGACCTCGCTTGTCAATGTTGCAACATCGCCCGAAAACCTCCAGCGACGTAATGCAATGTCGGTGAGGTTCGACATACCAAAATTCAAGTTTGGCGACAAAGTGCTTGAGAAACAGCTTGTTGCCATCATAAATTCGTTGTGCGACAAGCCGACTTATTTGGATCTCGTTTTTGAGGACGACGGCTCGTTGTGGTATTCATTGAAGAAGCTCCAGGCAAATTTCAAGGACATAAAAAGTTTCTATTTCATTTTCGACAATTTCGACAATTATTTCACATACGGCGAGGCTGCGCGGCGCGAGTTTGCGGCGTCGCTTTCCAAAATCTCCAAAGGCGATGTCCCCAAAAAAATTTCCGAAAAACTCCAGGAAATAATGATGGGCGAGTCTCAAGTGCCACTGCCACAGGACGCTGTCATGTCTCTCATTGAGCCGCCGAAGGTTTCGCTGTTGTTTGTCATTGAAAATTCCACGTTTCCATTATTGTCAAACCTTTGCGACAACCTTCCCGACATCTTCAAAAACACGATGGAACTCATGCCGTTTGACGTGGAGACCGCCAAAAAAGCCGTGCCTTTTATTGCTGCCGAGGCGCATGAAGGGCTGTCGCCGATGACGGTTGAACCGGCTGCCGTGGAATATATAGTTTCCCATTTTGCGTCGAGCGGCGGCATAGTCAATCCCGGTCTTTTGCGCAATGCAATTTTGTACATCCGCCAGGAAGCCAAAAGTTTTGATAATCTGACACTTCCGATGGTTGAAATTTCGGAATTTTTTAGGGTTTCATACTTTGACGAGGCGATGGATTCCATCGAAAACGACAGCCGCCGCGATTCAATTGTGGAGTTCGTGAAGGGCGAAATGGTCGTTGAAGGCGAGTCTCAACCGCTGCCGGCGTACCGTGGAAAGGCTTTGTCAAAATATGGAGTGGGGGAGGGCGACCTCGATTTCATGGTTGAGCATTATGTTTTCAATAGCAAAATCACTGACGACGGCCGCACATATTATTTGCCATTCAATGGCGATATTTTTGGACGTTTGAAGGGCATGGAGTGCGGACGGCTCGTCCGCCAAACAATAATTCAACCGCAAGCGACACCGCTTGTAAATCTTCCGCAGGCGAGGCCGAGTGTAAATCTTCCGCAGGCTGTGTCAACTGCCAGTCAACCGCAGGCGAGGCCGCCTGCACTCCAAACGCAAGCGCAATCGAGTCGCGTGATGATGGTGACGTTGGCTGTGGTGACTTTGGTGAGCCTTGCAACGGTTTTGTTGGCGTTTTCATTGAAGGGCGACGCCGAGCGCAACGCAAACGCCGCAAAAAGCAATATGCTTTCTGCCTTCGCCTTCCAAAAACTTGAATCCGACCCAACTTTCAGCCTTCGACTTGCACAGCAAGCGATAAGTTTGGATAGTTGTAACATGCAGGCTTACAGTGCTTTGTTGAACTCATTCTATAACACTGACATTTTCTACAACATTTCGGCGCGGATTGATGGAAATATTGTCAAGGCTGAAGTTTCCGACAATGGCGGCTACATCATGACATACGTGAAGGACGATATTAATGAACGTTACGCCGCGAGGATTCTGTATGAAAATGGAGATATGCTCGTGGAAATTCCTCATAAACATGAAGTTACATCAGTCACAATGTCGTCCGACTATCAAAAAATCCTCACAACCTCCGACGACAGCACGGCGCGTGTTTTCGACCTCAACGGCCACGAACTCATGGCTCTGCGCGGTCACAAGGCGATAATTTGGACGGCAGATTTTTCTCCCGACGGCAAAAAAATTCTCACCGCCGGCAGCGATTTTAATGTGATGGTCTGGGACAGCCTTGGCAATGAAATTTCAACTTTGAGAGGACATGATTTTGATGTTTATTGTGCAAAATTTTCGCCCGACGGCTCTAAAATTCTTTCATCAAGCGGCGACAACACGGCGCGGTTGTGGTCGATTGATGGGAAGGAATGTAAGGTCTTGACAATCAGGGAAGATGCCGACTTTTCAAAGTCTTTGGTAAATCAGGCGGTTTTCTCGCCCGACGGAAAATACATCCTCCTTGCTGCGAATGATTATCTCAACAAAAACCACCGTGCGCGGCTTTGGGATTTGGACGGCAACGAATTGATAAATTTTGGCGGGCATGAGGACTGGATTAATTCTGTTGGATTTTCATCGGACGGCCAGCACATTATCACATCAAGCCGCGACAAGATTGTGAGGGTTTTTGCATTGAGCGGCGCATTGGAAAAAGAATTGAAAGGTCACAACTCAAACGTTTGGTCTGCGTCCTATAAACCTGACAATCAGACCATTGTGACAGTGAGCGACGACCACACAATCCGCACATGGAGCATTGGAAAAAGGTTTGAAACCTACGAAAAGGCGAAGAATGTAAGTTTTGCAGGATTTTCGCCTAATGGCTTGAATATCATTGTTGTACAAGACTCCACGGCTCAATCGTGGGATTTGACGGGCGAAGTTGTTGCGACTTTCAAAGGTCATCATTCATACATCAATTCCGCGCGTTTTTCGCCCGACGGCACGATGGTTTTGACTGCTTGTAAGGACGGCACGGCGCGGCTATGGAAGGCTGATGGAACGCTTCAAACCGCTTTTGATGAGCACAAAGCCACTGTGAACGACGCAATTTTCACTTGTGACGGCGCAAATGTCATCTCAGTTTCTGACGATTCCACGGTCATCATCCACAATCTCAAAACCAACGCAGTGAATGTCATCCGTGGAAAATATGGAATTACGGCGGTCTGTCCGTCGCCCGAACCTAATGTTTTTGCAATCGGCGACGCAAATGGCGACATATCGGTTTGTGAGGTTTCAGGCAAGGTTTTGAGAACCTTTCATGGACATGATGCGCGTGTAAATTCTGTGGCGTTCTCGTATGATGGAAAGTTCATTGTGACGTCCTCATCCGACGAAACCGCAGGTCTGTGGGACAATCTCGGTCAGCGTCATTACACTTTCCGAGGGTATGAAAACAAAGTAAATTCCGCCGTTTTCTCGCCCGATGGAAAATTCATACTCACGACCTCCGACGATGGAAATGCAAACCTTTGGGCAATGGACGGCAGGGACATTATGTCATTCAAACATGACGGCATGGTAAAAGACGCGGTTTTCTCGCCCGATGGAAAATATATGCTTTCAGTTTTCCGCAATGATGCCGGACTCAAAACCCTCAAACTCCGTATGCTCACCCCCGACGGCATCACCAAACACATCGACCAACTCGACCTCTACGGCACAGTATGGCAGCCCGACGAGGAAACAATGAAGAAGTACGGGATTGGAGAGGAATGAGGAAATCAACAAATATTCCTCGGATGGTACGTCATGATTGCGTCGCGCAGGAAATTGTTGTCGAGGTGCGTGTAGATTTCGGTGGTTTGGATTGATTCGTGCCCCAACATTTCCTGGACGGCGCGGAGGTCTGCGCCGCCTTCCACGAGGTGCGTTGCAAATGAATGGCGGAAGGTGTGAGGGCTGACGTTTTTGTGAATGTTGGCCTTTTGGCAGAGGTTTTTGACGATTGTGAAAATCATCACGCGGGTCAGTTGACGACCGCGACGGTTGAGGAATAGAAAATCTTTGTTTTCATTGTTGATGGCGAGGTGGCAGCGCATCTGTTCAATATAAAATCCAATGTATTTCAATGCCGATGCCGAAATTGGGACGAGCCGAGTTTTGTCGCCTTTGCCGGTGATTTTCAAGAATCCTTCGTCGGGATGTATGTCGTAGGTTTTGAGGTTGATGAGTTCCGACACGCGCAACCCACAACTATAAAGCGTTTCGATGATTGCCCTGTTGCGCTCGCCCTCAAATTGTGACAAATCAATCGCGCCTTCTATTGCGTCGATTTCTTCCACGGTGAGCACTGTCGGCAGGTTCATTT
>JAGCRY010000067.1 GCA_017964465.1 Bacteroidales bacterium | reverse complement strand
TGTTGATGACATCAAAAAAGGTCTGCCGTGAGTTACGACAGACCTTTTTCAATTTCGTTATGTGTTTTATGGATATACACAAGGCCGCGACTCACGATTTTTTACTCCGCAAGCGCCACCACCAATTGTTATATGCCATAAAGTTTTTCATAATCTTTAATTATCATTTCGGCTGCAAAGAAAATGATATTTTTTGATATGTGCAAATTTTTTTGGGGATTTTTTGAAAATTTTTAAAATATTCAGTTTTAAGACCTCCAATCTTATGACCATCTCAACGCTCACCGCCACGTTATCCTCTCCGCAAGCAATGCAAAATACTCATTTGACCAAATATCCAACTCCTTTGGATTGAAAACAAAATCTGCAACATCTTTTTTTACCAAATTGATATCGGTATTGGAAAGTTTATTTGTCAACAATTCCAAAAAATCCGCCTTGGTCATATCCTTGCCGTCAAATTCTCTGATGCGTGTTTGCAAGTGCTTGAAATCGAGAGGAATGTTGTGACGCACATACCACTCGAAATCGTACCAATCACGGCCTTTGACACGATGTTTCCAATTACGAAAAACAAGGGCGTGCATCTTGCCCGCAAAAAGGCACGGCAGCGTAAAACATCTTACCATAAACGAATATGGCCTCAACAGCAGGTTTTCTTCCGTTTCAAAATCAAGCGGCGGATCTGTGTCAAGTTCGATTTTCACTTTTATTGATTTCTTGGTCTGAAACTTTATGTCGTAAACCTCCGTGTTTTCTTTGAGGAACGCCGATTCCACACGACCAAAAGTCTTTTTGTCTTTTTTTACGATTTCAACCTCTTTGCCAACAAGCCGAAACTCCTCCTTGAGCGCCTCAAAATAATTATCGATATGGATGTTGCTGTTTTTTTCAACCAATGAAAAGTCCATATCCTCTGAAAACCTGCCCAAGCCGTGGAATATCCTCAGGCACGTGCCGCCATAAAAAGCCGCATTTTTGAAAAAACCGCCCCTGCAAAGCCCCGCAAGAGCAATCTTCTGCATTGTTTCCTGTTCGGCATTGATGCTCGGAAAGTCTTGATTTTCCGACAGTTCCTTTATCATTTCGTCATATACAGCCATCACTTCATCATTTTTATCAAATTCTCAAATACACCCTTTTTGCGACCCTTGACGGCACATTCTGCAATGATTGTACTGTCAAAATCCCGCAAGGCGTCGGTGTCGAAACGCAAATCTTCTTCCAAATATGTTGCAAGCGCGGAGACAGAGCGGTCGGGGACGTAATTGTCGTAAAGTATCATATCGCACAAAGCCTTTTCAGGCGTGGCAATGAGGTAGCATACGCCGTATTCCTCGCGATTGGTAACGCCAACCGCAAAATATTCAGGCGTAGTCTGAAAATACGAAAACCGCCCAATTGGGTTGTCAAATGTCCTTGACCTTTTGGTGGTGACGCTCGTAACCGAAAAAACCCTTTCGGGAATGAGTCCGTAATGCCGCAAAGCCCAATGCAACGACACATACGAAGGCCCATAAATGTGGTTGGCGCACAGGGCGACACTCGTTTTTTCGCCGCTGACAAGCGAATTGACCACATACAATCCACGTTTGAGACGCATCAACTGACCGTCTTTCTCCAACGCCCTGATTTTTTCCTCAGGCGACTTAAACGTCTTAAATAAGTTTTGCAATGTCCCCGAAGTTACAGGAATGTTTCGCATCCGTATTAGTGGATTTGGTTTCATCTTAATGTAATTTTTGGGCAAATATACGAAAATTTGCACAGAAAACAAAGTTTTTCTTGGTTTTCTGTGCAGATTTTCGCAGTTATTATTGCATTGTTTCGTGGGGCAAATATAAATATTTTTTGAATTAATGGGAAATCAGACCTTAAAAATTTTTGATTGTCAATAATTTATGCTACCTTTGTCCAAATCTAAAGTTGAACTTTAGATTTGGACAGTAACATTGTAAGTAATTGAATGACATCATAGTCCGAGTAATGGCAACCGTTCAACCTTATACCTCAAATTCTGCTCGTTGTCTTTGAGGTATTTGCGGATGCGGATTTGTTCAAAAGGGCTGTTGGTGCGGGTGCGGGCTTCCTTGTATGAACCGTCCAACGTGTTGAACAAGAACACAGGGGCACGCGGCACAGGATTGCCGATGGTGTCAGTGATGAAAAGCGCATACAAAGAACTGTCCGCAGGAACAAGAGAGGAAAGTCCATAGGTTCCCATGTACTGTTCGTCATTACCAACCTCAATTGTCAGATGCTTTTGCACAATTGCATCTTCTTTGACAAGTGGACTGAGTTCACAAACAGTTCGCTCTGTCATGACTTCGGCTTCGTAATTTTCATTTTCTGAATATTCATCATACATCGACCTAAAAAGCCCTCCCGCTCCTAATTTAATAAAAATCAAAACGATAATTCCAAGACAAACAAAGAAAACCCTATTACATGTGCGCTTAATTTGCGCCTTATACTTTGTGACATCCTCAACCCTTTTTTTGAAACTGATATTATAATTATTCACATCGGGATATATTGTCAGGGGCATAAGCTGTGAGCGCAACTGTTCAATCTCCGTGACATAGAGGCGATTATCCTTCTTATTACGGTTATCAACCGCAAATAACGCCGACGCAAAAATAACGAATCCGGGAACGGCTAACATCGCAAAAATAATTGCTGTCCCGTTACCACTCACATAACAACACAAACCGATGAAAAAACAAAGAACAAAAACATTAACCGCCAAATCGTGCCTAAAAATTTGCCCGATATTCTTTGGGTACTGATTCTTATACTTTACCAACAGAGCTTCCAACTGAGTGGAAATCTCCTGAAACAATGATTTTGTATGGCTGTTGTCAATTATCTGGTTCATAGCTTTAGGTCGTTTATGTTAATAAGGTAAATAGAATACGAATCAATTTTATCTGCTTCTTCATGCAGATGGGCGATATTAGACATGAGCCCGTCTGCAGAAAAACGCATGGGGGTCTTAGAAAGAAATTCGGCATAATAATCGCCACAACCTTTTCTGAGCATTTCACTCAACGTGGCGTGGTATTCCGAATAGTCACCTGACATAAAAAGAGGCATGGAAACCTCTCCAAACAACTCCTCCCCGTTAGAACCATGAAGCCAAAGTGCAATGACCTTATCTTCTGGCAATGGCGCTTTGATCACCAATTTTATGCCACTGACCCTCATCCGGTATTCTATAAGGTCAGAATCTTCCATGGAAACATATTTTATTTCATCTTTATCCGCATCCACGTCATACGAAAGCACAGGAGTGCATGATGAATCCACGGATAAATAGAGGCTGGCTTCGTTGCGAAATAGCGTCAAGGGACGCTCAATGTCCCAAAGACTGATATAATTCGTGGTTTTCTCTTCTTTTATATTTTCCTCAATCTTAGCAACTGTAGCGACGCTTTCGCTCAGCGTAAAGAAGAACCCTGCCGCCACCGCAATAACAATGAAAAACAAACATACCAGTAGTGTCAACCGCGTACCACTTCGCTTCTTTTTCGCAGACTCGGCAAGGTCAGACAACTCGCCGAGAACCTTCGTCGCCTCGGGATTTTTACCATAGAGCACTTTGATATGGTTTTCATACATCTCCTTGCTGAGCATGGAAGAGTCATAACGGTCTTCAAATTTCTGCACTGGCGAATCTATATCGGTTTTGTTTAATGAAACAACCGATGAAATCAGGAAAAACAATGAAAAGCCAAAAAGCGGAAGTAGATATTTCCATTCATAGACATCCCTGACACAGAAAACAACAGCCACCAACAACAAAACAAACGCCAACAAAATCAACCAATATCCCCTTCTGTACCACAACACCTGCCAAAATGTCGGCTGAGGCGTCGATTTCAGGTCGTCGATGCATTGCTGGATGTTTGAGATGAGGTTTTTGACGTTCAAATCAGAATCCTTTTGCTCATGGAGAACGTGCCCGCAATTTTCACAAATGTTACTCACAAGCGGAAACGGCGCACCACAATCGGGGCAAGTGCGGATATTTTTGCGCTCGGTGGCGACGCGCAAGTTTTCTGAATGGATTATGTCGGCTGCCGCACCTTCTATATATGACGGCGGCGTGAGATTGTTGTCTGAATGTTCAAGATTTTGACCACAATACGGGCACTCGTCGGAAATGAGCGGAATCTGCGCACCACAATGAGGACAGCGTTTCAGGTCCTCCTTGGAGTACGAAAGTAGCCTCTCATTGAGAGCATTGTCGAGATAGGAATTGATTTCCTCTGCCGACACGCCTTCCTTCATAGCCGCTTCTATGATGACCTTACGTTCAACAAAGGTCAGCACACGATCCTTGAGCGCAAGGGCGGTGAGGTCGATGATATTCTTTGAAATTGCCATTGCGGAAATTTTGATGATTATCAACTGCAAATATAAGAATTTTTCATCAAATTGTCCGCCGGACGGACAAAAAAAACGTAGAGACGCGATTAATCGCGTCTCCACATTAATCGCGACTCTACAATCAAATCGCGTGTATCTATGCCAACTTGAAATAATTAGCGTATGTATTCATATCCTTGTCGCCGCGACCCGAAACGGTGATTACCACTGTCTCGTCCTTGCCAAACTTCAATTTTGGCAGCATTGCCAAGGCGTGTGCGCTCTCGATTGCGGGGATGATGCCTTCGAGTTTGGTGAGTTCGAGAGCGGCGGACATCGCCTCAGCGTCGGTGATTGCAAGCACCTTTGTGCGACCGACTTTGGCGAGATATGCGTGCATAGGACCGACACCGGGATAGTCGAGACCCGCCGAAATGCTGTAAGGCTCAGTAATCTGACCGTCCTCGTCCATCATCACGAGCGAGCGGCTGCCGTGGAGGATGCCCTCACGACCGAGATGGATTGTAGCCGCCGACTTTTCGGGGTCTTCAAGACCAAGACCCGCCGCCTCTGCCGCGTAAAATTTCACCTTCTCGTTCTCAATATAATGATAGAATGTGCCAGCCGCATTGCTGCCGCCGCCGATGCAAGCCAAAAGATGGTCGGGATAGTCGCGGCCGGTTTGTTGGAGAAGTTGCTTTTGGATTTCTTCGCTAATTACGCTCTGAAATCTCGCCACCATATCGGGGTACGGGTCGGGACCCACAACAGAGCCTATTATATAATGTGTGTTGGCGGGGTTGCAACACCAATCGCGTATCGCCTCATTAGTGCCGTCTTTGAGGGTTCTGTTGCCGGACATCACAGGCACAACAGTTGCCCCCAACATCTTCATCCTCTGAACGTTGAGGAACTGACGCTTGACATCCGTTTCGCCCATATAGACCACACATTCCATATTCATCAACGCGCACACGGTAGCCGTAGCCACGCCGTGCTGACCCGCGCCTGTCTCAGCCACGATGCGAGTCTTGCCAAGGCGACGCGCCAAGAGTATCTGACCGAGGGCGTTGTTGAGTTTGTGAGCGCCAGTGTGACAGAGGTCTTCACGTTTGAGATAGATGTTTGCGCCATACTTTTCGCTGAGGCGATTGGCGTGATAGAGTGCGGTCGGGCGACCCACATAGTCGTGGAGAAGTTGCTGAAACTCAGCCTGAAACTGAGGGTCGCCCATAATTTTCAGGTAGTTTTCTTTGAGTTCCACAACGTTTTTGCGGAGAATTTCGGGGACGTATGCGCCGCCAAACTGTCCGTAATAGCCGTTTTTGTCGATAGAGTATTTGCTCATTTTATGTTGGTTTTTAATTAGTTACAACATCAAAAAAGGTCTGACGTGAGTTTTTTACGTCAGACCTTCTAATATCTTTTCCATATATACAAGGCGATTCAACTCACGGATTTTTACATTCGCAAGCGCCACCACCAATTGTTATATGTCATATTTGCTGTCATAGCCATCAAATTTTGTCGCTGCAAAATTGGGAAGAAAATTTTTAATTTGCAAATTTTTGAGGGAAAAATTTTGATTAATTTTTGAGTTAAGATATACATTCAATTGCTGCCATGCAAAAAAATTCTTACATTTGCGCATCAAAAACATTAAAACTAAAACACCATGAAAAGGACACTTATTATAATTATGTTGATGCTCGCATCGACGCTCTCAATGGCTCAACTCAGCCCGAGCGCGGAGGGCATACGCCAAAAGCTGGCAGAATACGCCAGAAGCAAAGGCATGAAAACCAACTACGAGGGCGACGCGCTCACAATACAACGCGACTCATTGAACTACGCAGTCGATTTTAGTGCTGTGAGCCCGGTAATCGTAGTAATACGACTCTTTGACATCGACATCACCTCATGCGACCCCGCCTGCATCAGGAAGACCGCCAACTACATCAACCTTTTTTTCAGCACAATCAAGGCATCAATCACGCCCGACGGCAAATGCATTCGCCTTTCAACGTCATCTCTTGTCAACGATGCACAAAGCGTTACCGCCACACTCGACCAAAACCTCTCAACCCTCGCTATGGCATGGCAATATTGCAGCCAAAAATACGATGAATTTGTTTATAATAAAGACTTTGCAAATCTTCGCATCCCGTTTGACGTTTATTCTGTCAATATCGTCAATGTTGACAAGGACAACAATTTAGTCACAGAGTATGGCGAGGACATCAAATCCGCCGACACGCAATACATCAACTCGGAGCTCTCGATAATTGCATACGAAGAAGGCGACTATCAAATTGATGTTAAATTCGTCTTGCCCGATGGCACTTTCTCAAAGGCTGCGGACGACGGATTGGATTACACTTTCTCTAACATTATACACATGACCCAAGGCCAAGCCACCTACATCGGTGGCGGCTGGGGCAGCATAAACCCAGGCACATGGGCGCCTGGAAACTATGAACTTATCTTCTACTACAAAGACAAACCATTCTACGCAAAGAAATTCACCATATATTAATGCATAATGCATTAAACTAAACTGTAACGTGAATCTTCGTCGCCATATCCTGAACCTTTTTGCGGGCGGCTTCTACGGATTCGGCGCGGGCGAGAAGGACAGCCATGCGGCGGTGTCCGTTGACGCTTGGTTTGCCAAAAATCCTCATCGTGGTATCGGGAATCGACAGCGCGTCCTCCAATCCTGAGAATGTGATGTCGTGGCTCTCGCCGTCCACAACAATCGCCTTGGATGCCGAAGGACCATGGAAAGCAATATTGGGAATCGGGAGACCGAGGATGGCGCGGGCGTGCAATGCAAATTCCGACAAATCCTGCGAAATCATCGTCACCATGCCCGTATCGTGCGGACGCGGCGACACCTCGCTGAAAATCACGTCGTCGCCCTTTACAAACATCTCCACGCCAAAAATGCCGCGACCGCCGAGAGCTGTCGTTATCTTTTCGGCAATCTTCTGCGCCTTTTCGAGCACAGCGGGGTTCATCGGTTGAGGTTGCCACGATTCCTGATAGTCGCCATCTTTTTGATAATGTCCGATTGGCTCCAAGAAACTCGTGCCGCCAATATGCCTTACGGTGAGGAGAGTAATCTCATAATCAAACTTCACAAAACCCTCCACAATCACCTTGCCCGCTCCGGCGCGTCCGCCTTCCTGCGCAATGTGCCACGAGCGGTCTATGTCGTCCTCGCTCTTGATTACCGACTGACCGTGTCCCGACGAACTCATGATGGGCTTCACGACGCATGGGATGCCAATCTCCTTGACGGCGGCGCGAAATTCGTCCTCCGTGGCGGCAAACTTGTAAGGCGACGTCCTGATGCCCAATTCTTCAGCGGCAAGACGGCGTATGCCCTCGCGGTTCATCGTAAGGAACGTTGCATTTGCCGTGGGAATCACATTATAACCTTCCTTCTCCAATTCGAGGAGCGTCTGAGTGGCAATCGCCTCAACTTCGGGGATGATGAAGTCGGGTTTTTCTGCCTCAATGATTTCGCGCAGACGTTTGCCGTCCAGCATCGATACCACATAACTCTTGTATGCCACGTGCATAGCGGGCGCATCGGCGTATTTATCGAGCGCAACCACCTGTATGCCAAAACGTTGGAGTTCGATGGCAATCTCCTTGCCCAACTCGCCTGAACCGCACAGCACCGCCTTCTTGCCACGCGGCCTATTCAATGTACCTATCTCTAACATAATTTCCGACAGTTAAAATTTTTGTTTGTTTACATCGCAAAAATATACAAAAAACATTATCATTAGCGTTTTATTGGCACAAAAATTTCATTAATTACCAACAATTATCTAATTTTGCACGAAACACAACAATTAAATCATAATTGAAATGAAACAGACAACAAACCAGAAAACACTTCTTGTCGCCGCGCTCGCGCTCACAGCCTCGGCTGCCGCAAACGCACAGTGCATCAGCGGCAACTGTTTTGACGGCTATGGAGTATTTCAGGATGCAGAATACCGTTACGCCGGATTCTTTGACGAAGGAGTCCCTAACGGACACGGCACACTGTACTACAAGTCGGGAGACATCTACAGCGGTAACTTCAAAAATGGCAAACGCGAACTCGAAGGCACATACTACTTCGCAAACGACGGCACTCGTTTCATTGGATTCTTCAAGGAAGGCAAGATGCACGGACCAATCGAAGAAATCCAAAATAATGGAACTTCATACTCTGACGTCTATAAGGACAACACGCCAATCGAACCTACACCGAAAAAAGGCACTGTCTATGGCAATAGCAAAAACGGCTACAACGTCACACTCTACGACGACGGCTCTAACTACAAAGGCTATAACCGCGACTACAAGCACAACGGATGGGGAACTCTCACCAAAGATGACGGTTCTCAATACACTGGCGAGTTCAAGGACAACCTGTTCAACGGATACGGCACATTACGCAACCCAGACGGTTCTATCACGGAAGGAATGTGGGAGGACAACCGTTTTATCGGCGAACTCAAAAACCAGACCGGCTGTGTGAGCGGCGACTGCAAGGACTCATACAGCGTCCTCGTCAAAAACGGCGAAAAATACATCGGAGAGTTCAAGAATGGAGTCCCGCACGGCTTGGGCAAGTACATACTCGCCGACGGAAGCAGCTATGTCGGCAGCGTCGTCTCTGGCAAAATCGACGGCTACGGCACTATCACATACGCAGAAAGCGCCGACCCCAAAGCCCCTAAAAAATACGTCGGCGACATCCAGAACGGCAAGCCGAACGGATACGGCGCACTTCTATACAACAACGGCGACTTCTACTATGGACACTTTGACCACAACGTATTTGACGGACAAGGCGTATATGTGGAAGCATCTACCCTAAAAAGGAAATCGGGTCTCTACTACAAAGGCGAACTCGTGAAAAATTTACAAGAACAAGACTTCGACCTCATCTTCGGTGACAAGGACGGATATGGACTGAGACTCACCGAAGGCGGACGCTACATGGGCAACCTCACGGGCGGCATACCCGAAGACCAAGGCACACTCGAGACATACGACGGCATCACTATATATGGCGAATTTATCGATGGCAAAGCCGATGGTTATGGAATGTGCACAATCGACTCAACCGGCGCAAAATACATCGGACCATTCCGCGACAACATAATAAACGGCAAGGGCACGATGATATACCCCAATGGCATTAAGGAAAGAGGTTACTTCAAGAATGGTGTTCTCACACAGGAGATAGTCGAAAAAAACATAGCAAAGCCCGATGTCAGCTGGACTGCTCCCTCTCAATACAACACAAACGTAACGGAAGGTACTTACAAAGTCGAACTGTGTGTAAGCTCCAAAGAAAAAATAGAAAGGGTCACAATAGTCCTCAACGGAAAAACCGTGGTCGACAAGGATGCCCGCAACGTCGAAAAACGCAACAACAACGCCCTCTGTGACTACATTTTCTCCTTTCCCATACAACTCGCCCCTGGACGCAACGAAATCACTGCCGCTGTGCAAAACGCCGGCGGCACAACAAAAACAGATGGACGCTACATTTCATGGGTATCATCCGACGCAATCAGTAACCAAAAGCGCGTAGCCCTCGTAATCGGCAACGGCGCTTACACCGTAATTCCGCAACTGAAGAACCCCGCAAACGACGCAAGGCTGATGAGCAAGGAACTTAAGGCTCTCGGTTTTGAAGTCATTGAGCGCACAAACATCACCCGCGACGAGATGAAAGAAGCAGTGTATAATTTCGGCGACCGTCTCAGGGAAACCAAGGCTGTAGGTCTTTTCTTCTATGCAGGACACGGCATACAAGTTGACGGTGTGAATTACCTTGTGCCGGTCAATGCATCGCTCGCAAGGAAGGAGGATGTAGAGAATGTTTGCTTCAGCATCAACAAGGTGGTTGGACAGTTGGCATACGCACAAAACGACCTCAACATCATCATCCTCGATGCCTGCCGTAACGATCCATTCGCTGCCACAAAAGGAGGCGGTCTTGCACAATTCGACGCACCCAAAGGTACGTTGATTGCCTACTCCACCGCTCCTGGAAAAACTGCAGCTGACGGCGACGGCAACAACGGTCTCTATACCGAACAACTCGCAAAAGCTATCACCGTCCCCAACATCAAAATTGAGGAAGCGTTCAAGCAAGTACGCTCCGAAGTCTATCGAATTTCCCACGAAGCAGTCTTAAACGGCAAAATGCCAGAAGAACAAATTCCATGGGAAAACTCCTCAATCTTCAGCGACTTCTACTTTGTAAGGTAATGCATAATTCATAATGCATAATTAACAAAAAGCGCAGTTCGATAAATCGGACTGCGCTTTTTATTTATGTATCAATCACTTCAATTACTTGTTCTTCAAGAACCCGCTGAGAGTATTGAGAAGTACATTGATTTCGATTGGCTTTGTGAGGTAATAGTTACAACCGGCGGCGATGGTCTTTTCCTTTTCGCCGGTGAGTGCGTAGGCGGTTTGTGCGATGATCACAACATCCTTGTTGAACTCGCGGATTGCCCTCGTGGCATCATAACCGTTCATCACAGGCATCTTGATGTCCATGAGTATGAGGTCGATTTCGGGATGAGCCTTTGTCATATTGACAGCCTCTTCGCCGTTACGCGCCCAGAGGACATTCGCCTTGGTCTCGGCGAGAACTTCCTGCATGTATGCGACGTTCATGTCTTCATCTTCCGCAACAAGGATGTTCTTGCCTTCGAGCGTGCCATCCGCAACGCCATCTGTAGATGCGCCGTATTCATCGGCTGTGTTGAGTTCGGGGTCGTATGGCAAGGAGAAGAAGAATGTTGAGCCTTCGCCCTCCACAGATTCAACCCACATTTCACCGCCAAGGAGTTCGGCGAGTTTCTTGGAGATTGTGAGTCCGAGACCTGTGCCGGTCTGGTTCTTGTCGTCTTTCTGTTCTATCTGTCCGAAACGCTTGAAAATGACGTCGAGTTTGTCCTGCGGCATTCCTACGCCCGTGTCCTTCACATAGAACAGGAGTTTGTCAGGTCCGCTGAACTTGTATCCAAACTCGATGAAGCCCTTTGTGGTGAACTTCATGGCGTTTCCGATGAGGTTGTTCAGAATCTGTTTGAGACGGAACGGGTCGGTGTTGATGTTGAAGTCGTCGGATTCAACAGCCTTCTGCATCCTGAGTTCAAACGGCTTATTCTTCATGTCGTTTATTTGATACTGCGAGATGTAGATTTCGTTCACAATCGGGTTGAGCTGCACGATGCGCGGCTTGACTTTGAGCTGTCCTGCCTCGATTTTTGAGATGTCGATGATGTCGTTTATGAGGTTCAGGAGGCTCTTGCCGCTGTTGATGATGAATGAAAGGTATTTTTCCTTGTTCTTGTCGAAGCTGCCCGGCTTTGTGAGGAGTTCCGAGAATCCAATGATGGAGTTCATCGGGGTGCGGATTTCGTGGCTCATGTTTGCAAGGAAGGCGGACTTCAGTTTGTCCGATTCCTCGGCGCGGCGGCGTGCCTCAACGAGTTCGCGCTCATACTGCTTGCGTGTGGAAATATCCTTTATTGTCACAACGCTGCCCGACTTGTCGTTGCCTTTGTATGGTATGACGGAAATCTCGGCGTCGAAAGCCTCGCCGTTTTTCCTGATGGCTACAGCCTCGAATGAGCGTTCTGTGAATTTGCAGTTTCCTGTCTGGCGGAAACGCGCAATCTCCACCTCAAAGTCTTCCCACTGTTCTTTTGGCACGACTATGGTCTGGAATGGAGAGCCTATCGCTTCAGAAATCGTGTAGCCCGTTATGCGCTCCGCAGCCGGATTGAACGATATAATTCTGAGGTCGGAATCGAGGCCTATGATGGCGTCGAAGGATGATTTGTTGACTTTGGAGAATATTTCATTTGCATCTTGTTCCTTTTTCTGCGCAATGTCACGCTCGCGCTCGCGCTCGTTTATGGTTTCCATCATTGAACAGAAATGCTGGCAGAGGACACCGACCTCGTCTTTGCCGGTGTTCTGGAGCGGGGGCATGGAATAATCGCCACTCTTTATAACATGCTCCATCGAGCCGGATAGTTCGGTGATGGGCTTTATGATTAACTTGTTGAGTAGTAATATCACCACAACAAGGATAATGATAATCAAGATAAGTTTTGTAAACGTGCTGATGAGAAAATCATTCTTCATTATCTGTATAGACTTGGTGTTAAACCTCGCATACACAGTGCCATAGACATCGTTGCGGAATTGGATAGGCTCGATGGCGATGATGTATTTGCCGTCGTCAGTGAACGAGACTGATGATTCCTTGCCGACTTGCTGGGCAGGGATTGCGCTGAAACGGTTGTAATCGGCGAGGATTTCACCCTTGAGGTCGTAGATATGGACATTCTCTAACTCCTCGAACGACTTGATGTTCTCTAACGTCTTTTGGATAGAGCCCTTGTCCGCAAAATCGACATTGCTGATGTTCCTTTCGGCTATCATCTTGGCAATCTGTGAACTCGACGCCATCACATAATCGTTGACATACTTGTCGTTTGTGGCATGGAACGTCACAACCGTGATTATTTCCGCCGTCAGTACCACCGCAAGCATCGCCACGATAAGTTTGTACTTGATTGGTAAGTTTGCTATGAAATTTTTCATATCTTTTTAATTTAAGGTGTGATATTAAATTGTTCTAATGTTATTTTCTCTGGTATTTGTGGTCCGGCAGGAGGATGAGCGAGTTTATTCCGAGCGGCGAGGTCTGCACTGCCTCCTTGTTGAACAGGTAGATTGTCTGCCCCGTGTCATAATCCTGCCTGACATAGAACATGAAACCTTTGTCGAGGATGTCCATGTCGTTTGTTATCGTGAGAATCTGCCTGCCGGACACTATCTGCAGAACCTTCTCCGCATCAACGCCCGACCCTGACTCTACAAATATGATGTCAGCTTTCAAAATGTCGTCGTCAATTTTCTCTATACGCCTGATTTCCACACCATTGTCGAAAATCTTGCTGTCGGCGGCATTGTCGAGCGCGAGTTGGAAGGTCTCGTCGGACAGTGGGGCTATCATGATGACAGTCTTCCTGTTCTGGTTCTCGGCAGGCCATGACGCATATTTTGCAAGCTTTATTACGCCCTGTATATCCGTCTGCTGGACTTGCGGGTCTTGTTGCCCGTCAAAAGTCCATAATGAGAATAATACCAATATGTTAATTATACAACTAATCATGTCTCTTCGTTTGTACTTTCATAAAGTTTTATAAGGTTTCGGTCTCTGAGGGTTCGTCGTCTTCCGGTGTCTCTCCATTGACAATCGACTGAAGGCGAGCGATTTCCTCATCTTTCACTTTCACTTTCTCTTTCAATGTGTTTTCAATTTTCCTGCTCTTTGTAATACGTTTTTCGAGCTCTTTCTTGTAGAATTGAGCACTTTGGTTAGCCTTGTCCATCTTCTGACGGTTTTCGGCGTTATTGCGCTTCGTCTCAACGAGTTCGCTGTTGATTGTTGCAATCTCCATGTCCTTGCTCTGCAAGGTCTTTTTGAGGTTGTTAAGTTCGTTAGTGAGTTCCTTGTTGTTGGTACGTGCCTTTTGAAGTTCGTCCTCGGTGTTCTGCTGACCCGTGACGTCCGCAGCCAAACAAAGTATGCGACTCACAGTGTTGTCGGCGTCATAAATCGGGATGAATGTGTTTTTGATTTTGCGAGTGTCCTTGTTTATTTTGAACTCAATGCTGTAAGTCTCTGTTGCGCCTTGCTTTACATTGTCCCACACTTTCTTAAACTCATCATACTTTGAAAGTGTGAGCTGGAGAATTTCATAAACGTTCTTGCGGCGTATGTCGTTGACGTCGAGGGTGTAGCGCAATGCAAAGCGGCGGTTTGCCTCTAAGGTGTCGCCCTTTGTGCTGAAGATAGCCACGAGCATGGTCTTGTTCATGGCGTTGTTGACCTGTTCGATGTGGTTGAGTTCGCTCTGTGTAGCGAGCACAAGGCTGTTCAACGATTCAATTTCATTTTTGAGCTGGTCTTCACGTTCCTCCATCTGCTTGGACTGCTGCCTTGACTGCTGGAGGAGGAGTGAGGTCTGCTCGTTGATTTTTGCATTTGCAATCGTGGAGGCAATGTTCTCGGATATACGCTCCACAAACTGTATCTGGTACTGTTCAAACCTCACAAACGCCGCAAACTCCATCACGCCATACAAATAGTCGTTGTAGATGAGCGGCACAAACATGAGCGCCTTGGGCTTTGCATGACCAAGTCCAGAGCCAATTTCGGTGTAGTTGTCCGGCACGTCGTTGATGATGATGGTGTGTTTTTCCATTGCACACGCGCCTATGATGCCTTCATCAATGCCAAGTATGCGTTTATGGAAACGCTGATGTCCAAACGCAAAGACGGCATAAAGTTCAAAACATTCGGTGTTCGGGTCGTCCGGACTGGCGGTGCGGATGAAAATGCCGCCCTGTGTGACGTTGATGTACGGCACAAGTTTGTCGATTACAGCGTCACAAAGATTATGGATGTCGGAAATGTTGTTACGCAGAATATCGGAGAAAATTGAGTGACCCTCGGTCGCCCACTGGTTCTGGCGCTCCTCATTGAAACGCTGGCGCTCCTTTTCAGTGGTCTCTATCATGTCGTTTCGGAGAGCAACGAGAGATGCGCCGATTGGGTTGTTTGTGATGGAGGCATCATACTCCGACTCTAAGTTCTTGTCTTTGAGTTGAGTGGCGAAATCTGAGGTGTTTTTCAGCGACTTTGCAAGCCCCTTTATGCTGTTTACGATGCGCAGCCATTCATTAGGAATCCGCAGTGTCTCAGGCAGATACTTTTCAAGCATATAATCGCCCTGCGTGATATGGTCAACGAGTTTCCTCGTGTTTTCAAATGGCTTTATCACGTTCCTCGACATGACAATGATGAAAATGGAAAGCAATACGAGAATCGTCACCACAATCAATACGGACTTTATGAAAGTGCTGCTCTGCTCCGCCCTGATGTCGTCGAGGCTGTTGATGCAAATCATCGTGAAATTGTCATCATTGCAGGCGAGCGGTATGCGTTTGCTGTGGATATAGACCTCTTCCTTATTGTTCTCCACGAGTTCACACACGGCATCCACAGGCAGATTTTCGGCGGTCTTCGCCATGATGCCGAGTTTTTCCTCAGTGAAGCGCAGAACTTCATGTATGTTGCGGTTTACATAGTCCTTGTTGCGGGAATAGAAAATGTTGCCGGTGCTGTCCGTTATATAAATCGTACTTGACGCAGGTATCTGGTTGTCAAGGATGTTGCGGTAGTATTTCTGGTCGATGTCCACGCCCACAACGCCACAGAACTTCTTGTTTGTGTAAATAGGCATGAGGCAGACGATGACATTAGAAATGTCGGCGTTTTGACTGAGGCTCACCACTTTTGGAGTATTGTCACGCTTTATGACGCGGTACATGTCGTAGATGTCGTTTGAGGAGGTCTGGAGGTCGTTTGAGATTTCCGGCGTGCCCATGTTCTCATGTCTGATGTATTTTGTGTACCATCCAATCGGGAAGCCCGGGTTTGTGTTTACGAGAAGGCTGTCGGAATTGTCAAAGATGTAAGGCTCGGAAATGATGAAAATGGACTTTGCGCTCTGGTCGCCAGAAAGGAACCTCAGCATCATCTTCTGTGTGAGGGGCTTTACCTGCGTCGCGTCCTGCGAAACCTGTTCGGAAATGGTCTCCGCCATTGTCTGCAACTTTATGACGGTCTTGTCGAGCTGCTGCTCCATGTCTTCAGCATACTTGTCGTTGCGTATGTTTGTGCGGAGTTTGCCATAATCAGTTATACGCTCAAACATGAGCCTGTCCTGTATAAACAATATGGCCGCCGATAGCAAGACGGTGCATGCTATAACCGACATCACGGTCTTCCACCTTACGGAGTTGGTCTTTCTATATTTCTTTTGGGCGTCCATTGATTCAAATTATCGTTGACATGTTTTGTTATACTCTTTTTCTTGCGCTGCCTCTGTCGTCCATCAGCTTCGCATTCTCCTTTATCAGCTTGGCGATTTCAGCTTTGCAGTTTTCGATTTCCTCGTCCTTCTTGGCGAGTTCGTTCTTTGCCTTGTGGAGGCGTTTTGTGTAGTCCTCGAGCCTCTTGCCCTTTTCCTGGAGCTTGAAGAGGTTCTTGGTGTTTTCCTTCACGTAGGATATTGTGCTCGCAATGTCCTCGGTAAGCCTTTCGAGGAACTTTATGCGGTAGTCCTCAAACTTGTCCGTGCGGCAAATCTCAATCACGCCATAGATGTCTTCATTAAGCATCAGCGGCGCAACAATAAGGCTGCATGGGTTCGTGTTGCCGAATCCCGAACCAATTTTTATGTAGTCTTTCGGAATGTCGTCTATTATCTGCATTGTCTTTTCCACGGCGCACGTGCCGACGATGCCTTCATAGAGCGACACCTTTTTAACTATGAACTTTTTCCTGTCTGCGGCGTATGTAGCCTTCATCTCGAGGTGAATGTCGTCCGGCTCTTCGTCCACATATATATATATAGCGCCATAGTCCGCCTCCATGTAGTGAATCAGGGCGCGGACGGTCTCGTTACAGAGGTTGTCGATGTTGTTGTTATTGCGGCGGAGGATGTTGCCGAAGTCGGCGAGGCCGATGTTAATCTTGTCCTGAATTTCATCCTCACGGCGGCGTGCAAGTTGACGCTCAGTCTGTTCGTCGAGGTTTTTCTTCATGGTCACAAGGGCGTTGCCGAGTTCATCATTGTTGCTCAGGAGCGCAAAACCCTCGGTGTGCCTGTTGTTGCCGATGTCCTCAGTGAACTGCTGCTTCTGTTTGAGGTTGCCGATGAACTCCGACAACTGCATACACATGAGGTCCATCTCGTTTGTGCTGTCGGGGCTGACGTCCGCCGTCACGAGTTCGCCTTTGAGAAGGCGTGAGAGGTAGTCGTTCATGTTCTGGATAGGCTTGTTGACCGACCAGAAAAGCACGAGGAAGAACGGTATGCCGATTGCAAGCATGATGAGCTGAAGGAGGAACACGCGGCGGATTGCCTTTGTCCTTATCGACTCGCGGAGGATGTTGGATTCGAGCATCATCTCCTCAAGGTTTGTGAGCATGGTGCTTACCTGGACGTTGGCCTCGCCTTTATAGCCCTCATAATTGTCAATGCCAAGCAATAACTGCTTGCTGAACAGGAGGTTGAATGTCGTCCTATATTCCGCGAACTGGTCTTCAAGCTTGAAAATCTGGTATTTGATGACCATGCTTGCGTTACCGACGTTCTTGAGGATTGCATTCACACCGTCAATCTGCTTGTTGAACTTCGTGTAGTCCTCCACGTTGCTCTTTTCGAGAAAATGTTCCTCATACTTGGACGCCTCGACAAACTTGTTGTAAACGCCGACAACGGCAGTCTGAAGGATTGTGTTCTTCACGGTGTTGCGGCTCGTCGCAAGGCGTCCTCCGTCCTGCGTGAGTTCAGATATTTCGTTCTCAATGACGTTTATGTCGTTGATTTTCTGTTTGAAAAGCGAAAACTCGTCCTGAAGTATCGTCACAGACTGCTTAATCTCGCGGCTGTCGTCCAAAGGATTCTCGCTCAGGTATGAAATGCCGCCGTCGATGCTGCGGCACACGACGTCTATGGTCTCCTTCAGGGCGTCCTCCTTCTCCTTGTCCTTCCTGCCAGTGTAGATATTGAAAAGCTCATACTGGGCGTTGCGAAGGTCGGAAATGTCGTTTTTGAGCCTGTTTTCCCTCTGGAAACTGTTATCAAGCGTGGCGTATGTATGTATAAGGTAAAAAATGGACAAGCCTGTCGCCACCACATAAACGGCGAAGCACACAAACATTATCCTGAATTTCACCTTGACAGGTATTTTCTCCGGTGTCTTCATTTTTTTCAATAATGCTTTATAGAAAGCCATCATCAAATTTGTTGCCGTTTTTGCATCTCAGCGGCACCAAATAAGGCGATTATGACATTCCAATCAAATTTCAAATTTAATTTTTTTTGCTTATTTAAAAAAAGATTTTTCACAAAAATATTAAGTTATTTTGCAATATATTATAAATCAGTACGTTACAGTTTTAGTTTTTTTACTATTTTTTTTAAAATAAATTGCGTGTTTCAAAAAAAAGGCATAAATTTGCACCGTGATTCATAAAGACTGATTACACTTAACGAAACACTGCATCAAATGTTCGACAGAGATTCGATAAAAAGGTTTGAGACGCTGGACACACCTTTTTATTATTATGACATCCAGCTGCTCCGCAAGACGCTCACTCAGCTAAAGGCTGCAGTGGACAAATATGGCTATAAAGTCCACTACGCCCTAAAAGCAAACGCAAACACGCGCATCCTGAAAGAGATAAGCTCATTCGGCTTCGGCGCAGACTGCGTAAGCGGAAACGAGGTGACACGCGCACTTGAATGTGGCTTCCCCGCAAGCAAGATTGTATTTGCAGGCGTCGGAAAAAGCGACAAGGAAATCGAGACAGGAATAAAGAACAACATCTTCTGCTTCAATGTGGAGTCGCTGCAGGAACTCGAAGTCATCAACAAAATTGCCGGCACAGAAGGAAAACTCGCGAATGTCGCCCTGAGGCTCAACCCCGGAATCGACGCACACACAAACAAGTGCATCAACACCGGACTCGCCGACAGCAAATTCGGCATCGACTTCAACAAACTCGAAGAAACCGTCACAGCGGCACAGAAGCTCAACAACATCAAGCTCATCGGCCTCCATTTCCATATCGGCTCGCAAATTCTCGACAAAGAACCATACAGGCTCCTATGCCAGCGCAGCAATGAAATGCAGGACAAACTCAGCTTAATGGGGCTCGACCTTCCCGAAATCAACCTCGGAGGCGGACTCGGAGTAAACTACGATGACCCCGACAGCGAGCCGATTCCAGACTTTGAGTCGCTCATGGACATCATACACGCTAACCTCCATGTCAGGGAGAAGCAGAATGTGCATTTCGAGTTCGGAAGGGCAATAGTCGCACAGTGCGGAACTATGGTGGCAAAGACACTATATATAAAGCCTGCCACTCAGACAAACTTCGCAATCGTGGACGCCGGATTCACAGACCTGATCCGCCCCGCCCTCTACGGCGCACGCCACAAAATCGAAAACCTCTCATCGCACTACGCACAGCACGACAAATACGACGTCGTCGGCCCGATTTGCGAGTCAACCGACGTTTTCGACACCGGAATCACGCTCCCAAAAACCGTTCGAGGAGACCTAATCGCCTTCAGAACCGCCGGAGCATACGGTGAAATCATGGCATCGCGCTATAATCTGCGAAATTTGCCGTCTGTCTATTACTCTGAAAATTAGAGTGTTGGAACGGCGACAGAAGAAATTTTGCAAATAATTGAAAAAAAAATTGCAATATATTTTTTTGATTTGCAAAAAATATATAATTTTGTGAAATTGAATTAGTAAAATTTTTTAAGAAAAGTCCTAATAATAAATTAACATGAAAAACCGATTTTTATCGTTAGCGTTTGTCTTAATCACGATGTCGGCAGTATTTGCACAAACGGCATCTGCACAAGACTCCCAGCTGCTCCAAGCCGCTGAAGAGGCTGCTTACAACAACGATTGGACAGCAGCGTCTAACAACTACAAGCAATTGGTTGGCAATAACCCCGAGAATGCAAACTATCACTCTCAATTAGGCTATTGCTATCGTAACCTTGGAGACAGGCAGCAGGCCATCGCGGAATTCCGCAAGGCAGAATCTCTTTACACCGCTAAAGAGAAAACTAAAGTTGCAGCCCAAACCAATCAGATAGCATTGGCAAGGACTCTCAGAGAGAACGAGAACATCGACGAGGCTCTCTCTGTACTGGAAGCGCTCCAGGGCAATGTCAACAACTCTCTCAAGAAGGCCGTTGAGAACGAAATCGAGAGCTGCAAATTCGCGCAGAACCAGAAGTCCAATCCCAAGGACAACATGGTGCTCAACCTCGGCGCATTCGTCAACGGTGACAAGGTGGACCACTCACCTGTCCTCTCGCCCAACCAGAAAGAACTCTTCTTCACTTCCCGCAGGGAACTCGAAGGACACAGCACTGTATCCGAGAGCATGGTGGACGAGAACATCTACAAATCCACTATCGTGGACTCAACTAACACATGGTCTAAGCCTGAAGCTATTACCGGCGACCTCAACACCAACGCCCACGACGCAGTCGTAGCTATCTCGCCCGACGGAAACGAGATGTACATCTACCGCGAGGACGACAACGGCAGCATCCTCATCTCCAGGAGGAGCGGCAACGCTTGGTCGGCTCCCGAACTCCTCGGCGGCAACATCAACACTCCCTACGAGGAGAAAGGCGCAGCCCTCTCTCCCGACGGCAACAAGCTCTATTTCGCAAGCGACAGGGCTGGTTCTAAGGGTGGTCTCGATATCTTCGTGGCTACACGCCAGGACAACGGCGCATGGGGCAACGTAAAGAACCTCGGCGACGGCGTTAACACTGAAGCTGACGAAGAAGGCCCGTTCGTTTCTGCTGACGGCACAAAGCTCTACTTCAGCTCAAAAGGCCACACCGGCATCGGCGGCTACGACCTCTTCTCCGCTCCCATCAGCGGCGAGACCGTTGGCGAAGCTGAAAACCTCGGCGCTCCCATCAACTCTAACTCAGACGAACTCTACGTATTTGAGACCGGAAGGAAGCTCTACTTCTCTTCTAACCGTGGTAACGGCATGGGCAACTACGACCTCTACGTAGCTGGTCCCACCTCGCTCATGGCTACTCCCGAAACCGTAGTTAACGGCAAGGTTAAGAACTGCAAGGGCGAAATGCCAAGGACTAACATCACCGTAAGGGACAACTCCACCGGCAAGACCCAGGAAATCACTCCCTCTGCAAGCGGCGATTACTCCTTCACCACAAACCGTGGTCACAACTACACAATGACCGTTACAGCTAACTCGAGCGTTGTTTACAGCGAAATCTTCGACATGGCTACAAACGCTCCCGCTACAAAGGAATACCAGACAATCCAGCTCGATCCTCAGAACGACTGCAACGAACTCGTTGCTGACAACGGTAATGACGGCATCGACAAGAAGCGTTACGACGACGAAGGCGACGGCACACTCTACGACCGTTACATCGAAATCGAAGACGTTCTCTTCGAGTACGGCAAGGCTGACGCTCTCCGCAGCAACCCCAAACTCGACGAACTTGCTGAT